>JAKZTB010000136.1:0-13417 GCA_047517345.1 Alphaproteobacteria bacterium
AGATAGTCCATACCCCGCCCGGTTGCCAGTGCCTGCCGTGACCCAGCTCTTACCCGACGACAACCCCGCGCAGCTGCGTATACTCCGAACCACATTCTTCCTCATCCCGCGTGCCTGCCTGATGCCTTTCCGCCGCCTTGTCATCCTGATGTGCGCCTATCTGTGGCTGTCCTTGCTCGGATTGCATTCGGTTCCAGCAATGCTGCCCCTGTTCACGAAATTATGGTCGCTCAACTACACCGAGGCGGGCTGGCTCGCGGGCATCATTTATCTGACCTATCTGTTCGGCGTCGCCTTCGTCGGCGTCACCGACCGAATTGACGCACGCCGATTGCTGATCGCCGGTGCATTGCTGAACGTCCTCGGCTATGGCGGCATGGGCCTGGCCGACGGGTTCTGGAGTGCCCTCGCCTTTCGCGGCATACAGGGCCTAGGCTTCGCTTGGACCTATATGCCCGGCATCAAAGCGATGAGCGACCGCATCCCCAGCGATGCGAAAGGCCGCGCCGCGGCGATCTACGTCTCCAGCTTCGCCGTCGGCTCCGGCCTGTCGGTCTGGATCGCGGCTGAGATCGCGTCGGCTTTCGGTTGGGAGTGGGCGTTCGTGATACCGGCAATAAGCAACATTTTTGCCGCCGCCCTGCTGTTCCACTACCTGCCGCCGGTCGCGCTGGAGACTCAGGGCCGACCGCGCAAGCTGCTGCCCGACTTCCGGCCCGTATTACGCAACCGGGCGTCGGTCGGCTACGTCATCGGTGTCTTCGCGCATAACTTCGAGTTGCAGGGCATCCGCTCCTGGACCGTAACCTTCTTGACATGGACCGCCGTCGCCCAACCGGACCTGCCGGACGACTTCAACGCGGCCCTGGCGGCGATGGTGCTGATACTGATCGGCGTTCCCAGCAGCTTCGTCGGGGCGGAGTTCGGCCACCGCATTGGTTATGCGCGAACCTCGTTCCTGGCAATGGCGATTTCAGCGGTCTTCGCCTTCACCGTCGGCTACGCGGCGGCGTGGCCGATTTGGGTCTTCATCGCGCTTGTCGTGGGGCACAATCTGCTTGTGCTGGTCGATTCCGGCACGCTCAATGGCGGCGCGGTCAACACGGCGGACCCAGCCCAGCGCGGCAACACGGTCGCCGCCTTCGGCACCGCGTCGGCGGCCGGCGGCCTGCTCGGCCCCGTGTTGCTCGGCTATATCCTCGACCTGACCGGCAGCGGGCAAAGCGCCGAAAGCTGGGGCCTGGCCTTCGCGGTGCTTGGTATCGTCATCCTAGCCGGGGGGATCGCCGTACGCGTACTGGCGCAGCCTCGGGAGACCGGTATCCACTAGTCTCTAGGCCGCCGCGGTGGCCTGATCTTGCAGGCGCTGTAGCTGTTCCCAGCCGAAATAGCCCGTGAAGGCGTCGTCTCCGAAGTACAGGACGGGCCCATCGCACATGAACAGGTATTCGGTATCCTCCAACACCGTGGTCGCGCCGTGCACCATGCCGTTCGGTTCGTAGATGAAATCGCCGGCTTCGAGAATGCCGTCGCGCACCTGCAGTTTTCCCTTCAACATCAGGACTTGCGCCGCCGAGAGATGCTTGTGCGGCGCGGCGACATACCCTTTCATCCATTTCAACAAAACCGCCCAGCGTCCGGTTTCCGGGCCGATCCAGAGAATCTTCATGTAGGCCTGCCCGGGCTTGGTCTCGATCCAGTCCATCGAGCCCGAGCGGGCGATCGAGTCCATCAACTCACTGTTGACCGGCGCGATATCCTGCGGAAGCGGCATTTTGGTTCCCCCTGTATCCATCGTTTCGAAGACCCTATAGCCAATCCGGCGGCCACACAATTTGCGACCCTCCCCGCGGATGCTACCGTTACGCCCACAGCAAATTGGAGGGATTGGAAGTGCAGCCACTGAAGGATGTCCGCGTACTGGCCGTTACCGTGTTTCTCGCCGGACCATTTTTGAGCATGACCTTGGCCCGGTTCGGGGCGGACGTGATCAAGGTCGAAGTACCAGGAACCGGCGATCCGGTACGGGCGCTCGGGCCCTTCGTCGGACCGGAAGGCGTCAACCCCACGAAGCAGACCGAGCAGGATATCCCGACCAAGTTCCTGAAGCGGACCCAGGGGGTCAAAAGCGTGACCCTCAACCTCAAAGACCCGGAGGGGCGGCGCCTGTTCTTGGAGCTCGCCAAGCAATCGGACGTCGTGATCGAAAACCTGTCGCCCGGTTCGATGAAGCGGCTTGGGCTCGGCTACGAGGACGTGGCGGCGGTCAATCCCGGCGTCGTCTATTGCTCGATTTCCGGCTATGGGCAGGATGGGCCGCACGCCGACAACCCGGCGCACGACCACCAAATCCAGGCGATGGCCGGCCTGATGGACATCAACGGCCATCCCGACGGGCCGCCGACCCGCGTGGGCGTCTATGTCAGCGATCTGGTGACGCCGCTCTACGCCGCCTTCTCGATTCTCGCGGCCTTGCGCCACAGGGAGCAGACCGGCGATGGGCAGTATCTCGACGCCTCGATGATGGACACCCTGGCGAGCCTAATGTTCATGGAACCGCTGGAGGAGACGCTGGCGGAAGGCCTGCCGACCCGCGCCGGCAACAATGCCCGCACCGGCCCGACCGGCCTGTACCATGTGAAGGACGCGGACGTGATCATCACGGTCGGGCACGACCACCGCTTTATGGCCCTGTGCGACGGCTTGAAGGCGCCGGAACTGGGCACCGACCCGCGCTTCACCGACGCCATCAAGCGCGCCGAAAACCTCGAAGAACTGCGCGCCGAATTGCAGGACCGATTCGTCCAGTTCGACTGCGACGAAATACTGGCGCGCCTCAAGGAACGGGACGTCCCCGTGGCCCCGGTGCGCACCTTGGACAAGGTGCTGGCCGATCCGCATTTCCGCGACCGCGGCACCCTGAAGCCGATGCGCCACAGCCTGCTCGACGACCCGGTCGACAACGGCGTTGTCGTCGGCTTCCCGATCCAATTTTCCAGCGGCCCCCTCCCCGAACTGCGCGGCGCGCCGACGCTCGGCATGGACAACGAGGACGTGTTTGGGCGGTTGCTGGATATGGATGCGGAAGAATTACAGGCGTTGAAGGACAAGGGCGTGGTTTAAGCTATGACCCAACTCGTCTTCCTGCACGGCCCCGGTGCGGGTGGGTGTGCGGCAGCGTTCGAGGCGCAGTTGGCGCATTTCCCGGGCAGCGTGGCGCCGGATCTGCCGGGGCATCTGTCCGGCGAACCGTGCCCGGATGTGGCGCGCTATGCGGATTGGGTGCGCGGCTGGCTGTGGGCGCAGGGCAAGCGCGAAAACCTCGTGCTCGTGGGCTATACGCTCGGCGCGTCGATCGCGTTGCAATACGCGCTGGACTACCCGGACGAGGTCGCGGGGCTGGTCATCATGACCGTCGCCATGGCGCCGAAACAGCGCCCATCGGGCACCTACGAAATGCGCCTGCGCGCAGCGAAAAATACAACTGCCTATGAAGAAGAATGGATCGCCTATCAACGGGACGCCATGCATCTGGTCGCGCCGGACCTGCGCGAACGGTTGGTCGAAAAGCACCGGCAGGTTGGTCCGCTATCGCAATATCACGACCTGAAGACTATCGACGCGTTCGACGTGCGCGACAGGATCGCGGACCTGAAACCCAAGCTGCTGCTCCTACGCGGCCTACAGGACCACGGCAACCCGCCGAAATACGAAGCGGCGATCCACGCCGTGGTGCCCGGCTCGCACTATATCGAACTCGACGACGCCGGACATTTCCCCGCCACCGAAATCCCGGACAAGGTCAACGCGCTGATCGAGGATTTCGTCGCCCGGCTTTGAGGCGCGTCGGCGGGAGTACCGCAAGACCGCTCGCGACGCATGATTGGTACGGTGCCCCCTACGCCCCGTCCATGCCGACGATGCACACCGAACACACATTCTGGTGCGGGAAGCCGCCCAGATTGTGGATCAGGCCGAGCACCGGCGGCTCGCTGCGTTGGCGCTCGCCGCCGCGTTAGTGTGCGGCTAAATCATCGAACCCGTTTCGCGATTATCCCGAAACTCCTATAAAGGACGCCAGCAAGGAGAAACGAACATGCTGACCGCCGCGGAAAACGGCCTGCTGACCCGCACCGGCGCCGACTCGCCCATGGGACAATATTTCAGGCGCTTCTGGCAGCCTGTCGCCTTGTCGGTAGAGCTCCGGGAACCGGACGGCCCGCCGGTCCGGGTCAACATATTGGGCGAAGAACTGGTCGGCTTTCGCGACACGGAAGGGCGCATCGGCCTGATCGAGTCCCATTGCCCGCACCGCGGCGCCAACCTGTTCTTCGGCCGCAACGAAGAGTGCGGGCTGCGCTGCGTCTATCACGGCTGGAAGTTCGACGTCGACGGCAAGGCGATGGAGCTGCCGAACGTGCCGCCCGGCGTGCGCATGCACGACACGATGCGGGTGAAGGCCTATCCCACCCGCGAATACGGCGACTATATATGGGCCTATATGGGTCCGCCCGCGAAAGAACTGCCCGGTGGCGTCCTGCCGGAAATTCCGCAGCTCGAATTCGGCCAGATAGCGCCGGAAAACCGCTACGTCACGAAACAGCTGCTGGAGTGCAACTGGGCCCAGATCATCGAAGGCGACCTCGATACGACGCACTTCTCCTTCCTGCACATGCCGGCGCCCAGCGTGCCGTCGAACGCCAACCCGGACGCCCCCGCCGACGAGCGGCGCCTGCGATGGATCCGCAACGATCCGATACCGCAATTCTCGATCAAGGAACACGACGTCGGCTTCGTCGTCGGCGGCATGCGCGACGCGGACGGCGAGAAATACTGGCGCATGACACAGTATTTGTTACCGTCGCACGGTACCGGCCCGTCGGCGATGCCGGGCGAGACCTATTTCGGCTTCACCGTCGTGCCGGTCCATGACGAGGCGTCCTGGGTCTTCACCTATGCCTGGAACCCGGAGCGCACCATCGACGACAAGGAGCGCGCGAATCTGCGTGGCGGGTTCGGCATCATCGCCGAGTTGGGGCCGGACCATAAGCCACTCAAGAACCGTTCTAACGATTTCATGATCGACCGCGAAGCGCAGAAGCACCGCACGTTTACCGGAGTCGCCGGCCTCGCCGAACAGGACGAGATGATCCAGCAGAGCCAGGGCTTCATCGTCGACCGCACCCGCGAGAACCTGACCGCCACGGACGCCGCGGTCGTGCGCTTTCGCCGTACGGTGATGGAAGCCGCCCAGGCGCTCGCCAGCGGCATGGAGCCGGAAGCGCCGCAACGGCACGACTACTACAAAACCCGGCCCGGCAGCTGGTTCGCCGCCGACGGCGTGCCCTTCGACGATGTGCTCTTGGAACGCTTCGGCGACCCGCTCGGCCGGGTGCCGACGAACTAACCGACCAGCGGCATAACCTCTTTAGCGAATCCCTCGATCATGTCGAGCGAACGCTGCAGATCATTGTCCTCGAAGCCGATCAGCAAATGGTTGAGGCTCACATCGGCGTAGGCGCTTGCGTCTTCGGCGATCTGTTCGGCGGAGCCGGAGAAGGGCCAGCGGTCGGCGCCGTTGTCCGCGTCGCCCAGTTTGTAGGTCGGCGCGAACATCGCGGTGTCGATCTTGGCCGGGTCGCGGCCCGCTTCTTCGGTAAATCCGTGGATGTCGGCCAGCGCCGCCGCGAAACGTTCCGGCGTATCCATCATGTGCCGCGGGTTGCGCAGTACCGGGTACCAGCCGTCGCCGAGCCGCGCCGTCCGCTTGCGCGCCGCCATGCCCTCGCCGCCAATCCAGATCGGCGGGCCGCCGGCCTGCGGCGGTTTGGGCTCGAAAGACACGTTGTCGAACGAGACGAACTCGCCGGCGTAGCGCGGCGCCTTCGCGGTCCACAGCTCCCGGAACGCCTCGATATACTCGTTCGAGGCGGCGCCGCGCCGCTCGAACGGCGGCGCGCTCAACAGGGCCAGCTCCTCGCGCATCCAGCCGACCCCGACGCCGGCCACGACCCGTCCGTTGGACAGCAGGTCGGCGGTGGCGAGCTGCTTGGCGGTCTGGATCGCCGGGCGGTGCGGGATCACCATGACCGAGGTGAGCAGGCGGATCTTCTCGGTCACCGCGGCCGCAAAGGTCAGGCAGGTCAGCTGATCCAGGCAGGCGCCGGTATCGACGCCGGGCCAATCGCCGCTTTCGTTGTACGGATATTTCGAGTCGATCGAATGGGCGATGATGATGTGGTCGCTCAGGCCCAGATAGGCGAAACCCAGCGCCTCCGCCTGCTGCGCCAGCGCCCGAAGTCCTTCCGCGCTCGCCGCCGCGCCGCGCGTCCCGAGATGCAATCCGAAATCCATATCTCAATCTCCCAATTGGCCGCGTTACCAGGCGGCTTCCAGCAGCGCCAGCATCTGCGCCGTATAATCGCCCGGCCGGTCGCCGGGGTTAGCGTTGAAGTTCTTCAGCGTGTCTTTCGCCAGCAATGGCAGCTCCGCCTTCGGAATATCGACGTCACGCAGCCGCGCCGGCATGCCGATGCGGCGATAGATTGCGTCGAGCTTGTCCGCGGTCGCTGCCGCCGCGTCGGCGGAACTCATGCCGTCTTGCCAGACGCCGAGCGCATCGGCGATCCGTTCCGCGGTCTCGATATTCTCCGGCGGCGTCAGCCGGGTCACCGTCGGCATCACCGAGGACGTCGATTCGCCCTGCCAGACATGGTGGTAGCGGATGTGCAGCGCCGTCGCGAGCGCGTAGGCGCTGCTGCCGGTCCGGTCGCGCGCGGTACGACGCCCCTGATCGTCGTCCGCCGCCCGGTTCTGCAGGAACGCCGCCGCGCAAAGATCGATCCGTAGCGCCGCATTGTCCGGCTCTTGCATGATCCGCGGCAGCGCCTGGTGCAGTAGCCGGAACGCTTGGCGGTGGTCGCCCTCGACCAGGGGGCTCATATCGGTCGCGCCCAAGGTCCGCAACGTGCTGGAAAAATTCGTCGTCGCCGTCGAGCGGATCAGTTCGGGCGGCGCGGTCAGCAGCGCGTCGGCGTCCCAGAACAGCGCGACCGGCCGCGTCTTGGGATCGTAGAACTCCATGCGATGGTCAAGCCGGTCGTTCTTGAGCGCCGAGCCGCCGCGGTTCATCGCCGTGTTCGGCGTCGTCGCGATATTGACGATCGGCGGCTTCGGCGCCATTAGGCGCGGACTGTAGGCCGGCTTGCCTTCCGGATATTGCGTCATCAGACCGTAGGGATCGCCGTCTTCCGCCAGGAGGATCGCCACGACGCGGGCCCCCACGATGACGCTGCCGCCGCCGACCGCGATCAACAGATCGGCGTCCGCCGCACGCGCGGCCTCGACGCCACGCTCCACCGCGGGCCAGGTGGAATCCTTATCCATGCCGTCGAACGCGCCGGCATAGAGCGGCCCCAGGTTACCGGAGATACGGTCGAGCAAGCCGGTTTTGTGCGCCACCGTCTGTCCGCAGATCACGAACGCGCGGTTGGCCTTCTGCCGTTCGACTTCGGCGGCGAGTTTGTCGAGCGCGCCGGATCCGGAATGCAGGCGCAACGGGTAACCGACCGCGCGGAAGGTCCGTGATTCAAGGCTCATGCGTGTTCCCTTAAGAAGCGGCGAACGCCGCCGCGAGATAATCGCCGATATCGTCTATCGCGTCCGCGGCACAGGGGATGATGCGGCCCATTTGCAGGAACCCGTGGATCGTCCGGTCATACTGGACATATCGAACGTCGACGCCGGCCTTGTCGAGCCGGTCCGCATAAGCGCGGCCCTCGTCGCACAGCGGGTCGAGTCCCGCCGTCAACACCAGTGTCGGCGGCAATCCGCTCACGTCTTCCCGATGTATCGGCGAGGCGTCGGGTTCAAACACGGACTCGGCGTGACCGAAGTAATGTTCGTGGAACCATTCCATGACCGGCGTCGGGATCGGGAATATTTCACCCATCGTCCGGCGGGTTTTGTGATCGCCCCGTCCATGGTCGGTCACCGGATAGATCAAGACCTGGCACCGCAGGGCGAGCCCGCCCGAATCCACCGCACGATGGCTCGCCACGGCGGCGAGGTTTCCGCCGGCGCTGTCCCCCGCGACCGCAAGGCGTTTGGGATCGCCGCCGAAGTCGGCGGCGTTTGCGGCCACCCAGTCGAGCGCGGCACCGGCGTCCTCGACCGCGGCGGGGTAACGATGTTCCGGCGCCAGGCGGTAATCCACCGAGACGACGATGGCACCGGACCGGTTCGCCAGACAACGGCAGAGCGGATCGTGGGTATCGAGGTTGCCGATCACGAATCCGCCGCCATGCAGGTACACGCAGACCGGCAGTCCTGCCGCATCGGATGGCCAGTAGATGCGCAGGTCCATCGCGCCGCCGGGACCATCGATCAACCGGTTCTCCAGGCGATGAACGGGTTCCGGATCCGGATTTATTTTGGTCACGCCGGCAAGCTGAAAGGCGCGCGCCTCCTCGGGCAACATTTCCGTCATCGGCGGGGCGTCCGCAGCCGCCACCCAATCCAGCATATTTTGCGTGCCCGCATCCGGTTCAAACAAGCCGCATCTTCCTAGGTTTGCGTTTCTGCACGCGGCGCGGCGCCGGCGTTTTTCACCAATTCCTCGATCGCCTCGTACGGCTGCGCACCGACGACGCCGTGACCGCCGGCCGCGAATGTCGGCACGCCCGTCACGCCGTATTGATGCGACTTCGCCCAATCGCCGTCCACGGCATCCTTGAAGGTCCGCTGTTCCAGAACCTCGCGTGTGGCGTCTTCGGGCAGGCCTACCGCCCGCACCACGTCCATCAGGACATCGATATCGCCGATATTGCGCGCCTCGACGAAGTAGGCCTTGTACAGCGCGTCGTGGATCGCATAACCACCGGGCTGCGTATCGGCCCATTTGCCGAGTTCCTGCGCCAGCCGGCTGTTGTAGGTATGAGTGCGCTTGCCGTAGGGCAGGCCTTCGGCCTCCATCAACCCCTTCATGCGGGCGTACATGGCATCGACGTCGTAATCACGCCCGGCAAACATCTCTCCCAGCGAGCGGCCTTCCATCGGCGTATCGGGATGCAACGGAAAATGCACCAGCTGCACGTCTATGTCATAGTTCTCTTGGAGTTTATCAATACGCCCGGTACTGAGATAACACCACGGTCACACGTAGTCGGTGAACATTTCGAAGACGACCGTTTCGGCCATGTCGAATCCTTTCTAGGGGTATGTGGGACCCCTTCATATGAGGATCGGTCAGGCGCGGACAATGCCACGCCGCCTTCGGTGCGACAAGAAAGACTGGAATCGCCCGGTTGACCGACGGTTTTAGCGTTAACGCTTTATTACCGAACGGTTTGCAAACATGGCATTAGTCGATACGGTAGCCGCACGCTCGGTGTAGGCTTTTGGGGAGAGGAAAGCCGTTGAATACAGCATCGAAGAGAGCCATTTCGGCGCTCGCTTTTGGCGTATTTGCTCTGTTCGCTAGCGCACAGGCAAATGCCGGCGACCTGACCGTCGCCGTCCGCAGTGACGAAGGTACGCCGGTCAGCGACGCCGTCGTGACCGCAAAGCCCAAAGACGGCACGGAATCTCGAGCCGCCGCCATCGGCACCGTTTTCCAGATAAATCAAAAAGATACGGCCTACCATCCGACGGTCAGCGTTATTCCTGCCGGCGCATCGGTCGAATTCAACAACAGCGACGGTTGGGGACATCACATTTATTCATTTTCCAGTGCGAAAAAATTCGACATCACGGTTCCATCGAATAAAACAAGCGAGCCGATCGTTTTCGACACACCGGGCGTCGTGGTGATCGGCTGCAACATCCATGACAGGATGCTGGCCTACATTTACGTCAACGGAGAGGGGCAACCGGCGAAAACAGACAAACAGGGCGTCGCCCGGTTCATCGGTTTGCCTGCGGGCGAATATCAACTTTCTGTGTGGCATGCTGGGCTCCGCTCCAAACGCAAGCGGCCGACGGCGGAAGTCACCCTCGGAGAAAGCGGCGAAAAACAAGCCGACATGACGGTGCAGTTCAAACGGCAGGGCAAGAAAAAGAAACGCAAGAAACTCAGGTACTAGTGGATACAATCTAGCATATGCCACCCCTACGATCCCGTATCCCGGCTTCTCGGCAGGAGAAGGCCCGCAGGCGATGCCGAAGCATCGGCAAGGGTCTTCGACGCATCGACAAGCCGGGATACGGGACCCGGAGGGCGGCTTCCCGAACCCACCGGCCGCGTCGCGCGACACTTGTGATGGCCCCCGCATCACGGCACATCGCGCGCCTAACCGATGGGATCGGGAAACTGTCGTAGGGGTGCCATATGTTAGATTGTATCCACTCGAACGGATTGGTGCGGCCTAGGGCGCTATGAAGCTCAAGTTCCGGACAAAACTGACGATTTTCATCGGCGCGATCCTCGTCGCGGTGCAACTCGTCAACACCATCAGCGTCTACACGTCGACGCGCCAGAATGCGTTGGTGCAGGGCCGCAGCCAATTGACGTTCGCCGGGAAAATTCTCGACCGGCAACTCGACGAACTGACATCGCAACTCGCGGAAGGCGCGCGGGTCGTGACCTTGGATTTCGGCTTTCGCGAGGCGATTGCGGTGGGCGATGCGGCAACGCAACGATCGGTCATCCGCAACCTCAAAGACCGGATCGCCGCCGACCGGATCATGCTGATCTCCCTGGAAGACGAAATTCTTTACGACACCGAGGAAATTTCCATCAGCCGGAAGGTTCCTTTCGTGAGCATGATCGAAAGCGCCGACGAAGAGGGCCAAGCGGTCGCCATCGCCTCCATCGACGACACGCTCTACCGGCTCGTCATCGTCCCGGTTCTGGCGCCGGAACCGATTGCGTGGATCGGCATCGGGCTTGATATCAACGATGCTTTGGCGAACCGGTTGCGCGCCCAGGCACCGGTACCCTTGGATTTGTCTTTCGCCGTGAATTCCGAAAGCGCGTGGCGCCTCGCCGCATCCACCCTCAAGGACGAAGATCGCAAAGCATTGGGGGATACCGCGGCCGCGCTCGCCGGTTCCGACGAGCCGGATATCGTCGATTTGGCGGGCACCGCCTATATCGTTCTGGCCTCCCCGGTGGACACGGTAAATGAAAATTCGAGTGTCGCCATGTTCCTGCAATATTCCGCCGAGGAAGCGATAAGCCAGACCTACCCGCTGCTTATAACCATGATCATCCTGTTGATCGGGGGTCTCGGATTTGCGCTCGTCGGCGGCGCCATGCTGGCGCGGGGTGTCTCCCGCCCGCTTGGCCAGCTGGTCGATGCCGCGGAGCGCGTCGGCAAGGGCGACTACGAGAAAGCCATCGACCTCAAAGGCAACGACGAGTTCGGCACGCTGTCCTCGACCTTCAACGATATGATGGTTGGCATTCGGGCGCGCGAGGAAAAGATTTCCTACCAGGCGCGCTACGATGCCCTTACGGGTCTATTGAACCGGACGGAATTCGTCACCGAACTAACCGAACGCATAGCGCTGCACGGCGATGACAACAATACCGCGGTCGTCGTGCTGGGTGTCGAGCGACTGGAGGAGACCAACAGCACGCTCGGATACGAAACGGGCGATGAATTGATCATCGAGATCGCGCGCCGGTTATCCGCACAAGCCGGCCCGGACGGCCTGTTGGCCAGGCTCGGCGGCGACACGTTCGGCATGGCGTTTCGCGGAAGCACGGCGGATGACGCCCAGACGATCGTAATGCGACTCGAGGCGGACTTCGAACAACCGGTTCCAATACAGGATTTCGTCCTGGCCGCGGACCTGAAGTTCGGCCTCACCTTCCACGCCGGGGCGGGCGGAGATGCCGAGAAGCTAATTCATCAGGCGGAGGTGGCCGAGTTCAAAACACACGGGAAAAGTCAAAATTGGCATGTATTCGACACGGAACAGGACGAGGTGAATCCCGACCAACTCCTGCTCATTACCGAAATGCGCCGCGCCCTAACGGAACATCAGTTCGAGATGTTCTATCAGCCGAAGATCGATCTGCGATCCGAGAAAATATCCGCAGTCGAAGCGTTGATCCGATGGAACCATCCGGATCGCGGCATGATTTCACCGGGGCTGTTTATCCCGCTTGCCGAACAAACCGGTGACGTGCGGCAGATTACGCAATGGGCCTTGATACGGGCGTTGCAGGACGCGCAGCGGCTACGCAACGGTAAAACAAACTTACAGGTCGCCATCAATCTGTCGGCACTGGATTTGGGCAATCGCGAACTGCCGGAACAGGTCGCCGCGGCATTAAGTAAAGCGAACTTGACGCCGGACGCGCTAATTTTGGAGATCACCGAAAGCAGTTTAATGTCCGAGCCGGAAGTCGCCCGAGACACGTTGGTAAAACTTGACGAAATGGGTATTGCTTTGTCTGTCGACGATTACGGCACCGGTTACTCATCGCTCGCCTATTTAAAGGAACTACCGGTCTCCGAACTGAAGATCGATCAAGCGTTCGTGCGTGACATGGCGACCAATCCGGAAGACGAACTGATTGTCCGCTCCACCGTAGACCTCGGCCACAATCTAGGCCTCAAGGTGACAGCGGAAGGCATCGAAGATGCGGAAGCCTTTCAACGCCTGCAGCGAATGGGTTGCGACGTCGGACAGGGGTATCACATTGCGAAACCGATGCAGCTGGAAGACCTCATCCGGTTTCTAGAAAACCGTGGGCCGGATAACCCCGAAGCGCACCAGAACGCGGCCCATCAAAGTCAGGGATGAGGTGCTGGGCATTCATTGGTTCCTTGATTGCAGCCTTCCCGGCGTTTGCCGATGAAGGTTTCCCGAGGCTGGATGTCCATGGCCTTCTCGATCTGCGCGCCGTTCAGACGGACGATCAGGTCGGCTGGCTGGACCGCGGGCTGGGCAAAACCCGTTTCGGCGGGAAACGTGGCGATGGCGACCGCCTGACCGGCCGGCTCGGCGAAGCATCGTTGGTGCTGCGCCCACGATTCACGTGGGGCGTTGACGGCTATCTCCATGTCAAAGCCGACAGAGACCAGAAGTCGCCCGTCGATATTGTCGAAGGTTTCGCGACCTACCGGCCCGTCTCTACGTCAGCCTGGCAATTCAGCGGCAAGGTAGGGGCGTTCTTTCCGCCGGTTTCGCTCGAAAATATCGACGTGGCCTGGCAGAGCCCGTACACAATCAGCTGGTCGGCAATCAACAGCTGGATCGGTGAAGAAGTTCGATCGACCGGCGCGGAAGCGAGCGGCCGCTACCGTTACGACGGCGGCGGCATAACGCTAGAGCATTTCCAGGTTGAAGCGAATCGGCTGGAGTGATTCACTGGTATTTCTACATGATGCTGTGTGCGTTGGATAGGAGTCTACCAGATGGGGTATGGTCATCCACTTGCTCTCCGCTCTCGGATCATTGATGC
>JAKZTB010000137.1:0-14005 GCA_047517345.1 Alphaproteobacteria bacterium
GTTCTACCCGTTCAACGCCTTCCGCTCATTGCTCGGCATCGCGGGCGACACCTCTGCTCCAACCTATGCCGAGCTTTACTCGGGAGAGTGGCGGCACCCTACATGTAGCGGTCATGGGCGTTAACCGGATAGGCAAGGGTCGACCAATGTATCCTTCAAGTATTCGCAAATAACTTAAGTACTACCAAAAATCCTACTAGATAATTGATTTTACGTCAATTATTGGTAAATTCCCGTTAACTATTTCAACGCTACGCTCTTGCGCACAATGCTTCCAGTTTACCGGTGTCAGGAATGCTTTTCTTCACCCAGATGAGCGAATTCCTGAATAACTTTCTGGTAGACTTCGCGCTTAATCGGCGTGATCAACCGCTCCAGATCGGAGATGGCAACCCACCGCCACTCGCTGAACTCCGCCTTGTGCCGGTTCAGCGTGATATCGCTGTCGATGCCGGCAAATCGCATCGCGAACCAGCGCTGTGTCTGACCGCGGTAACGGCCGCCCCAAATTTTCCGTGAAACCGAACCAGGAAGGTCATAGGACAACCAATCCGCACCTTCGGCTATGATCTCCGCCTTTCGTGTGCCGACTTCCTCTTCGAGTTCACGAAGTGCTGCGTCGCGCGGCGTTTCGCCCTCGTCTATGCCGCCTTGCGGCATCTGCCAATTCTCGCCCGACATTTCGATACGGTTTCCGACGAAGACTTCGCCGCGCGCGTTCAGAAGCATGACCCCCACACAGGGACGGTAAGGCCGGGGATCGCCGTCTACCGACATCGAACCTATTGGCTCGGTTTCGGTTTGGCGACGACGGCGGTGATCGGCGCGAGAACAAGCCCTTTTTCGTCGAGATCGGCGATCCAGCGCTGCAATCGGCGGATTGTAACCGGGTAGGGATGCGTCAATGCCACAGCACTGCCTCGCGTTTTGGCGATTTTCTCGATTTTCGCCAACTCTCTGTCGATCGCAGTCCGGCTCACTATTTTATCGATTACCTGGTCGTTCATGGCAAAGGGTAGCTTCAAGGCTTGCGCCATTTTCGGTCCCGCACTGACCGCGCTTCCCATACTATCGAGGAACATGAGTCCGCGACGCTCCATCTCGCGCAATACCGGCCGCATGGCCGTTTGGTTGCTGGTAAACCGGTCGCCCATATAATTCGTGACACCGACATATCCCGTCATCCGGCTCAAAACCCAGTCGAGACGCCGCCGATTCTGCTCCGTATTGAGCCCGGTCAGCAACCCGAACGGCCCCGGATCGCTCCGCGGGTAATCCCGCGGCTCCATCGGCAGATTGATCAAGACCTCATGACCGGCACCGCGCGCAGCGTCGATCCATTCCTTGAGCTTTCGGGCAAACGGCGCGAACGCCAACGTCACTTCGCCCGGGAGGACACCGACGACCGATTCCGTGGCATTGAACGACACGCCCAGTCCCGTCATCACGATCGCGATGCGGGGACGTTTTTCCAGAACGTTGAAAGGCCGCGAATAGACCCGCCACGGGCGGCGGCCGTCGGCGCCGACGATCGGCAACAATCCGATATCCGTTCGTTCGACCAGCTTCGGATCGGGATGCGGATGCAGCACCGCGGACTTTCGCTTCGGTGCGCTGGGGACGCGCGGCGCGCGCGCATCCCCGCTTAGACTGTTCCCCTTGTCGGTCTGCGACGCTGCAGCGCTACGCTTGCTGCGCCGCATGGGCGGCACCTTCTTGGTCAAATGCGGCCGCATGGCGCGAAGCTCGGCGTCGATCGCCGCCGATGGAAACTGCAGCCAAACGAATGTGCCTAGAAACAGCAACACCGCAAATCCCGTCGCCCCGTAAAGCGCGAAGAGCGGCATTTTCTCCTGAAGTTCGTTTTGATCCTGAAACGCGTCGCTATCGTCGAACGCGTCATCCCGGCCTTCCGTTCCCATACCGTCATTCCCGCGCTTCCAGGGAAGCCAGGGAAGCCCGGGAATGGACGGCAGCTTGAGGGAAAGGCTGACCAGGGTCTGTGCCTCTAATTGACCGCCTGGCTACGGTACAACGATATACCGCGGATCAAATCGAGCGCCCGGACCAGTTGATAATCGAACGGTCGTTTCGGTTTCTTTTCTTCGGCATTTTCCGACTCTTCGGTATTTTCCGACGTCTTCTCGTCGGATTCGTCCTTGTCCGCCGCCGCATCCGGTATTTTCTTATCTTTCTTTTTGCCGTCTTCGATTTTCAGCGACCGGCGCAGATCGGCTTCCTTCCGCCGCGGTCCCCGCCGTAACGGTTCGACCTTCGATTGTTCCACGACGATGTCGGGATCGATACCTTTCGCCTGGATCGAACGTCCCGACGGCGTGTAGTAGCGCTGCGTGGTCAATTTCATCGCACCGTTGGCGCCAAGCGGGATAATGGTTTGCACCGATCCCTTGCCAAAGCTGCGGGTGCCGAGAAGGATGGCGCGTTTGTGATCCTGCAGGGCACCGGCGACAATTTCCGACGCCGACGCCGATCCGCCATTGATCAGGACGACGATAGGCAAGCCCGAAGCCAAATCGCCCGGCCGGGCATGAAAGCGCTGCGCGTTGCCAGCTTCGCGGCCGCGCGTGGAGACAATCTCGCCACGATCCAGGAAGGCGTCGGACACGGAGACCGCCTGATCCAGGAGCCCCCCCGGATTGTTCCGCAAGTCGAGCACGAAACCCCGGATATCGTCGCCGATTTCTTCCCGCAGCTTGGCGATAGATTTGGTGACACCGCTTTTCGTCTGCTCGCTGAAGTTCGTGATGCGCAGATAGCCGATGTCGCCTTCCACCCTCGAGCGCACAGATTGGATGCGTATCTTGTCGCGCGTGATGGTGATTTTAAGCGGCTTGACGTCCCTGCGTCGCACGGTCAGGACAATATCTGTCCCGACCTTTCCGCGCATCTTTTCAACGGCCTCGCTCAAGGTCAGACCTTGGACCGCTTTGCCATCGAGATGCGTTATCAGATCGCCCGGTTCGATTCCCGCCCGGAACGCGGGCGTGTCGTCGATCGGTGAGACAACCTTGACGTAGCCGCCTTCCATCGTGACTTCAATACCGAGGCCGCCGAACTCGCCTTTCGTTTGAACCCGCATGTCCTTGAACGTCTTTTTGTTCAAATAGCTGGAATGCGGATCGAGGCTCTGCAGCATGCCTTGAATTGCAGATTCGACAAGTTCTTCTTCGGAGATTTCCTCGACATAATCCGAGCGAACCCGTTCGAACACATCACCGAACAACTCCAATAATCTGTAGATCTCGGATTTGTCCGTTTTGGCGGCGGATGCCGGCGAAACGGATACGAATACGACTGTCGCCAATATCAAGGCCGTCGTGCTAACGATATTTCTCATCCACGCACCCTTTGTTTTTCAGCTGTAATCCATGGCAGCGGGTTTATCGGCTGCCCGTTTCGGCGAAGCTCAACATATAGTACCGGTTTGCCGCTCTTTCGAGTAGCCATCGATCCAAGGGGTTCGCCTGCCAACAACCATTGACCTACCACCGCATCAATCTGCGCGAGCCCGGCAAGGAGCGTATGATATCCGCCCCTGTGTTCGATGATCAAGATTTGCCCGTAGTTTCTGAAGGGGCCGGCAAAAACCACTTTTCCGTCGAATGGCGTGACGACTTGCGCATCTGGCCGCGTTTCCAACCGTATGCCCTTTGCCGTGTTGCCAAAATTCGTCGATGCACCGTAGCGGCCGACCAAGCGGCCCCGAACCGGAAGTGTCAGTGGCCCACGGTCGGGGAAGACGCGAAGCCCGACCGGTGGGCCGGCAAGCGTAGACGGCGGCGGCGTGACAGCACGCGGCGGCGCAGGCGGTATCGCCGCAATTTGCGGTTTGTTCGATGCTTCCGCTGGCTTGCTGCGCAGGCGGACCATTAAGTCGCGTAAATTTTGCGCCTCTGCCGCCAGCTCGCGCATGCGCCTTGTATTCTTGCGAAACGCTGCTTCCGTTTCCTGGCGCAGAACGCTCTTCCGGTCGAGCAAACGGCGCAGGCGGTTGCGCTCCTCATCTCGGTCCGCGCTCGCTTGCCGCAAGCTAAGCAGTTTGCCGGCGATGTCCTTTTTGACCTGCGTTAAGGTGTCGATCTCCACTGCGAGCGTCGCCGCACGGTCGCCGAGGCGCGGCACCGCAATTCGCAACAGCATGGCGCTGCGAACCATGTCCGTCGGCTTACCCGGAAAGACCAATAGCGCTTGGGGTCCGTTACGGGACAGCCGGCCCAGCGCACCCAAGGTCCCCGCCAACTGCCGTCGTTGATCTGCCAGCGCCGCTTCACGTCCTTCCGCCTCGCGGACCAGACGCGATAGCTGGGACTCCAATTGGGTAAGGAGTGCTTCTTTTTCCTGGGCGCTACGCGCCACGTCGATCAACTCGCGCCGCAGCGTCGCCGTTTCGAGAAGCAGTTTACGACTGCGCGCCTCAAGCGCCTTTTTCCGTTCCTTTTCGCGCTCGATCTGTTGTTGGACAGACTTAAGGTCTTTTTCTTTAGGTGCCGCGTCTGCGCCTGCCCCGGCGCATATTGCGATCAGAAGCGATAACGAGAACCTGCGGAAGACATGGCGGTTATTCCGCCGCACGGGCCTCACCATAACGAACAATCAGCGACTGTCCGGTCATTTCCACGGGTTGGGGAATACCGAGCAAATCCAGCAATGTCGGCGCGATATCCGCGAGGCGCCCATCTTTTAGCGCTTGCACGCGCACCGCGTCGCCGATGAGGAAGAGCGGGACCTTGTTCATGGTGTGCGCCGTATGCGCCTGCCCGGTTGCGGCATCCGTCATCATCTCCGCGTTGCCGTGGTCTGCCGTCACAATCATCGCGCCGCCCGCCGCTCGCACGGCTGATTCAAGCCGGCCCAGACACCGGTCGACCGCTCCGACCGCTTGGATCGCAGCACCGAGCATCCCGGTATGCCCGACCATGTCGGCATTCGCGTAATTGACAACGATAAGATCGTAGGCGGCGCCCTCGATCTCAGCGACGAGCCGGTCGGTGAGTTCCGGTGCCGACATTTCCGGTTGCAAATCGTATGTCGCGACCTTCGGCGAGGGAACGAGGATTCGGTCCTCACCATCGAACATGCGTTCTTCGCCGCCATTGAAGAAAAACGTCACATGCGCATATTTTTCGGTTTCGGCGATCCGCAGCTGCCGGAGCTCGGCCGTCGCGACAACCTCGCCCAACACATTTTCAATCGGCAATGCCGGGAACAATGTGGTCAAGTGCCGGTTTAGCGCTTCGGAATAGGACGTCAAACCGGTTGCCGCCGCGAAACTGGCCGTTTTCCGGTCCGGAAATTCGGTGAATGACGGATCGAGCAACGCCGTCAGAATTTCGCGAATCCGGTCGGCACGGAAATTGGCGACCAGAAGGCCGTCGCCATCCTGCATCCCGCCATAGCCGTCGATCACACTCGGCTGCACGAATTCGTCCGACTTGCCGCTTTCGTACGACCCCCTAACCGCAGAAAGCGCATCGGAGGCGGCTTCGCCCGCGCCGGCAACGACGGCCGCATAGGCTTGGCTCACACGATCCCAGCGATTGTCCCGGTCCATCGCGAAATAACGGCCAATGACCGTCCCCATCCGCGCGCGCGGTGCCGCGTCCTGAAACGCCGCTAAATAATCCAATGCGCTGCGAGGCGGCGTGTCGCGGCCATCGAGAAAGGCGTGCACCGTCACCGCTATGCCCCGATCCGCCAGCAGGTTCGCCAAATGGGCGATGTGATCCTGATGCGAATGCACGCCGCCGGGCGACATCAGCCCCATCAGGTGCGCCGTGCCGCCCGACCGCTCAAGGGCCGCGGCAAATTTCCGAAACGCCGGAATATCCACGGTAGCGCCATCCGCTATAGCGGTATCGATTCTGGGTAAATCCTGCAGAACGGGCCGCCCGGCGCCCAAATTCATATGGCCGACCTCGGAATTGCCCATTTGTCCGGACGGCAACCCGACCTGTTCTTCCGACGCATCGAGGCGCGCTTGTGGATAGGTCTCGGCGAAACGATCCCAATTCGGGCTGTCGGCGAGCGCAACCGCGTTATTGTCGGTTTCCGTGCGCATCCCCCACCCGTCGAGGACACAAAGAATTACCGGCCTTGGTGCTGTCATCGTGACATCCGTCGTCGAGAAGTCCTCGTTATATAAGCGAAATCAGGTCGTTCCGATAGAGCGGATCAACTTTCATCGATGCGTTTGTTTCCGCCTCCCGAGGAGGATCTTTACGACCCCGAAGTCAACAGTCAAAGTCCTTCGTCAGTCGCGATGATAGGGGTGCCCGGCGAGGATTTGCTGCGACCGGTAGATCTGTTCTGCGAGCATGCCGCGCACCATGAGGTGCGGCCAGGTCAATCGGCCGAAAGACAGGACAAGGTCGGCGCGCCCCCGCACCGCGTCGTCCAACCCGTCCGCGCCGCCGATCAGGAACGCGATACAGGACCGCCCTTCATCCCGCCAACGGCCTATCCTCTGGGACAGATCCCGGCTCGACAGATCTTTCCCCTTCTCGTCCAGCGCAACGACGACGGCGGTGTCTGGGACCTGGCCCAACAGTAACGCACCTTCGGAGGCGCGCCGTTTGTCGGACGGCAAGGGTTTTCGTTCCTCGATTTCGACGAGCTCAAGCGGCCAGCGCACCAAGCGGGCATATTCTTCGTAGAGAGTGCGCGCCGCCTCCTTCCGGGCCCGGCCGACAGCGCAGATCAGTATCCGCAACGGTCAAGCGGTATAGGCGGCGGAAGACGCTTCCGATACGTCGGGCAAGTCGTGGCTCCACAGCTTTTCGAGCTTGTAGAATTCGCGAACCTCGGGCCGGAACAGGTGAATGACGATGTCACCCGCGTCCACCAATACCCAATCGCTGCGCGAACGCCCTTCCACTTTGGCGCCCCGTAGGCCCTTTTTATGAAATATTTCAAGGAGATGGTCGGTCATCGCGCCGACCTGGCGGGACGATTGTCCGGAGGCAATCACTAAATAATCGGCGATGCTGGTTTTACCGGACAAATCAATAGAGACGATATCCACTGCCTTGTCGTCTTCGAGTTGGTCCCGGACCAACGCCAGGAGTGTATCCGGAGACAGGGTCGTCTGTATGTCGAAGGTTATGGCTGTTTCCTCGTTCGTTGTTCGCTCGTGAAGTACGCTATTATACCAATATTTCTGCGAAATTACATCGGTGTATCGCCTGCAATATCCGATCGTTCCGCGCGGATCGTCGTCGCAGAGGCCGGATGCTGCGGCGTGTGCAGGAATACCCAGGCGGGCGTCTTTTTGTTCGCAAGCAGTGCCGCCGACCGGTCCGGCAACCGGTGTCGCCGAAATCGCTGAGCCGCCGCGCCCGACAGCGCGCGCCCGGAATAGGCCGGCCGCGCGAATACGGCGATCGGCACCAATCCGAAAATCGCTTCCCAATGCCGCCAACGCGGCAATTGGATAAGATTGTCGGCGCCCATAATCCAGACGAAACGTTGCCGCGCATTTTGGCGCCGCAGCGCACGCAAAGTATCGACCGTATATCGGGTCCCAAGCTTCGCTTCGATGTCGGACACGCGGATCCGAGGATGTCGTGCAACCGCTTCGGCGCCCACGACGCGTTCCTCGAACGCCGCCATACCCGTTACGGATTTCAGCGGGTTCTGTGGCGAGACGAGCCACCAAACCGCATCCAAACGTAATCGCTGCAAAGCGAAGAGGCTGATATGCCGGTGTCCGTCATGGGCGGGATTGAAACTCCCGCCGAGGAGACCGATACGAAGTCCGTTCATACGCCGCTTTTCAAGGCCGGATCTGGCCGTCTCCCCTTACGACATATTTGTAGCTCGTCAACTGGTCGGCGCCGACCGGGCCACGCGCGTGCAGCTTGCCTGTCGAAATACCAATTTCCGCGCCCATGCCGAATTCACCGCCATCGGCAAACTGGGTCGACACATTGTGCATCACGATACCGCTATCGACACCGGACAGGAAGGCTTCGGCGGCCTCCAGATCGTTGGTCACGATGGTGTCGGTATGGTTTGTGCCGTGGCGATTGATGTGCGCCACCGCACCCGATACGCCGTCGACGACTTTCACGGAAATGATCGCGTCGAGATACTCGGTCTCCCAATCACTCTCGACGGCCGGCACAATGCGTCCGTCGATCGCTTGCGCCTCTTCATCGCCCCGTATTTCACAATCGGCCGCCACCAGATCGTCGACGATACCGGGCAACTGTTCGGCGGCCTGCGACCGGTCGACCAGCAGCGTTTCGGCCGCGCCGCAAATGCCGGTCCGGCGCATTTTGGCGTTGAGCGCGATTTCCCGCGCCATCTGCGGGTCGGCGGCCTGGTCGACATAGACGTGACAGATACCTTCCAGGTGGGCCAACACCGGAATCGTCGATTCTTCCATGACCCGCTCGATCAGGCCGCGGCCGCCGCGCGGTACGATCACGTCGATCAGCTCGTGCTGGCGCAGCATGGCGCCAACAGCCGACCGGTCGCTGGTCCGAACAAGCTGGACCGCATCGCCGGGCAATCCCGATTTTTCCAAGCCTTCGCTCAAACAATCGGCAATCGCGCCGGAAGAATGCAGACTATCCGAACCGCCGCGCAAAATTGCCGCGTTGCCGGATTTCAGGCACAAGCCGCCCGCATCCGCCGTCACGTTCGGTCGCGACTCGTAAATGATACCGATAACGCCGAGCGGTACGCTGATCCGCGAAATCCGCAAGCCATTCGGGCGCGTCCATTCGTCGATCAAACGCCCGACCGGATCGGCGCGATCGGCCACATCCTCAAGCCCCGCCGCCATGGCTTCCACCCGGTCTTGAGTCAGCTTCAATCTGTCCTTGAAGGCAGGCGTTAAATCACGGTCTTCCGCGGCAATCATATCCCTGTCGTTGGCGGCAAGAATTTCATCGGCCCTTGTGCGGATCGACGCCGCCGCGGCGCGCAACGCAGCATTTTTTGTAGCGGATTCGGCCAAGGCCACGGTCCGCCCGGCTCCCTTGGCGGCCAGCGCGATGCGGCGCATCTCGATCTCGATGGCGTCATCCGTTTTGAGGACGGGTGCGGCGGTCATTATCTGTTCCTTTCAATCCAAGACAAGGTCGTCGCGATGGATGACCTCGTCACGGCCACGATAACCCAGAATATTCTCTATTTCACTGGTCTTGTATCCAGCGATGCGGGCGGCGTCGGCGCTGGAATATGCGGACAATCCCCGGCCCAGCTCTAGCCCTTCGTCGGTTCGCACTGTGACCAGGTCGCCCCGCTCGAAGCGACCAGCGACGTTCGAAATCCCGGCCGGCAGCAGGCTGCGCCCATTCTGCAGCGCCTTGCTGGCCCCGTTATCCACCGTCAAGACGCCTTTTGGTTTGAGGGAGCCGGCAATCCAACGCTTACGCGCCGTGCGCGGCGTCGCACTCGCCACGAACCAACTCGACTTCGCCCCATCGGCCAAAGCCCGCAACGGGTGATCGACGCGACCGTCGGTGATGACCATGTGACAGCCGCCGGCCAGCGCGATCCTGGCGGCCTGCAGTTTGGTGACCATGCCCCCGGAGGCGTAACCTGTCGCCGCCGCCCCCGCCATCGCCTCGATTTCAGCAGTGATGGACGCGACTTCGGGAATATGCGCCGCGTTGCCTGTGAAGCGCGGATCGGCATCGTACAACCCATCGATATCGGACAGCAATATCAAGGCATCGGCGCCGATCATCACCGCCACCCGGGCGGCCAATCGGTCGTTATCGCCGAACCGGATTTCCGAAGTCGCCACCGTGTCGTTTTCATTGATCACCGGCAGCGCGCCCAAGTCCAATAGCTGCTGCAATGTTGCACGGGCGTTGAGATGGCGACGGCGCTCCTCCGTGTCGTCCAATGTCAGCAAAATTTGCGCGATGGTCACGCCGTGCGGCTGCAAAGCGTCCTGAAAGGCGTGTGCGAGGCGTATCTGCCCCGTCGCAGCCGCGGCCTGTTTTTCCTCGAGCCGCAAATTATCCTTCGACAGGCCGAGATGCCGCCGGCCGGCGGCGATCGCGCCCGAGGAGACAATCAGCACTTCTTGCCCGGCGGCGCGGCGCTCGGCGACGTCCACCGCAAGCGATCGTAGCCACTCGCTACGCATTTGCCCGGATTCGTTATCGACGATTAGGGCAGATCCGATCTTAACGACCACGCGCCGCGCATTGGAAAAACGGTCCTGCATAGTCTTGCTTTTACGGCGTCCAGTCGCCGGAGGCTTCCGCCTCCGCAAGCGCTGGCGAGGCTTCCGCTTTTCGGTCGCGAATGATGACCAAAAGTGCGCGCAGCACGGCATCGACACCACTTCCCGATACGCCGGACAACGCGAGGACGGGCGATCCGGTCGCACCGGCAAGCGCTTGGATCCTCTCTTCGATCACTTCCGGTCGCAGGGAATCGCATTTGTTGAGACCGACGATTTCAACTTTTTCCGATAGGCCGGCGCCGTACGCCTCCAGTTCGTTGCGCACTGTGCGGTAATCCGTGGCGACGTCCGCCGACGTACCGTCTACGAGATGCAGCAGCACGCCGCAGCGTTCGACGTGGCCGAGAAAACGGTCGCCGAGCCCATGGCCCTCGTGCGCCCCTTCGATCAATCCCGGAATATCGGCCAGCACGAATTCCTCGTCGTCGACGGCGGCAACACCAAGATTTGGATGCAATGTGGTGAAGGGATAGGCGCCGATTTTCGGTCGCGCCCGCGTCGTCGCCGCCAGAAAGGTCGATTTTCCGGCGTTGGGCAAGCCGACCAAGCCAGCGTCGGCAATCAGTTTGAGGCGCAGCCAGATCCAGTAGTCCTCGCCCGGATATCCCGGGTCGGCGTGCCGCGGCGCCCGGCTGGTCGAGGATTTGTAATGCATGTTGCCGAAGCCGCAGTCGCCGCCGCGCGCCAATACGACCTGTTGTCCGGGTTCGACCAGGTCGGCGATGACGGACTGCCTGTCTTCGGTCAGAATCTGCGTGCCCACAGGCAGTTTCAGGAACGTGGATTGGCCGGCCGCGCCGGTGCGTTGCTTGCCCATGCCGGGGCGGCCATTCTGCGCCTTGTAATGCTGCTGAAAGCGGAAGTCGATCAGTGTGTTCAGGTGATCGACAGCTTCCGCGACCACGGCGCCGCCGCGACCGCCGTCACCGCCATCGGGACCGCCGTACTCGATATACTTCTCGCGCCGGAACGACACGCAGCCGGCACCGCCGTCACCGCTCTTGATGTAAATCTTGGCTTGGTCGAGAAACTTCATCGCTCGTTACCAATTACCGCCCACCACATGGGCGCAAAGAAAAAGGGGAATGGCCTGCCATTCCCCCGGAAACATGCGCGAACGCCGGGACGTCCTACGCCGGCGGCACCACCGAAACGCTGGTGCGGCTTCGCGTCTTGTGAAATTTGACCTGTCCTTCCGCGAGCGCGAACAGCGTGTGATCCTTGCCCATGCCGACATTGTCGCCGGGATGCACCTTGGTGCCCCGCTGGCGAACGATGATATTGCCTGCAAGAACCGCTTCGCCCCCGAACTTTTTCACGCCAAGCCGGCGCCCGATGGTATCGCGGCCATTCCGCGAACTGCCACCCGCCTTTTTATGAGCCATAGCGCTTACTCCTCGCTCTTCGTCTCGGTTTCAGACGTTTTCGGCGCCTCTTCGGCTGCCGGTTTGGCCTTTGCCTTAGGCTTTGCCTCTGCCTTGGGCTTGCCTTTGCTCTCATCAGCCTTCTTGGCTGCGGGCTTTTTCTTCGCTGCCGGTTTTGGCTTGGTGTCGCCGTCGTCCGCCTTCTTGGCGGCAGGCTTTTTCTTGGCCGCCGCCTTCTTCTTTCCGTCGGTCAGGATATCGGTGATCCGCAACACGGTCACTTCCTGACGATGGCCATTCTTACGGCGGTAGTTTTTGCGGCGTTTCTTCTTGAAAACAATAATTTTTTTGTCGCGTTTCTGTTCTACGACTTCGGCCGCGACAGTGGCGCCTTCGACCAGCGGCGCACCGACGGTCTGCGCCGTCTCATCGCCAACCAGAAGAACCTCGCCGATATCAATCGACGATCCCGGTTCGCCCGCGAGTTTTTCGACGGTGATCACATCGTCCTTAGCGACTTTGTACTGTTTGCCGCCGGTCTTTATAACTGCATACATCTCGTGTCTTCCCGGACCCCGCCGTGCAGTGGGTCGATGCAAAAACGGGCCACCGGGGCCCGCCTGGATAAAGCGCCGCGCACTATACCCCTGCGCAACGGCAAGTCAACGGTTTTACGGGCGAATTCAGCACCTCAATTCCCACCGCTGTGCAGGGTCCGAAACCGCGCAACCGCGCGGTCGAGGGAGAATTCCGTCTCGATCCGTTCGCGCGCCGCGCGACCGGCTTCACGACGCACCGGATTCTGAAAAAATGCGTCGATGGCGCCGGCTAACGCCGAGGTGTCCCGCGGATCGACGATTGTCCCGGTCAGCCCGACGATGCGCCGCGCGTCGCTGACATCCGTTGCCACTGCCGGCAAACCGCAGGCCATGCCCTCGGCGATGGCGTTGGAGAACCCTTCGCCGTAGGCGGAGGCGGAGACGATCAGGTCGGCCCCGGCGAGAACGTGCGGCACCGTATCGCACCGCCCCAACCGCAGCAGGCCGGGTTTGTCGGGCAAGCCTTCCGTCCCCTCCCCCATGACGATGGCGGTGGTTCCCGGCAACCGCTCAAGGGCCGCCAGCAAGTTGGGGTAGTCTTTCATCGGGTCGACCCGGGCCGCCGTGGCGATGACCGGCGCATCCGGAGCGATGCCATATTCCTTGCGCACCGCCGCGCGCGCCGCCGCATCGGGCTTGAAACGGGCCGTATCGATCCCGTTATCGACAAGGATGAAGCGCCGCGGGCGGTATCCAAGCGTCTCGTGCACCGCGATCCCCGCTTCCGAATTGCAGGTAATCGCATCCGGCCGCCGCGACAGCAACGCCCCCGCCTTCACCACCGCGTGAAACTGCAATCCATAGGCGCCGAGATCCATGTCGGAGCAACGGATTCCCCAATAATGTGCCGTCCGCGCGCGTCGGCCGGATACGCCAAGCGCCGCTGTCGCGACCAGGTTGGCGTGGTACATCCAGCTCTGTACCACCGCCGGGCGGAAGCGCCGAATAAGGGTGCGCAACTTGAGAATGCCGCCGAGGTTCGGGCGTCCCCGCGCCATACCGAGATCGAACACGGGTATCCCCGCCGCCTTCAACTGTCTAGCGACGGCGCCGCCTGAGGTCAGGCCGACGATGGACGGGGGATGCCCTGCGGCGGCCTCTTCGATGGCCAGGTTCGCCAGCATGGTCTCCGCACCGCCGACGCCGAGCCCGGTAATAACGTGCATGACGCCGCCCGCCGCAGTCACGTGCGGGGCTCCCTTGGACCGCCGTTTTCGGGGCGCGAGAATATCGAAGAAATTCGGGACAGGGCGGCGGTTTCGAGTCGCATTGGGCGCGCAGTCTACCATAGCGTCGGGGAAGATGCCGCCACGGCTTGCGGCCCCGCACGCTTTTCATTAGGTTCCCGCCTCGACCCGTCAAACGGACGTATGCGGAGAGATGCCGGAGTGGTCGAACGGGGCGGTCTCGAAAACCGTTGTGCGCTTGCGCGTACCCAGGGTTCGAATCCCTGTCTCTCCGCCACACTTAAGTCTTTGTTATAGAATGCCTTTTCAGGGCGCGGGGTGGATTCGAACTTGTCCCGAAACTTCCGCGGCTTACGCCCGATACGCCTTTCCGTCGTGGCCTAATGAGACCGCTCAGCTCCGGCCAACGGGTAGCTGATATCGCAAAAATCTCTTACGCTGGTTTTGGTGGTACGGCTAATCACGCGTTGGCGAGACACCGTCGGCCGGAATGTGGGTCGGATTCACACGGGAAAACATGCCGCCCCGCGCCTGGTCAACGAGGGGCCGCGGTCGGGCAGCAACCGATACCCTGGCTCAGGCGATCCCGAACCGGGCGCGCTGTTCTTCCCATGCGATTGGCAGGCG
>JAKZTB010000138.1:0-19426 GCA_047517345.1 Alphaproteobacteria bacterium
GGGGAAAAGTCGCTGGAACTCGGGTAGCGAATGCGGGAATGGGAGATCGGCGCGGTCGAGAACATCCATGGCGCGCTCCCCTATATCCGGTTTGCGCCCATTCTAGCCCTAGTGGGTGTGGGTGTAAACCGAATAGGCAAGCATTAAGCTAGTCCGACAACCGACCCGTCGCCACCCGGTTCTTGCGGCGATGTTACCCCGTTAAATCAAGTGCGTAGAACGTCGCTCCGGCGACAGGGTTTTCGTAATAGGGCGGCGTTTCGACGAATCCCATATCGCGGTACAGTTTTCCGCAACCGTCATCGTTTCTGCGATGGTGTCGAGCCGCAACGCCGCATAACCGGTGTCTCTGGCGAACATCACCGCTTCCTCGGCGAGACGCTTGCCGAGCGCTTGGCCGCGATACGCCGGACGGACGTAGAGACGCTTCATTTCGGCATCCGCGCTGCCGATCGACGGAGGGCGACGCAACCGGCGAAATTCTCAATTCTGTGCGTTGCAAGCCAGAGGCACCCGCGCGGTGGGCTGTACACTCCCGGGAGCGTCGTCCGCTCCTCTTCGAAACCCTGAAAACTAAGACTGAAATCAAGCGTTTCAGCGTATTCGAGGAACAGGGTCTTTATCGTCTCGATATCGTGCGCTGTCGTGGCTTCCCTTATAGGGATGGAATCCGTGCCAGCCACAGATCAATCGCCGGCGAGAATCGTGCGGTACAGCTCCGTATCGATATTGCCGCCGGACAGGACGACGCCGGCTTTGCGACCCTTCATCCGGTCTTTTTCCCTGATCAGCGCGGCGAGCGGTGCCGCCCCGGCCCCTTCGGCCAGATTATGCGTGTCGGTGTAGTAGGCGCGCATCGCGCCTTTGATCTCGTTTTCGGACACCGCAATGATGCGGGCGGCGCCCTTGTTGATGATCTCGACGGCGTCCGGGTCCGGAATTCGGCACGCCACGCCGTCGGCGAAAGTGTTGGCGCTGTTGGTCGGCACCGGTTTGCCGGCCTCGAACGACAGGGCATAGGCCGGCGCGTTCTCCGCCACCACGCCGACGACGTCGGTGCGCAGGTCCAGCGCGTCACGCGCGGCGATCACGCCGCAGATACCGGACCCCAGCCCGATCGGCACGTAAACCGCATCGAGGTCCTGCACAGCGCCGAACAGTTCCAGCGCATAGCTCGCCACGCCGTTGATCAGCAGCGGATGAAACGATGGCACGAAGGAGAGCCCCTCCGCCGCGGCTGTCGCGTCGGCAAACGCGCGCGCCTCGTCGAAATCCTGGCCGTGCACCAGCAAGTGTACGCCCAGGGCTTCCATCGCCGCATTCTTCTCCGTGCTGTTGCCTTCCGGCACGACGATGGTCGCCTTGACGCCGGCCGTCCGAGCCGCGAAGCCGATAGACTGCCCGTGATTGCCGCGCGTCGCGGTGACGATGCCCGCTTTGCCGCCGCGTTGCGCGAAATCGTTCATGAAGATGACGCCGCCGCGCACCTTGAACGCGCCGATCGGCGTGTGGTTCTCGTGCTTGACCCAGACCTCGCAGCCGCAACGTTGCGCGAGCAAGGGCCAGTTGTATTGGAGGGTCGGCGCGATGACGGCGTGAACCTGTGCCGCCGCGGTTTCCAGTTCGTCCAACGTTGGCGACATTGACAGATCCTTTACTTCGTAAGTTGTTCGAGGAACGCGATGTAATCCTTTGGCAACACGATCTTTTCCGCGAGTGCGTGCAGCGCCTCCGCATAGACTTTGTTGGACCCGGCCAGGTACTCCCCCTGAAGGTTGTAACAGAGCGCCGCTGTGGTTCCGCCATCGGCGAGCCTCGCCAAAACCGCCTCCGGCCGGTAATCGGCCACCGACGGCTCGCCATAGAGCCGTTCGACCTCATCGTTTGGAAGTGCCATGACCACGCCCCAAACCGTGCTGCCCTGCTCCCGCGCCAGTGCCGCCCGGTTACCGATGTGGAGTCGATACCCGTCGACCGAGGCCGGGCGCGCCGGGCCAGGATGCAGCCCTTGGGCCTGAAGCGCGTCTCGATCCATGAAGAGACCGTAAAAAAATACATCGATTTTGCGTCCCATGGCTGCCGATCCTTGGGAGACTGTCCTAAGGCAGCGTAATCACGCCTGCCATAAACGGGACCGCCATGCCGCCGAGGCTGACCCGGTCGCCGCGATGCTCGCAATATAGCGCGCCGCCCCGCTCGGATATTTGCCGCGCGAACAGCTTCGGCTTGTCCAGCCGCTCCGCCCAATACGGTTTGAGCGTGCAATGGGCCGAACCCGTCACGGGGTCCTCCGGAATACCCGCTCTCGGCGCAAAGAATCGGGAAACGAAGTCGCAATCAACGCCGGGGGCCGTAGCGATCACGCCCAGCGCATCGATCGCGGCCACTTTCGCCATATCCGGTTGAAGCGCTTGAACGGTTGCCTGGTCCGGGAAGACGGCCATCGCGTCGCGTGCGATCAGGGTGGCGTCCGGCATGGCGCCGAACGCTTCGGCAATCGTATCGATATCGTCGGACGGTGTACCGGGAACGGCCGGAAAATCCATGACCAGCCGGTCGCCGTCGCGGACAACGGTCAGTGTTTCGCCGTCCTTGCTGGTAAAACAGATTTCCGGCGCGTCGGGTGTGACCTTATTGAAAATAACCCAGGATGCGGCCAGCGTTGGATGTCCGGCCAGTCCGATTTCGAAACGCGGCGTGAACCAACGAATGCCGTATCCGTCATCGTCGGGAACGCAATAGACCGTTTCCGACAGATTGTTTTCGGCCGCGATCGCTTGCATCGTTTCGGACGGCAGCCATTCGTCGAGGATACAAACAGCCGCCGGATTGCCGCCGAATACCTGGTCCGTGAAGGCGTCGATCTGATATTGCGTTATCTGCAGCACCATAGTTCCTCCTGCCTTCAATCGCGCCAGAACGGCTTTTCCGCCTCGCGCGCCGCGTCATACCGGTTTACACCGATATCGCGCAACAGATGTTCTTCCAGCTGTGCCAATGCATGGCGTTGCCGACCGCGTGAATACCACATCGCAAGCTCACGTTTGATCCCTTGATAGCACAGCGAGGCGGAAAACGAACCGCCTTCGTTTGTCAGCACCGTGCCGGCATTCTTCGGCGAACCCGTGTCATGGTAAATTGTATGCATTCAATTTCTCCGTATTTTTAAATTGTATTGATTTAACTCCTATTGTCATAGTACAATCGCCAAATTCGAGAGTCAAAGGAAACATTGTCACCATGACAATATTGAATATAGAGATCGAAAATCTGGCCGGGCCGAAGTATCGCGCCATTGCCGCGGCGCTCGCCGATGCCATCGCCTCGGGGACGCTCGCGGCAGGCGATCGTCTGCCGACGCAGCGCGATCTCGCATGGCAATTGGGTGTTACCGTCGGGACGGTCAGCAGGGCCTATGCCGAAATCGAACGCCGCGGATTGCTGAGCGGCGAGATCGGCCGCGGGACATTCGTGCGCACCGCACCGCCGCCCGGCGATCTTCCGATGCGGCCACAATCGGTCGCGAAGGGTATCGACCTAACCCTTAACTTCCCCGCCCCCGGATCGGAGCGCGAAGCGCTCGCCGAGTCGCTTGTAAAGGTCGCAGGCGATCCGGCAGCCGGGCGTCTTCTCGACTATCAACCCGATATCGGCCTTCCCGAACATCGCGCGGCCGGCGCAAATTGGCTCGCCAGACGCGGTATTTCTGCGGATCCGGCGCAAACCATCGTCACCGCCGGCGCGCAGCACGGTATCGTCGTAACTCTCGCGGCGCTGACGCGCCCGGGCGACCGTATCCTGACGGAACGATTGACCTACCAGGGGATCAAACCGGCGGCAACGATGCTTGGACTGCGTCTCGAAGGGCTCCCGATGGATGCGGATGGCCTCATTCCCGAGGAATTCGAGCGCGCCGTCATCGATTCGGACGCGCGAATTCTTTATTGCACGCCGACGCTGCAGAACCCGACCACCGTAACGATGCCGGAACAGCGCAGACGCGACATCGCGGATATCGCCAGGCGCCATGACGTGACGATCATCGAGGACGACATCTATGGAGTTTTGTTGGATCCTCCGGGCCCCCTCCCCCTAACGACATTCGCACCCGATAATTCGATCTATGTCACCAGCCTGTCCAAAGCCATCGCGCCGGGTCTCCGGATCGGTTATCTCGCGCCGCCGCCAAAGCTGGTCGAACGCATCGGTTCCGCGGTGCGCGCCAGTTGCTGGATGGCTGCCCCTTTGATGGCGGAAGTTGCGGCCCGCTGGATCGAAGACGGCGTCGCCGACGACATACTGCTGAATCACCGGGCAACGGCGGAGACGCGGCGCGCCCTTGCAACGAAGAAGCTTCAAGATTTTTCCTTCGAAGCCCCGGCCGGCAGTTTGCATATGTGGATTTATCTGCCGGAACCCTGGCGTGCGGCGGAGTTCGTATCGGCGGCCCAGGTGCAGGGCGTTGCCGTTGCGCCCGCGGAAACATTTGCGGTCGGGCGCGGCGATATACCGCATGCGGTGCGCATCTGCCTCGGTACGCCGCGTGATAACGCGACGCTGATCAATGGATTGGATACGCTCGCGGCATTGCTCGGCGACGCGGACGCGTCCCTGTCGATGATCGTATAGCGGAAGTTTAATTTTCGCGGGGGTACGCCGAAACCGTGTGGCCATGGCCCAGCGGACCGTGTCCCGCGCCGAGTCCGGGCGCCGCGAGGATCGCGTCGCGGACATAGGCCCGGGCGCGCACGACCGCATCGGGCAGCGGCAGGCCTTGCGCCAACCCTGTCGCGACGGCGGAGGCCAACGTACAGCCGGTCCCATGGGTATGCGGCGTGTCGATCCGCGCGTCGTCCCACCGGTGCAACCCGGATTCCGTATGCAAAATGTCGGTCAATATGTCGCCGGGTAGGTGGCCGCCCTTTAACAAGACCGCCGAGGCCCCCAAACCGGCGAACGCTTTAGCCGCCGACTCCATATTTTCGGCGGATTCGATCTTGGTACCGATAAGCGATTCCGCTTCCGGAATATTCGGTGTGATCACGCTGGCCAACGGAACGAGGCGCGCGCGCAAAGACGACATCGCCTCCTGTTCCAGCAAGGCATGCCCCCCTTTTGCGAACATGACCGGATCGGCGACCAGCGGAAGCCCGTATTCTTCTACAACCGAACACACCGCTTCGATGACCGCCGAATTGTGCAGCATGCCGGTCTTGATGACATCGGCACCGATATCCTCGATCACCAACCGCATTTGCCGGACGATGAAATCTGGCTCGACGCCGACGACGCCGAATACGCCTTTGGTGTTTTGAGCGGTCAACGCCGTAATCGCGGTCATCGCATAACCGCGCAGTGCGGTTACGGTCTTTATGTCCGCCTGAATTCCCGCACCGCCGCCTGAATCCGATCCTGCCACGATAAGGACGCGGCCATTGACGACGCTTCGGGTCATTCGCGGGTGACTCGTTCGATGGTCGAAACGATATCGTCGACGACTCCCGTGACAAGCGTATCGTCGTCGCCTTCCGCCATCACACGGATCACCGGTTCCGTCCCGGATTTACGGATGAGGAGCCGGCCGTATTGACCCAATGACGCCTCACCGGCCGCGATTGCCGATATGACTTTACTATTTTCCAATGGCGCGCCGCCGTTGAAACGGACGTTGCGCAGCAGTTGCGGGACCGGTTCGAAGATATGGCAGACGTCGCTGACTTTACGGTCCAACTGTACAACGACGGCGAGGACCTGCAACGCCGCGACCAAGCCGTCGCCGGTCGTACCATAGTCGCTTAAGATGATGTGGCCGGATTGCTCACCGCCGACATTGTAGCCTTCGGCCAACATGTGTTCGACGACATAGCGGTCGCCCACGGCGGTGCGGACAAGGTCGAGGTCGATCCCGTTGAGATAGCGCTCGAGGCCGAGATTCGACATGACGGTCGCCACGATGCCCCCGCCGCGAAGACGGTCTTCCTGCCGCCAGTATCTCGCGATCAACCCCATGATCTGGTCGCCGTCGAGAATGGCTCCCGACTCGTCGGCGAGGATCATGCGGTCGGCGTCGCCGTCGAGTGCGATTCCGACATCTGCCCCGTGTACGACGACCTGTTCGCGCATCAGGGCGGTATTCGTCGCGCCGCAATCGCGGTTTATGTTCGTACCGTCCGGCTGAACGCCGATGGGAACGACCTCGGCCCCCAGCTCGTAAAATACTGCCGGGGCGACGCGATAAGCGGCGCCGTTGGCGCAATCCACGACGATTTTCATACCGTCCAACCGCAAGCCGCGGGGGAACGCTTGTTTGACGAATTCGATATACCGGCCCGGCGCATCTTCCAGGCGGGTTGCACGGCCGAGCGCTTCCGACGCGGCATAGTCGCCCTCCTCGCCCTCCATAAGCGCTTCGATTGCCGCTTCTTCGTCGTCGGACAGTTTGTAACCGTCCGGGCCGAACAGTTTGATGCCGTTGTCCTGATAGGGGTTGTGCGAGGCGGAGATCACGACGCCGAGGTCTGCGCGCAACGACCGGGTCAGCATGGCGACCGCCGGCGTCGGCATCGGTCCGACGAGGTCGACATCCATACCCATCGAAATAAAGCCGGCCGCTAAAGCCGGTTCAAGCATATAGCCCGAAAGTCTCGTATCTTTGCCGATAACGACCAGATGACGGTGATTGCCACGCCGAAACCGTTGTCCCGCCGCCATCGCGAGCCGCAACACGGTCGCTGGCGTAATGGGTTCGCTATTGGCGCGCCCGCGAATACCATCGGTACCGAAATATTTCCGGGTCATATCAATCCTTGATCGCTCGCTCGCATCCGGCGTCCGAGTGCCGGATATTCGATGCGCAATATACGAGATTCGCCAAGGTGTCGCGCAAATTGCCTGCCGCTGTCAGCTCTCAGGCAGCGGTTCCGGACCGATATCCGTGACCGGACCGCTCGTCGGCACGGAGGAACGGATGCCGCTCGAAGGCGTTTCGCCCTCGTCGCCGGCCTTGGAGATGTCCTCACCGCGCAGCAAGGCGTCGACTTCCTCGCGAGACAGGGTCTCGTACTCCAACAAGCCCTTGGCAATCGTGTGCAGGTCGTCAAGGCGTTCCGTTATGATATCGCGTGCGGCTCCCTCGCCCCAGTAGACGAGTTTCCGAACCTCTTCGTCGATCGTCTTAAGCGTCGCTTCGGACACATTCTTGCGCTGCGTGACGGAATGGCCGAGAAATATCTCCTCTTCGTTATCGCTGTAGCGCAACGGACCAAGTTCGTCGCTGAAGCCGTATTCCGTGATCATCGAGCGCGCAATCTGAGTTGCCTGCTGAATATCCTGGGCAGCTCCCGTAGTGACGTTTTCCTTGCCGTAAATGATTTCTTCGGCAACGCGTCCGCCGAACGAGCTGGCAATCCGGGCTTTCAATTCGGTATAGCTGTGCGCGTATTTATCGCGCTCCGGCAGCCACATGGTCACGCCCAGCGCACGGCCGCGTGGAATGATCGTCACCTTGTGCAGCGGCTCGTGGCCTTTGACGCTAATCATCACCAGGGCGTGCCCGCCTTCGTGATAGGCGGTCATTTCCTTTTCTTCTTCGGTCATGACCATGGAGCGCCGTTCGGCGCCCATCATGACCTTGTCCTTCGATTCCTCAAGCTCCTGCATGGAAACGACGCGCCGGTTCTTGCGCGCGGCAAGCAGCGCCGCCTCGTTTACCAGATTGGCAAGGTCGGCGCCGGAGAAACCGGGCGTGCCGCGGGCGATCACCTTGGCGTCGACATCGGGGGCCAACGGTACCTTGCGCATATGGACCTTGAGGATCTTTTCCCGGCCGAGAATGTCCGGGTTCGGGACGACGACCTGACGGTCGAAGCGGCCGGGACGAAGCAATGCCGGGTCGAGGACATCGGGGCGGTTGGTCGCAGCGATCAGGATGACGCCTTCGTTCGCTTCGAAACCGTCCATTTCGACAAGCAATTGGTTGAGGGTTTGCTCGCGTTCGTCGTTGCCGCCGCCAAGACCCGCCCCGCGATGACGTCCGACAGCGTCTATTTCGTCGATGAAGATGATGCAAGGCGCGTTCTTTTTGCCTTGCTCGAACATGTCGCGGACGCGGCTGGCACCAACACCGACGAACATCTCGACGAAGTCCGAGCCGGATATCGTGAAGAACGGTACGTTGGCCTCACCGGCGATTGCCCGTGCGAGCAAGGTCTTACCGGTGCCCGGCGGGCCGACCAACAACACGCCTTTCGGGATTTTGCCGCCGAGGCGCTGAAATTTCTGCGGATCTTTCAGGAAGTCGACGACTTCTTCGAGTTCCTGCTTCGCCTCGTCGATGCCGGCGACGTCTTCGAACGTGATGCGGGCGGTTTTCTCCGTCAGAAGACGCGCGCGCGACTTGCCGAAGCCCATGGCCTTGCCGCCGCCGGACTGCATCTGACGCATGAAGAAGACCCATACGCCGATCAGCAAGAGCATCGGGAACCAGGAAATCAGAATGCCGAGCAAGGACGGCATGTTTTCTTCCGGCGGGGCCGCGCTGATCTTGACCCCGGAGGCCGCCAGCGTTTCGACCAGCTTAGGATCGTCCGGCGCATATGTCGTGAACGTTCCCGCCCCTTCGCGGTAGTGCCCCGTAATCGTCCTACCCTGGATCGTAACGTCGCTTATCTGATTGAGCTGACCTAGGAAATCCGAATAGGTGATTGGTGCTTGAGCGCTACGTTGCGAAGAGCCCTGAAACAAATTAAAGAGACCGATCATCAAAATGATGATGATGATCCAGAGAGCTAAATTTTTACCGAAAAGGTTCACGCTGGGGCCTTTCAAAAACGAAGCTAAAATGTTGTTTTGCTGCGCCCGTTCGCTATCTAGAACGCATTTATTTAGATAGTGTGTACCGACCTTTTTGCAATGTAAAGCGCGCCGGTACCAGCGGCTGACGCGGTGCGAACAGAACCGAATGTGGGTGGCGTGACAGAGCTAGGCGCCTTTCGCGCAAAAGCCCAAGATGGGGAACCGAGCGGAGACGGTCTCCCTGCCAGACCGCTGGGAGCGTGGGGCGGACCACTGCTGGGATGGGCGAATCACGTAGCTCCGACGCGACTGCGACAGCTTGACGCCAACCATTACGCCCTAAGCGTCTGACCTCGCCAATGCTGCGCGGTCCGAATTGCAGTCTAAACCGGCCGTCCCAGAAGACATTTCCACGCGCCGGAAGCGCATTCGTCGCGGCCGACGCTTCGCGGCAGATCAACAGCGTATTGCCGTTCGGAACGATCCGGCACCCGGAAAGCGTTCGCCCGCCGTTTGGCGCGCCCTCGCGGATCCATTCGTAAAGACGCTCGATACGTTGAAAGCGAGGGGGATACTCGCCGCCGCCAATGCAAATCAGCATCCGGGCCAGGCTGCGAAGGGCGACCTCTTCGGGTGCGCGCTGAAATTCTTCGACGGAAAGGCGACCGTAGCCAGATGAGTGAAGCACCGCGGCACGGGCTAGTCCCGACGCAACGACACCTTCGAGTGCAGACCGGGCCCGCGCCATGCGGGATGCGGTATCGGCAAGGCGATGTGATGTCATGCCTTCGGCATCGAAAACGGGTGACAGCGCGCGCATCCGTACCCGGGCAAAGGCTGGATTTCGGTTCGATGGATCATCGACATGACCGATCGAGTACCGCACCAACGTCGCGTGCAATCTTTGCGACGTCACCTCAAGAAGCGGCCTCAGAATACGCAACTCTCTCGTCGCCACGATCGGCGCCATAGACGCGAGCCCGTCGACGCCGCTGCCGCGGGCGAGCCTTAAAAGCAGCGTTTCCGCCTGATCGTCGACGTGGTGCGCTACCGCTAGATGCAAACAGCCGCTAGATACGCACCATTCTGAAAGCAACTCATAACGACGTTTCCGGGCAGCAGCCTGCAAATCGGTTGAAAATTTAGGGCCGGCATATCGGAGGATTTCGCTCGGCACGTTTTTTCGCGAAAGTTCGGCCTTTACGGCCCTCGTTTCAGAGGCGGAATCAATACGAATACCGTGATCGACAATTAACGCCGTTGCGCGTCCCCCTCGCCTGTTTGCCCAAGCGTTCACCAGTAACGCAAGTGCCATGCTGTCCGCTCCACCTGAACAGGCAATGGCAACTTTCGGTTTGTTTTCGAACGGGCCAAGCGAGGTCATAAAGGTCGTAAACTCGGCAATACCAATCGCTTTGGTGCCGGTCTCCGGATTTGCCGAGCGAAGCAACCGAGAGGCCACTTAACGGCAGCCGAGACGCTTCATTTCGTTTTTTGTGCCGGTAAGAATACGCGTGTTCGCACTTGGAAAGGTTTTGACTAGTTCCGCGTAAGTCGTACAGGCAGACGTCGTTTCGCCAATCTGAACGAGCGATTTTGCAAGCTTAAATAGATTATCTGGTGCCTTGTTGCCCTTTGGAAATCGTTGATATGCGTCCAGGAAAATCCGCGCGGCCTCGGGGAATTGCTTGCGTACGTATAAGGTTTCACCCATCCAATACATCGCATTTCCCGCCAATGGATTATCCGGATGCCGATCTACGAAAGCGCGCAGTGCGTTTTCTGCCGCTTCATACTTTCTCTCCTTAAGTTTGCCGAATGCAAATTCGTACTGCTGGCGCGGCGTGCCTTCAGGCAACTCTCCTGAACCAAGCGGACGGACGATAGGCGAAATACTTGCCGTAACATTCCCAGGTGCAGGCGCTGCCTGGGGTGCCGGTGGTCTTGCGGGCGCTGGAGATCTTTGTATCCGAGAACTCGGCACAGTCGCACCGGTTTGAAATGGCCGACCCTTACCGATTGCGGCAAGCTCCGTTTCGCTAATTCGACCGAGCGAACGTTGACCTGGTGCAAGTTCGGTTCCGGTACTCGACTCGCCCCCGGAAGAGATCACCGTGGTGCCAACCGGTCCGCCCTGCTGTGTTGGTGCAGGTCGCAGCGGCGAAGCGCTAAGTTGCGGGACGCCTCGAGGAGGAGGTGTTCCGCCCTCCAGCGCTTGTAGCCGGATATCAACGTCAGCGACCAACTTGTCCAAACGCTCGCCAATCATACGCACGTCGTGCTGGATACGTTCGATATGACCGGTGAGTTCACGAATTTGACTCTGGATTTCGAGCGTCTGACGCTGTAGACGGGCCGCCGCTCCGGTGTCCGACGAATTAGCGGAACTCGCCGGCGGTGGGGTAACCGTATCGTCGCCCCGGTAAACAAACCTTTGAATATCGGAGAGATCGCGGCGCAGCCGCTCGATTTCTCGAACAAGTTCGCTTTGCCGCTGAACGCCGCTTTGAGCGACGGCCGGTTTATCGAAAGCAGCCGGCGCAATGCACAGCACACACGCGATTTTCAGCATGCGCAACGGAAATACGCCACGACCTGTCCGTCGCGACTTGTGAGAAAAATTTAAGATTGTCAGGTTAAACGGGAACATGGCGCCCGTCCTACTGCGCCATTTTGGCAACATTATGGCGGTGATCGGAAATAAAACTACCGGCGGCCGAATAGCCACCGGTAGTTATCCGATGATTTAGCTGCTTGCTCCGCCGCGAAGCAAAGTCACGCTGCGACGGTTTTGTTTCCAAGCGGACTCGTTCGATCCCACGACGGCCGGACGTTCCTTGCCATAGCTGAGCGTTTCGATCCGCCCCGCGGCGACGCCCAAGCTGATCAAATGCTCGCGCACGGCATTGGCACGCCGTTCCCCGAGGGCGAGGTTGTACTCACGCGTCCCACGCTCGTCGCAATGCCCTTGCACGACGATGGTGAGGTTTTGATACTTTTGCAGAAATGCGGCCTGACGCTTGAGCGTAGAAGCGGATTTCTGTGTGATTTCGGAATTGTCCAAATCAAAGAACACGCGATCACCGACATTCACGTAGAAATCGACGGCAGAGCCCGGCGGCGCACCCGAAGGCATTTTCTTCATCTTCTTTGACGCTGCCTTTGCCGGTGCCGCACTCGAAGATGCTGACGAGGACGAAGCTTTCGCCGACGACCCAGTGCCTTTTGCACTGCCTGAATCCTCGGGTTCCGTCGCGCACGCGGATACCAGCAACGCCGCCGCGAACAAACTCAAAATCTTGATACGCATTTACTTACCCCTTGGACGGAATATGTGAGTTTCTATTTCTGACCTTTTGCGCGGAATATTGGGTGGTTTTGTCGCGATTAAGGTAGCAAGTCAAGAATATATCTGGTAAGGTAGCAAGTCAAGAATATATCTGGCTACTATTAACCACGCCGAATTCTCGAATACAACCTCTCAAACAAATATTCCGCTGCATTTTTTCCAAAAGCTCAAAGCATTTCACGCAGTATTACGGATTGAGAGGGGACCACGCTGGATCGGACGCATCACCGGCTGTTACAACCTCCCGCAAGTTATACCCCGTGAGGTCGACGGAGTATAAACGACTCGTCGCGCCTTTCCCTTGTGCATCGCTTGGCGTTTCGCGGAAAAACATAAGCACGCGCCCGTTCGGAGCCCATGTCGGCGCTTCGTCGAGGAAACTTTCGGAAAGAAGCCGTTCACCGCTTCCATCGGGCCGCATAACGCCAATATGAAACTTACCGCCCAACTGTTTGGTAAAGGCGATTAGGTCGCCCCGCGGTGACCAAACGGGTGTCCCGTAGCGGCCGCGTCCGAAGCTGATGCGTCGCACATTTCCGCCGCTACTGTCCATCACGTAAAGCTGCGGAGAACCGCCTCTGTCGGAGTTGAACGCGACGAATTCACCGTCAGGCGCGGCGCTCGGCGATGTATCGATGGCGGGGTTACGGGTTAGCCGCGCGACTTCACGTGTTTGGAGGTCCATGCGCCAAATGTCCGAGTTGCCTTCTTTTGCAAACGACATCAGGATCGATTTGCCGTCCGGCGTAAAGCGAGGCGCGAACGTCATGCCCTTGAAATTGCCGAGAACTTCTTCGCGGCCGGTCTCAATATCGAACAGATATACCCGCGGCGAATCGTTGTAATAGGCAAGGTAGGTAATTTCTTGCGTGGTCGGCGAAAAGCGCGGCGTCAGGACCAGCGCCGAACCATCCGTCAGGAAGCGGAATCCGTCGCCGTCCTGGTCCATAATGGCCAAACGTTTGATGCGCCGGTCGCGCGGACCGCTTTCCGATACAAACACGATACGGGTATCGAAATATCCGTCCTCGCCTGTCACGCGTTTGTATATCGCATCGGAAATTATGTGCGCAACGCGGCGCCAATTTTTCGGTTCCGTGAAATAAGCGAGGCCCGTCATCTGCGCTTCTGCGAAAACGTCCCAAAGGCGGAATTCCACCCGCAACCGGCCGTCGGGTTGAACCTTTACGTTACCCTGTATCAGCGCTTGCGCATTTATGACCCGCCAATCGGAAAACCGTGGCCTAACTAAAAGCGAAGCTGCGTCCTGGATGAACGCGCGACGGTCCAGCGGACGAAACAAACCGGATCGCTCGAGATTGTTCGAAATGACGTTTGACAGGTCTCGGCCAATTCGAGCCTCCGCGGAGGCAATTCCGTTGAATGCCGTAATTGCGACGGGGAGCGGTTCGACATTGCCGCGTCGGATATCGACCCGTATCTCCGCAACGGCAGGCAACCCGGTCGCCAACATTACCAGCAATACACCCAGCAGCCTCGTGCACAAATTCGCTTTGGTTGCCATGGTCAGAACATCTCCTGCGGGTCAAAAAATATTACCATATCGCGCCACTCGCTATATTTATTCAGGGGTAACGGCAAGGGTTGGCAGCGCGGATTCAACATTGCGCGAAGTGCGCTTTCCGCCATCGAGCGGTAAAAGCCGTCGCTGCGCGACCTTGCTTTGTCGACGATAACGGCGGATCGTACACGGCCGTCCGGATTTAATGTCGCCCGAATTTCCACGACCATACTTTGCGCGTCCCGAGCCCCTGCCGGCAGATTCCAGCATGGTTCGATATGCCGTCGAACAGCATCCAGCTCGCCAGCGGTAATGCCACCAGGCTGCCTGAACAAGCGCGGTTGCTGCTGGGTCCGTTTTAGCGCCGCAGCGACCTGCTGCATTGGCGAAACTTTCGGTTTTTTCTTTTTCTGCGGTTTCGGCGGTATTTTGTCGAGTTTCTTCACGGTTTTCAGGACCGAAGCGAAGTCGTGTTTCGGGAACGTCTTCGCCTTCGACGGTGGTTTGGGTTTCGATTTTGGCCGCGGCCTTGGCCTTTTTACCGTTTTCTTGGGTTTCGGTTTTGGCGGCTTCGCCACCTTTGGCTTGGGCTTTGGAACGATCTTTGGCTTCGGTTTGGGAGCCGGGACCGCTTCTGGCTCCGGCTTCGATGCTACCTGAGGCTCGGGTGGCGGTTCTTGTCGCGGCGGCGGCGATATTTGTTTCGGTTCCGATTTTGCAACCGGTTTCGGTGGTTCTTTTTTCAGTTCGGTCGCAATTTCCACATCGATTACTTGTGCTGGCGCAACGAATGGCCGGGAGGATGGCAAGACTCCCAACCAGGCAACGACGAAGACCGCGATATGAATTGTCGCGGATATGGCGGCGGCTGTTCGCATTCACAGGCACTAGTTTTGGCTTGTCTTGGTTGCCGGCAACTTGGCAAGCAAAGAAACCTTGCGAAACCCAGCTGCACTTAGTTCGCCCATTACCTCCATCACTTGGCCGTAGGGGATGGACTCGTCTCCGCGGATAAAAATTCGTAGATCGGGATTTGCCTTCATGATTTCGCTGAGCCGCGGGATCAGTTTTTCCATCGTTATTTTGGTTTCCTGCAGATAAATCGTGCCGGCCGCATCGATCGATACGACCAACGGTTCCTGAGTGTCGGTGATTGTCGCCGCCCGCGTTTTCGGCAGGTCTACAGGAACGCCAACAGTCAACAAAGGCGCCGTAATCATGAAAACGATAAGCAAGACAAGCATGACATCGACGAACGGCGTTACGTTGATCTCCGACATCTTCGCGTAGCGGTATTTTCCGTTGGTACGATAGCCGCCGCCCGGCATCTGCATGGCCATGGATTACTCGGTCTCTTCCAGTTGATGCGAAAGGATGCCGCTGAATTCGTGTGCGAACGCTTCGAGCCTGCTCGCGTATCGCGTCAAATCCGTGGATATCTTGTTGTACGCCACGACCGCCGGGATCGCGGCAACGAGGCCCAGCGCGGTGGCGAACAGCGCTTCGGCGATCCCGGGGGCAACAACAGCCAAGCTTGTCTGTTTCGTCATAGCGATGGACTGAAAACTATTCATAATTCCGTATACCGTGCCGAACAGCCCGACGAACGGCGCTGTGGATCCGACAGAAGCAAGAAACGTCATGTAACGCTCGAGTTGATCCATCTCCCTGCCCAGACTGACCTGCATCACGCGATCTATCCGCTGCTGAAGGCTGGTATGCGACAGTTGGCTACGCTCAATGCCTCTGGACGCTGTCCGGCGCCATTCCCTCATCGCCGCCGTGAAAACCGCTGTCATTGGGTCTGTTGGACGTTGCCCGACTTCCTCATACAAGCCATCCAGTGTCCCGCCAGACCAAAATTCGTCCTCGAAAGCGGTTGCGGCGCGATCCAGGCGGCGCAGACGCCAGACTTTTTCGAAGATGATCGCCCAGGTCCAAATCGAGGCCAGTAGCAACGCCACTAAAACGATCTTGACGATCCAGGTCGCCTGTATGAACAGAGACCACATCGAGAGGTTCACATTTTCGATTGAACCGGCGAGCGCGGCAGCCTCAACTAAATTCTGATCCATAAACTAGTTCCTATTGAATATCGTGCTTGTAGGCTCCGAGCGCCGATCGGATTGCTTGCGGTAGCCGGGCCGGCCGGCCCCTCCGGTCAATACAGGCCAACCGAACGGTCAGGCGCATGAGATCTTCGTCCTCGCGCCGAACAATTTGTTCAGCCGACATCGAGGCGCCTCGCACTGCCAGCAGGCGCCTATGGACGGTGAGCGCGTCGTCGAGCTTCGCCGGTTTGATATAGTCCGCGGACAAATTGCGTACGGCAAAAGAGATGCCGTGGTTTTCCCAAAGTTCACGGTGTGCGATTCCGGCCGCGCGCAGCATTTCCGTGCGGCCGCGTTCGGCGAATTTCAAATAGTTGGCGTAGTAGACGATGCCGTCGGCGTCGGTATCTTCGTAGTAGACGCGCACGGGACAAACATGAATCGCCGGAGCGTCAATCATCGCAAACCTCTACCGTACCGTTCGGCGCGGGATCCAGAAGATCGGGTTGAACGGCCGCTTCCGCTGGCGCATCGCGTCCAAGGTACCGCCAACCCTGCGACGTCAACATCCGGCCACGTGGCGTACGCTGCACGAACCCGCGTTGAATGAGAAAGGGCTCGATAACTTCTTCGATGGAGTCGCGTTGTTCGGCCAAGGCTACCGCCAAAGTGTCTGCGCCGACGGGTCCGCCACCATAGTTTTCGGCCATACAGGCAAGAAAACGCCGGTCCATTGCATCGAGGCCTTGATCGTCTACATCCAGCCGCAGCAGCGAATTGTCGGCGATCTTGGCGTCGATCAGCGACTGATCCGCAACCATCGCAAAATCTCGGACGCGGCGCAGCAGCCGGCCCGCAATTCGCGGCGTGCCACGGCTTCGTTTCGCAATTTCCAGGGCGCCGTCGGCGGTAAGGTTCATGTTTAGAACCCGCGCGCCGCGTTCAACAATGCGCTGCAGGTCTTCGATATCGTAGAAGTTTAACCGCAGTGGGATGCCGAACCGTTCGCGCAGCGGGTTGGTGATCAATCCCGTGCGGGTGGTCGCGCCGACGAGCGTGAACGGCGGTAGGTCGATGCGTATCGAGCGCGCCGCCGGGCCTTCGCCGATGATCAAATCGAGCTGAAAATCCTCCATCGCCGGATAAAGGATCTCTTCGACCGCCGGGTGCAGTCGGTGGATTTCGTCGATGAACAAGACGTCGCGCGGTTGCAAATTCGTCAACAAGGCGGCGAGATCGCCCGCTTTCGCGAGCACTGGGCCCGACGTTGCCCTGAAACTAACACCAAGTTCTCTTGCAACAATTTGGGCTAGTGTGGTTTTCCCGAGTCCCGGTGGGCCGAAAAATATCGTATGATCCAGTGCTTCGTTCCGGCTCCGCGCTGCCTGAATGAAGACAGACAAATTCTCCCTGATAGCCGTCTGCCCGATAAAGTCATCCAAAACTTGCGGCCGTAACGACGCCTCGTCGGTATCGGCTTCCGCCATATCCGGCGCAATAATCCGGCCTGCAGGATCGTTCATTACGACATTTCCTTAAGCCCGAAGCGGATCAGAGATTCGAGCGGCGCGCCCTCCCCCAATTGCTTCCCGGCTTTCGCTATGACGTTGAACGCATCGCTCCGCGTGTAGCCTAAGTTGACCAGCGCCGATATCGCCCCTTCCCCATTGGCGTTTGCTGCCGGCGAGATTTCCGCGAAGCCGGCGCTGCCGAGGGCGATACCGCCGACTTTGTCCCGGAGTTCCGTCACGATACGCGCGGCCAATTTGGGTCCGACCCCGTTGGCCCGCTCGACGGTGGTTTTGTCCTGAGCGGCGACCGCTTGCACCAGCTCGTCGGCAGTCAGAACGGAGAGAATTGCGAGACCGACCCGGGCGCCCACGCCCTGAACCGTCGTGAGTAGCCGGAACCAGGCCCGTTCCGCCGCGTCGATGAACCCGTAAAGATGGATATGGTCTTCGCGGACGTGGGTCTCCACTTCGACCTTGACCGCCTCGCCGACGGCCGGCAAGCGCGACAGCGTCCGCGTTGAGCAAAAAACGAGATACCCGACGCCACCGACGTCGATTACAGCGAAATCTTCGCCCAATTCGCCGAGTATACCGGAAAGCCGCGCGATCATTGTGCCGCTAATGCTCCACGCAAGCGTCGGCCGGTTTCCGCGAAATGCGCATGGCAGATAGCCACCGCGAGGGCGTCCGCGGCATCCGGGCTTGAGAACACGAATCCGGGCAGGATACGGCCGACCATCATTTGGACCTGCTCCTTCGCAGCATGTCCCGCCCCGACAACCGATTTCTTGATACGATTTGCTGAGTATTCCGCCACCGGCAAGCCGGCCAAAGCGGGGGCGAGGACGACGACGCCGCGGGCCTCGCCAAGCCGGAGAGTCGTGCTCGGGTTTTTATTTACGAACGTTTCTTCGACCGCAGCTTCGTCGGGATCGAAATCGGTCAATACCTGCGCTAGACCTTCGTGCAGATCTCTCAGGCGGCCGGCGAGGTCTTGTTTCGGATTCGGTGAAACGGTGCCATCGGCGACATAAACCAGCCGATTGGCGTGAACGTCGATAACACCCCACCCCGTATTGCGAAGCCCCGGATCGAGCCCGATTAAACGCATACCGTCCGAATAACCTTATGTCGTGAGACGTTCGAGTACATCGTCGGCGATGTCGTAGTTTGCGGAAACAGTCTGGACGTCGTCGCTGTCGTCCAGCGCCTCCAGCAGTTTCAATAGCGTCGCTGCCGCCGTTTCCTCGACCGGGACACTGTTTTGCGCTTTCCACACGAGCTTTGCCGACTGCGGATCGCCTAACGACTTCTCCAGAGCGCCGCAAACCTGGTGAAGCGCGCCGGGTGAGCAAATGACTTCGTGCCCGTCTTCCGACGAGTCGACATCGTCTGCGCCAGCTTCCAACGCCGCTTCGAATACTTCGTCGGTGTCGGCTTTCTCTGCCGGAAAGCGGATTTCTCCAACATGGTCGAACATGAACGATACCGCTCCGGTTTCCGCCAAATTTCCGCCGTTTTTACTGAAAGCCGCACGCAGTTCCGAGGCCGTGCGATTGCGGTTGTCGGTCAAGGTTTCCACAATAATCGCAACGCCGCCCGGTCCGTATCCTTCGTAACGAATTTCCTCGAATTCATCTCCTTCCCCGGGACCGGCGCCTATTTTTATAGCGCGGTCGATATTGTCCTTCGGCATGTTTCCTGCGCGTGCCGCGATAACTGCCGTCCGCAGGCGCGGATTCATATCCGGATCGGGGCCGCCCAATTTTGCCGCAACCGTGATTTCACGTCCGAATTTGCCGAACACGCTAGCCCGCCGCTTATCTTGGGCGCCCTTTCGGTACATAATGTTCTTGAATTTTGAATGGCCAGCCATTTCGTTCCGCCGAGAATCCGATAGATGATCAGGTCATTGAGCAAGTATATGCATACCAGCGGGCTTGTTATACCAGATGTTGTGGTAGCATGCACAGCAATGAAAATGCTGCGATTCGATGTTTAGGGGCCCATTATGGCGATAATGCGGCATAAAAAGTCGTTGCGGCGGTGTTATCTATTGCTTAACAGCCCGTTGACGAAGTTGGCACTGGACACAAGCGGCCTGGTCTGATTCTTTGACGTTCTGATTTGACCGGGGGATTCGCTGATGACGATGGGACAGCAGAAGGATCGTCAGGGGGGTAGGCTGGGCGGAGATGCC
>JAKZTB010000139.1:0-26803 GCA_047517345.1 Alphaproteobacteria bacterium
GCTTATTGCGCCAGCTGGAGCCGTTCTGGTCGCTCAGATGGTCCTCATCGTCTCGGAGGATGGCGAAACCGCCTTCGTCGCGTTATGTTTCGCCGTCGAGTGAAACCCGGTCAATAGCGCCTTTTTCAACGGGCTGATAGGTCAGGGTTTCGTCGCGGCAGACGAGGAACGGCTTGTCACCGTAAGAGGCGCGCAGGACAACCAGGTCGCGCAGCGTCGTCGCGTCCGGCGTATGCCCCATAATGTCGATCATGTTTTCGCTTTCCCAGAATCTCTTCCATTGTCCCGCTTTGCGGCAGGAACGCCAACGACCCCGGTCGCGTTCAACGCATCGATTTCGGCGTCGCCGAGCGACAATATACGGCGCAGGACGAAGTCGTCGCTCTCGCCGAGCAGCGGCGCCGGTTTTCGAAGCCCCGGGCGATTGCCATCGACCCGCCATGGCGCGGCGACCAGCAGCTCGTCGCCGGTGTAGGGATGGTTCGACGGTATCCAGCCGGAGCAATCGGCAAATTCCACCGCGCCGTCGGTGTCGTCGAGCTCGAGCAGCGCGGCCGTGCTGCCGCCGAGACCGGTACAATGGGAGACGATTTCGCGATACCCCATGCCAGCCAACGCCTGCAGTAATGCCTTTTTATCGGCATACGCGCCATTCGGGACGCTTACGGCGATAAACCGTCCATCCTCGGCGGCGACGATCGCATCGAGCGTTGTCCGCGCCGGCACCGGTGTGCCTGCAAGCGTCGCCGCCGCCTCGATCTGCGACAGATCGATAGCCAAACCCTTGCCGTTCTCCCGCACGGAAAGCGCGCCGGCGAGCGCCGCCATCGCGCCGAACACCGCCGCGTTCGGGTCGCTGATCGAGAAGGTTGGCGACCCCACGAACACGCCGTCGGCTTCGATCAACGCCTCCGCGCCGCCCAGCGCACTCAGCACGAGCCCATAGGAGCGCAGATCCTGCACCGCCGATCCCCGCCCCGGGCCGCTCATGGACAATTTCACGATGCCCGGATTTGCGTCGGCGAGCGCATCGGAGCCGAGCCCCAGCCGCTCCATCGTCCCGACCGTAAAATTCTCAATGAGCAAATCCGACTCGCCGACGAGCTTCTTGGCGATCCGCAAGCCGTCATCGCGTTTGAGGTCGAGGGCGAACCCCGTCTTGTTTCGGTTCAGGCTGTGAAAGTAGATCGACGATTCGATGCGCGCCCGTTCGGCCATGGCGCCGCGCTTCGCTTCCAAGCCACGTGTTCGGTATAGATCGAAGCGCTTCGGCGCCTCGACCTTGACCACCTCCGCGCCCAGATCGGCCAGAATTTGCCCGACCATCGGGCCCGACCAGACCCAGCATAATTCGATGCAGCGCAACCCGGACAGCGGCGCTTCGGCGAGATCGGCCGCCGACGGTATTTGCCTAGAAGGCTGCGTCGCTCCACCGAGAGACTCGACGACAAACGGCATCGCGGGCAATCCGTCGGTGATGAACTCATCGCGAAAAATTTCCCGCTCGCGCGCCTCTTCCTCAGTGTAAACCGGCGCGATGACGGCACCCTCTTCCAGGCCGCGACGCAGCAGTTCGTCGCGATCGAATTCCGCCAGGGTTTTCTCCAGCAGCGCGTCGGCCTCCGCACTGTCGTCCGCAAGACGAAATGGATCCTCGAATTTTTCCGCCTTGGCCCAGCTTGGATCCCCGATCGCCTTGCGGATGTGCCGCCAATCCCGCCGCGACCGCCCCAAGACAGCGACATGTCCGTCTTTGCAGGCGAAAAATCCCATCGGGAATATTCCGCCACGATCGACGCAAAGCCGGCCGTTGCGCTTCCATATTCGGCGCCGTTCTTCGGCATCGCCTGAATTCTGCAATGCAAACGACCGCAGCACGTCGGCGGCGGACACATCGTAGACAATCCACCGCCGCGGTTTCCCGTTCGAATTCCGCCACAATTCCGCCAATGCCAGGACGACGCCGTATGCGGCGCACCATTTCTCCGGCATATCGACCGGCAGTGACACGCCGGGTTCTTCGGGATGACCGATTACCGCGGATGCCCCGGACAATGCACTTGCAAGGACTCCGTTGCCGGAAAAGCCGACCTGAAAATCCCAAAGACGAATGACGCAAGACGCGCCCGGAAAATTTTCGGTGGGGTCCGTCCCGCCGCCGGTAACAACGACACCATCGTCGGTCGGCCCGCTGCGCGGCGCACAACCCAGCAGGTTGAGCCATTGTTGCGCATAGTGTGCCGACCGGTTCGTCAGCAGAACTGCCAGTCCTTTGACTGTATCTAGCGGTATGGAACACGTCGCCGCGGCCATCGCCTATTCGTCCGGCCGAAGCGGTAACGGAACAGGTCCGTCCGCGCGCGTCGGCAACGCGACCACGGCGGTGCCGAATGCGGAACCCTTGTCGTTCTGGTTGCGGGCCTCCAGCGAAAGATCGACGAACTTAACCGCGCCCTCCTCCCGTTTGGCTTCGACCGTACCGCGCCACCAAATCGTGTCGCCGACCAGATTCGGCCGCCGCACCGAAACGTTGAGCTTGTGCAAAAAACCGTGGTCACCGATCCAGTTGCACAACATGTGCTGCGCCCAGGAAATGCGCTGCGGCCCCACGTCATAAGCCGCCCCCATACCGACGTCGCGCGCCGTTGCGGCCTCCAGATGGCCACGCCCCGCCGCGTCCTTGGCGCCGGTCGCCGGATTGATGTGGTAGTCGTCATGACGCCGCCGATAACGCACCGCGTCGCCATGCGCGCCACCATAATGCAACGCACCCTGGGTCGCCGAATACCAGGCGAGAATATCCGCGATCGACAGAGGACCCTTGACGACCGGCGGCACGGTTGCGCCGATCTCGATATCCTCCCAATAAAGCGGCTCTTGGCCTTGGCGCGGTTCGGACAATACCAGCCGTTCGATTTCGGCCAACTCTTCCGGCTCATATCGCCGGCTTTGTGCATCCTCCCCCTGCTCGGAACCGGCATGTCCGGTACGCGGCGTTCGCGCGCACTTACCGATGGCCGTCGCGATCAGGTTGTCTTGTTTTATGAAATAGCGAACCTTGCCGGTCTGCAGGACCCAGCAAGCGAAACGGCGGCCGGATTTCTCCTCCTGGCTCGTCAGTTCCGCCTCGACACGAAAGGTATCGTCGACGCGGATGTGATTGAACCACGTCCAATCCGTGCCAGCGTAGATCCACTGCACGCCTGGCAGCTTTGGCGCAACGATCGTCGAGTCGATCGCGTAGAGGATGCACGGCGGCGCCAACAATGCGCCGACGGGCGATGCTTTCGCGTATGCCTCATCGAACCAAATGGGATTGTCGTCGCCGATCCCCCAGGCGAAATGCCGAATCGCGTCTTTCGTCGCGGTTTCGATCCACTGCATGCGCGACCGCCTGAGCGGCTGGCCTATCAACTCGGCCGCGGCCGCCAGCGCGTCGTCGGTAATTTCACCCCAACCCATGTCGACTCTCGATGGCTATACCAAGGAGCGCTGATAGTGACCCATAGAGATCGCGTAGGCGGCCCGTCGGGCAGGAGGCACGGCGCCGGCGATGCGGTGCATCGTCAAGTCGTTCCGACGCCCTCCGACGGGCCGCATACGCGACCCGAAGGGCGGCTTACCGAGGCTTTCGGACAGCGTCGCGCGCAGCTTGCGATGCACCGCATCGCCGCGCCGCGCGCTCCTTGCCGAAAACCTTGGTAAGCCGTCTCTATGAGTCACTATCAACGCTCCTTGGTATTAGGCCACCGCCTTATTCGGCACCGGCTTGCCCTGAACATGCGGCAGAACTTCCTTGGCGAAAAGCCGTAGCATATCGAGCGTCTGCTGCACGCCGTAATAGGGCGGATAATGCAGCATGATGGACGTCGCGCCGACCTTGCGGAATTCCTCGATGCCGCGGATCACCGTATCGGGCGAGCCGTGCAGAATCGTCGTCTCCGCCAGATGATCGTATGCGAAATCCGATTCGTCCTTCTTTTCGGTCACATCGCCCAAATAGCCGCCCGTCTTAACGCCGGACAGGAAAGTCTTCATGTGAAACGTGATGCCCTCCTCGCTCTCTTCCTTCGCCTTCGCGTCGGTCGGCGCCACATAGACCATACGGACCACATCGACCCGGCCGAAGGCGGGGTTCTTGTTGAGCGGATCCGGCGCGTCCTTCATGTGGCTCTTGTACCACTCGATATTCTCGCCGATCTTTTCCACCGACGGCAACGAGGACTGCATAAGACCGAACCCGCTGAGCGCCGCCAACCTCATCGAGTTTTCCGTCCCCGCACCCATGTAGAACGGCGGATGCGGCTGCTGAATCGGTTGCGGGAATATCTCATTGTCGTCGCCGATCTCGAATTTGAAGAATTTGCCGTCGGCCGTCACGCGCTTGTCGTGGAAGCCCTTGAGTATTAGCGAAATCGCTTCCGCCTGGCGCTCGCGCCGGCTCTCGAAATCGATCCCCAGGCCTGCGAACTCGTAGGGCCGATAGCCCGAGCCGAGGCCGAGCTGGAACCGGCCGTTGCTCAGGATATCGATAAAGGCGGCGTTCTCGACGATGCGCATCGGATGATGCAGCGGCACCACCATCACGGCGGCGCCGAGCTTGATGCGTGTGGTTTGGGCCGCAAGATATCCCAAATAGGTGAAGGGATCGGGGAGGATACCGTACTTGTTCGAAAAATGGTGTTCGGCGATCCAAACGCTGTCGAATCCGAGTTCCTCCGCCTCAAGTATTTCGCGCGTTACGCGCGCATGCATACTGTGATGCGGATAAACTTCCGACTTCGGGTCGGGATGAGATGTAAACAGGATTCCGAATTCCATTGAGGGTCTCCTCTTAGCGCCCGTTTCTCACGGCGGCGGATTGAGCGTGCAGTATGTCATTGCAAAATCGTTGTGTATATGCAATAATTATTGTCTATAGACAACGATTGGACCGAATCATTGATTCACCAACCCGCGTTGAAAAAACCGGTTGTCGCAGTTCGCCGCGCCGCGCGGATCATGCGTTATCTCGGCAGAAGCGAAGTACCGATTGGCGTAAACCAGATCGCGCGCGATCTCGACATCATCCCCAGCACTTGTCTGCACATCCTGCGCACCCTTACGCAGGAATCCATGGTTGCCTTCAATTTGACGACGAAACAGTACCGCCTCGGTCACGCGGTCTTGGGACTGGCGCGGGACTCGCTCGCCAACAGCCATTTCGTTCAAGAGGTGCGGCCGCACCTTAAGGCGCTTGCCGACCGGCATGGGGTCACGGTCACCGCGACCGAACTGGATGCGAACGAGCATATGGTCGTCGTCGCCCTGGCGCGGGCGCCGCAAACGCTGAGTATTCATGTCGATGTGAGCAGCAGGTTCCCCGCTCTGATCAGCGCCAGCGGCCGTTGCTACGCCGCCTTATCCGGTTGGCCGGAAGAAGAACTGGCAGAAAGATTCTACGCCTTGCCGTGGGAGAATCCACCAGACTACGAAACCTGGCGCAGGGAAGTAGCGGAAGCGGGGCGGAACGGGTACGCGGTCGACCATGGCAATTATCTGCGCGGCTTTCTGGTCACGGCCGCGCCGGTTGTCGACGGCGAGGGTTACGCGACACGCGCCATCGCAACGGTCGGATTCATCAACCAACTCGATGAGAAACAAATCCACGATCTTTCCCACGATGTAAAGACCGCGGCCAACCGCCTGACGCTCGAAAGGTTTTATTGATCGGCGTCACAATTCTCATTTTAAATCAACCCCTACACAGCGGGCGGTGATTTGCAAAATACAAATTGTCTAAACGTTATGCGAGTGCCGAACGAAGAGCTTTTGCGAGCTGCCGCCTCCGGAACGGTTTGCTGAGTAATATCTGATCCAGTTCCAGCAATCCGTTTCGTTTCACCGCATCAGCCGGGTAACCAGACATAAAAACCACGTTTAGATCGGGATAGGTTTCACGAGCTTGAACAATGAATTCCGGCCCACTTGTCCCGCCCGGCAACACAACATCGCTCAAAATCAAATCCATCCGTTCTTCACTTGCAAGCGCAGCGTGTGCGGCGGCCGCGTCAGGCATATCGACAACTTGATAATCCAGATCCTTCAGCATACGCACGACCAACTCACGCAATGCGTCATCGTCTTCGACGACGAGTATTCGTTCTTGCGTGCCTGGCGCGAGGCTAGAAGGTCCGACATGTTCATCTGCGGGTTCGGCGTACGGCAGATATAACGTCACCCTAGTGCCTTTTCCTTCCTCACTCTCGATAAAGACGTAGCCACCCGATTGCTTGGCGAAACCATAAATCATGGACAGCCCCAAACCGCTTCCTTCGCCGACTTCCTTGGTGGTGAAAAAAGGTTCGAACGCATGGCTGCGGACTTCAGGCGACATCCCAATTCCATTGTCGATAACCGCCAAATAGACATAGTCGCCCGATGTCGCATCTGGGTGAACGTCCAGAAACGCGGCATCGAATTGTGCAGCACCGCACTTGATCGACAGTTTTCCACCGTCTGGCATCGCATCTCGTGCATTGATTGCAAGGTTTAAGAGTGCATTCTCGACTTGCCCAGAGTCTGCAAGAGCAAATAACGGATCGGCACCAACGGTAGTTTCGACTTCGATCGTTTCGCCCAAGGTCCGATCCAGCAGTCCAGACATACTAGCTACAAGATCCACGAGGTCTATCTCCCGCGTCCGCAACGGCTGTTGGCGCGAAAAAGCTAATAACCGTTGCGTCAGTTCGGCGCCTCTTTCCGTCGCGTTCATGATCTCTTGCGTCAAAGAATTGCCTGCGCCGACGGTATCGCTCAGAAGTTCAGTATTACCTTGAATTACTGCTAGAAAATTATTGAAATCATGCGCAACACCGCCGGTCAATTGTCCTACAGCTTCCATTTTTTGCGCTTGCTGTAAATGTTTCTCCGCCTTTTTGATATCACTGACGTCGCGAAGGTAAGCGGTAATGATTTGGCTCGCCTCACTAATTTGCGCGGTGACCGACAACTCGGCGGGTAACTCTTCGCCGTCGGAACGAACACCGATTACCTCCGTACGCTGACCAATTATCTTCTCCTCACCGGTTTCTAGATACCGGTCGAAACCAGCGATGTGCGCGTCCCTTAATCTTTCTGGAACGATCAAATTTACAAATTTTATTCCGATAAGCGCATCACGCGAATACCCGAAGGTCTTCTCCGCGGCTGCGTTCCACTCGATGATATTCCCTGCACGATCGATCGAGACGACGCAATCCAATGCAGTATTGAGAATATGCGATTTAAGGGCATCGCTTTCGCGCAGTTCGATAGTGCGCGCCTCGACGCGATGCTCCAGTTCACCCATCGCGTTCTGCAAGGCGAGTTCCGCCTCGCGACGCCCAGTGATGTCTGAGCCTGTCCCACGATACCCAACAAAAAACCCCTCCTCATCGAAAACCGGTTTGCCATTTATCGAGAGGTAGACGATTTCTCCGTTTGTTAACGTCCGTGGGTGCTCGAAGTCACGGAACGGCTGGTGCGCCGCCAAATTGTCGAGGTGTTCTTGCCAGACCGCTTCGTCGAGGCCGGGAACGCCGGTTTCCTGCCGGGTCTTTCCGAGGAGCGCTTGCTGAGGAACGCCCGTCGTTCCGGTAAAACGATCGGAAAAATAGGAAAATCGAAGATTTTCGTCCATTTCCCAGAACCAATCCGAGGAGGCCTCAGCGAAATCTTCGAACCGGCGTTCTTCCGCCAATATTTCGGAATGCCGGTATTCCGACAGATGCTTCATGAGGGCATTCAGCGTGTTCGTCATGTCGCCGATTTCGTCATTCCTCGATGGTAGAGCGAAAATTTATCGGCATGGCTCGGGTCGAGCCGAACCTCGGCAAGCTTCTTTCGGATTCTCAGAATTGGCCGCAGAACCCATTGGCCCACGACAAGAAGCGTCCCAGACGACACAAAAAACGTTATCAGCAGTACCAAACCGACTATCCGCCATACAAAATCCGTTAGCGCATCCGCGATCCAACTCGCGTCAAGCACGGCGACCACCGCGAAGGGCAGCCCGGTCTGCGATTGTCCGTAGACAACCGAATAACGGTTTCCGTCCGGCCCTCGCTTCGGCAATGTGTCGAGTTCGCGTGCTTGCGCAATTGTCAGGTCGGGGTTTTGACCAACGTAAACAGCCTCACCGCCGTCGGCGCCCAAAATCGCAAGTCCCAGAAATTCCGATTGCTCCAGCAGCGATTCCGCGTTTTTTCGAGCGTCGAGCAGCGTCTCGCTTCGCGACAATCCGGCCCGCACCGTTGCGAGACCGACCGCCTCTAGGCGGTGCAGCAGGTCTTTCTCATAGCTGACATAGGACGGGATAAGTATTACGGCTTCGATCGCAACGATGCACACCGTCACGGCGAGCGCGATTTGCCAGCAAAGACGGCAACGAAACAGCACTTTGCCGTGCGTGTTCGCCGGATTGGTGCCGTCGTCCTCATTCAGCATATTTGCAGGCATATTATCGACCGTTCTGCTTTCGAACGCCATTTTTTGTCCACTATCTCGGCCTTTTACCAAGGTAGCGGCGAAACATGCATTTTTGGTTAATTTTAAAACAGTGAAAGCATACGCAGTCCTGCGAAAATCTTCAAAAACTATTTGAAAATAAGAACTTACCTGACACCTACACAACCGGAAGTTCAGCAGCGGCCTGACGCATACGCAGGATATGTTCGTGCGGTTCCAGGCCTCCTCCAAGCGTGCGCAGGCAAATGTGCGTCAAGCCTATATCGCGCCATTCCGCGACCCGGCGTTTCCACTCTTTCTCCCGCGGGCCGACGACGGCGACGCCGGCTTCGATGCCGAGACATATAGGATCGCGACCGGCTGCTTCGGCCTCCCGGTAGATACCGTCCCGTACGTCCAAGAAGTCCTCCGGCGAGGCGAGATTGAACCATCCATCCGCCTGTCGTCCGATCCGGCGGCGGATGCGCGCGACGGGCACGCCCGCCGCGCCGATCCATATCGGAATCGGCCGCTGGACCGGCAACGGATTGATGCCCGCGCCTGAGACCGTGTCCCATTTACCGGCAAAATCAACCGTCTCGTGCGTCCAAAGCAGGCGCAACAATTCCAACTGTTCCTCGCATCGGGCGCCGCGGGACCGAAAATCGGCGCCGAGCGCCTCGTATTCTTCGGGATAACGGCCGACGCCGATGCCGAGGCGCAAGCGCCCGCCAGAAAGGCAATCGAGCGTCGCCGCCTGCTTTGCGACAAGGACCGTAGAACGCGCTGGCAATATGATCACCGACGGCACGAGTTCGATCCTTGAGGTGACCGCGGCAATGAAGGTCATGACGGTATGCGGTTCGTGTAGCGCGCCGCTGCCCGCGCGCAATACCTGGTCCGGGACCCGAAGATGGGTAAATCCCAATTCCTCGGCCGCTTGGGCAAACTCCTTGATTGCGGCGATATCGTCGCCAAACTCTCGAACCGGGAGCGAAATTCCAACGCGCATGTGAAACCCACTTCAAAAGAATTTTCCGTGTCGCGTTCAGGCTACCCATTTGCATCGTGCGCAACAACGCCCCTCATAGATCATGGAATGTCGAACGTACTGACGATGAGAAACCATGATACCGGCTGAATTCGGTCCGCGGCTACGGCTCCGGAAATCCCGATCGCGTCCTGTCAGAAAAGGATAGGTTCGCAGCCACGGGCGACATGGCTACCCCTGATTAAGGCCCAGCTCGCGTTGCAACTTTTTTGTCAAACCGAGTGAGACAATTCGGTGCGACTCGCGAAGATAATCTTCGAGCGCGTCGTCCGTCAGACCGGGCGGGCTATGATGTTGTATCCACTTCATGCCACGCGACGCAAGATAAGGCGCCGGTCTCAGTCCCGGTTGTTCCTGTAGAATTTCGTAGGAAACCGGGGAAACCTTGAAGGTGAATGCCGGAATCCCTGTGGCTCGGTTCCAGCCACCGATCGCGAAAACCTTGCCGCCGACTTTCCAGACATGCGCCCCACCCCACTGGACCACGTGGGTCGTGACCGGCAGCGCCTCGCAGAATGCATTGAATTGCTCGTAATTCATTGAAAGGCTGCCGCTCCATTCACTCTTCCGGCTCCGTCGTAGTGTTAACCCAACACGTCATTGCCCGCTAGGGAGCGATTGGTTTAGAACTTCCACGGCTTTTCTAATTGAGCGGTCACATGACAGTGATGGATCGGGTCAACTGTTTTCGATACCGTTTGTTCGCAAGACGTCTTACGGCGGACCAATCAGTCCACTCGGGCTCGAAACTCTCTCGCGTAGTCGATGGGGGCAATATCCGGCTATACGTCGGATGAACGGGAATAAATGACCACCACCGTCTCCATCGTCATCCCGTCTCGACTCGATCCTGTTTTTATGGAGAACCCGGACGAGCTTTGGCTCGATCGGGCGATCGAAAGCATCGGATTACAGACCGCCGACGCGCATATCGAAGTGATTGTCGGATTGGACCGCGGAACCGAAGCGCCGCAGCGGCTAATCGATGGCGACCTACAGGTTTCTTTCGCGGTCGCCGACGATGTCGGGCAGGCATCTGCAATCAATGTTGCCGTGAAAAACGCACGTGGCGATTATCTCGCGATGCTCGAAGACGACGACCGCTGGCAACCCCGCTTTCTCGAACATGCATTGCAGGCGATTACGGAATGCGAGTTCGTTTCCTCCAATCAACTCGAACTGCCGCCGAATGATTTGGGCGGCTACATCAACGACTTCGCAACGCCGTCAGGCTGGTTCATGCGGCGTTCGCTTTGGTCGGAAATCGGCGAAATGGACCCTTCATACCGTTATCACCTCGACAATGATTGGCTCGGCCGGCTGTCCGATCAAGGCAACCGGCGCGTCCATCTGGTCGAATTTACGGCCGCAAGAGGTTTGGACGAATTAGAGGAAAAGAGACCGTTTCTCCATAACTTCATCACCGCCAAGCCGGGGTATAATTTCGTGGTCCGCCATGCGGAGGAAGTGCCTTTGGTTTTGCGCACCGTAAACCCGCATGGCGGCATCTCGATGATCCGCGCCGCGGCGGAGGCCCGCGCACGCAGCGAGGAAGAACAAAATCGCCTAAGGGCTAAATTTGGCCGCTTCCCCTACTGGCAGGACTTTCTAAATCAAATCGTCCATGATGCTATAGCCAACACCGCGCCCGATCCCCCTCCGAAATCCTTCCAGGCGCATCACTTGTCCAGGCGCGATATTGCAAAGGTTTACGTCGGGACCAAACAGCCCTATCATGTCGACATGTTGCTGCGGAAATCTGTACGGATCCGCTTCGATGACGATGCGGTCGAACCAGTTCTGGCGGCGCAGTTCATTGAGACCGCTCGTAGAGGTTTCCGCCAACATATCGATTTCACTCTGTTCGACGATCACATGATCGATACCGCACTCGGCCACGGAATGGATGACGGCGCCCAACTCTTCCAACTTCATCGGCTCGTTGGGCGCCTTGCGCCCGAATTCGTAAACGACATCGAAACCTGCCTTTTGAAAGCGATCTATGAGGCTTTTTCGCTCGTCCTCCTCCAGCGTGATGTAATTCTCCGAAATCTCTAATCCCATGAGTTCCTCGCGGCGGAGCAACGCTTCCAACTCGTCGAGCTGTCCCTTGGCGTAGGCGTATTCGAACAGCATGCCGCCGGCAAACGGATGACAATCGTAATCCCGGTATAATCGGGCCGCTTCCTTTACCGCTTCTTCCGGTAACAGAAGCCCGTTCATCGCGTAAATTTTGGCATGATCGATATAGTCGGCAGCGCATTTCAACAGGCCTTCGATACCACTGGGCACGCCGGTCCAGCCCAATTCGTCAGGCCCGAAATCGATCATCGTTGTAAGGCCGCGTGTCCGCGGTTTGCCTTCGCGTTGGGGAAGTTCGAAGGGTTCGGTCATGTCGTATCCTCGTCAGATTTGTCGAGAGGATGCGCCAACCGACCCACCGCAACAAGGCCGTTTCGCGGGCCGCCGCGCTATTTTTCCGTCGTTGTTGGATACAGCCGCTGAAACTCCGTTTCGAGTTCGGCCGTCATCTCCGCGTGCCACGCATCGAAATCTGCTCCGCACCACGCGCGATGCTCCCCACGCTCGTACGCCAGGGCATTCCGGTGATAAATCAGTGCATTTCGCCGCGTTTGCAGGAAATTGTTGTTCTGCCGCACGGCTTTTGCCGGCATGCCCATGACAATCGAATTGTCCGGTATCAAGGTTCCTTCCGTCAGGAAGGCGCCACCGGCAACGACACAATTGGCGCCAATCACAGCGCCATCCATCAGTGTCGCGTGAATACCGATGAGCGTGCTGTCGCCGACGGTTGCGCTGTGCAACACCGCGTGGTGCGCGATCGAACAGAAGTCGCCGATAACCGTCGGTCCGTCACTGCCGACATGCAACACGGCATGATCCTGGATATTGCTGAAACGGCCCACGCGGATGTCATGATTCTCAGCCCGGATGACCGAGTAGGGCCAAAGGCTCGATCCTTCCAGCAAGGAAACTTTGCCATACACACATGCCGTCGGATCGATATAGGCCGGCCGGTCGAGCGCAACGTCCGGTCCGAAACGACCGATATCCAAATTACCTTTCTCTTTCATAATGTTCCCGACGCCATCGCAGTCACAAGGCTGAAACCAGTTTCACGACGACCGCATCGATCTCGTCCGCCGTCGTATCCCGCCCCAGGCTGAAGCGGATCGCCCCCATGCCGACCTCGTCCGAAACGCCCATCGCCTCCAGTACCGGCGACAGTTCGACGCTGCCTTCGTGACAGGCCGAGCCGGTCGATGCCGCGACGCCGTCCAGGATGGCGAGCAAAGCCGCGCCATCCCGTCCGACGAAAGAGACGTTCAGCGTATTGGGCAGGCGCAAATCGGGATGGCCGTTGAGGACGATTTGGTTGCCGAAGCGTTCCTGAAGTTCTTTCCAGAGCCGGTCCCGTAATCCCTTCACATGCGTCATCGGCGATAGGTCTTTGACCATCTCGCAAGCCGCCCCCAATGCCGCGTCGAGCAGGGCGCTTTCGGTACCGGCGCGGCGGCCGCCTTCATGACCGGCACCATGCATAAACGGCTCGAGGACGGTTCCCCCGCGAATGTATAGGGCGCCTACACCCTTCGGCGCATAAATCTTGTGTCCGGCGATCGAAAGCAAATCGACGCCGAGCGTATCGACGTTCGTCTCTATCTTGCCGACTGACTGTGCCGCATCGGTATGAAACGGGATGCCGTGCTTTTGCGCAATCGCCGCGCATTCCGCGATCGGTTGGACCGTGCCGACCTCGTTGTTGGCCTGCATGATGCTGATCAGGATCGTGTCGGCAGTGATCGCGCGGCGCAGGTCGTCCGGATCGATAAGGCCGGCGCCGTCGACGGGCAGCCACGTAATTTCAGCCCTGAGACGTTCCAAAAACCGACAAGGCTCGACAATCGCGGGGTGTTCGACCGCGGTGGTGATGATGTGACGCCGCCGCCGGCCGCTGGCGAAGAACGCTCCCTTCAGCGCAAAATTGTTGGCCTCGCTACCGCCGCTGGTGAAGACAATTTCCTCCGCTGCGCAACCGAGAAGATCGGCCACTTGCCGGCGTGCTCGGTCCACCAAATCCCGTGCCGGCGTGCCCGCCCAATGCAAGCTCGACGGATTGCCGTAGGCAAATTCCAAGGCTGATCGCATGACGTCGGCCACGACTGGCGCGATCGGCGTACTGGCGTTGTAGTCGAGATAGATCTGCTGCACGGGAATCCAATCAAGCCGTCTGCGTACCGAGTAGTTCGGCATCAGCGTTAATCGTCACGGCAATATTTGTCTAGGCTGCAATGGATTGGAGCAGCATTCGACTGGCGCCTGATTTCAGGATTCGAATTTCATCAGGCAGATGTCTTTAATCGGCGTTCCGCCGGGAATGTGGTTTCGACGCCGTTGCGGATCGCTTGGAAATGTTCTACCGCTTGCGCAGCGCTGAACCAGTTGAGAAGGCGCAATTCCCGGACTACATTATTGTAGATCGCCAGGTAGTTTTCGCCATTCTTGGTCAACTTGCCCCTCAACACATGATAGTCTCCATCAAGGAGCAAGTCTTCCAACAATACCCGTATAAAGAGATACGCCGTAATTCTCGGGCCAACACCGTCTTTAATCAATTGAACGATCACTTTTCGACCTTCACCCGTAAAGGCTTCGGTCTTTATATGCTCTTTCAGAAACTCTCTTACCGTTGAGAATTGCGCCAATATGTCCAGATCGATTTCATCCAGCGCTAATAGGAAACGCTTCATCTCTAATGGCTTGGCGAGAATACGACCGAATCCCATTGTACTTCCGGTGCGTTGATCCGTGCCGACGTTCCTATTCTATGCCTTATCGTTCTTCGTTACGATAAAGCCGGATGCGCCCTTACCGCGCGCGCGGCGAACCGTATACCCTTGATTTCCCAGGCGAAATCCGGAGTCATTCTCAAGCTTAGCCAATGCAGCGACCAATTTTTCTGCAACAGGATCACTCTTCTCGACGTTTGCCGTTTTTGACTGCCGCTTCAGCCATTTCTCGAAAACATCCTGCGCCAAATCGTCGCCAACGGATTTACTCAGTGCATTCAATTTACGGACTTGCCCCTTCGTCAAGGCACTTTCATCGATCGTCATTTTACCCCTATCCTTTATAAAATTTTAATCATGGTAACTTCGATCACTATAAAGCAGAAAACTTGCAAAATGTTAAATGTATAATTTCTTGGCAAAATGTTTGTACAACGGAAGAGGCGATATCCGGTAAAAGATTATGTTGCGCGGTCGATTTTTTGGCGTACCGCGCGAAAGGCGCATGACCATACTGTGGAAATTTGAATGCCGGGCAGTTCGGCAGTTTCGATCGCTATCGCATTGATTCAAGGCGTTTCTGCCGCTTCAGGAAATCAATATGAAAATCACGGAAGTCAAAACTCACCCGATGAAGGTCGTTCTCGAGCGGCCGAGTTGGACCGCTCACGAAGTCGGAACCGGCGCAACCTTGACGCTCTTCGAGGTTCGAACGGACGAAGGGCTCACTGGAATTGGCGAAGTGCAAGGAGGGCCGCAAGCCGCCATATGCGAACTGGCTTCGTTATTCTCGTCATGCATCGTGGGGATGGACCCGCTGGGCCATATCGATGTCTGGGAGCGCCTCTTCTCGACCCTAAATCCGCGTCCCGGCGGGTTGGGTGGCTGGAATGGGTTGCCGCCGCCCCTGCCGCGCGACCGACGACCGCAGGCGATGGCGGCGATCGGCGGCATCGATATCGTACTGTGGGATATCAAGGGAAAATCCGCCGGATTGCCCGTCTATAAACTCCTCGGCGGGACGCGCCGCAGCGTATTTACCTATTCCACTGGTGGCTACTACGTCGAGGACGCTCCATTGGAAGCGGTCGCCGAAGAAATGGCGGCGTATGTCGCGATGGGTTACCGGGCGGTCAAAATGAAGACCGGCGCACTTTCACTTGAAGACGAATTGACCAGGATTCGCGCCACGCGGAACGCCATCGGGCCGGAAATTTTGTTGATGCTCGATATGAATGCGCCCTACGGCGTGGAAGATTGCATCGCCTTCGCGAACGCTGTGGCGCCATACGACATTCTGTGGCTCGAAGAACCACTTCATTGGCATTTACAACCGGCGGACTACATGCGGCTCGCCAACGCGTCGCCCATCCCTCTGGCGCACGGCGAGCGCGAGTGGACGCGATTTACGATCCGGGATTTCATCGATTCCGGAGCCTTGAAATACGTTCAGTTCGACTCCACGCGGCACGCAGGATTTACCGAGTCGCTACGGATCGCCCATTTGGCGGAACAAAAAGGCGTCTCGATCGCACCGCATACGGCACCCCAGATACACGGCCATCTTGTATCGGCTTTCGGCGACGCTGCGTTCGGTGCGGAATCCCACGGTGGACATGATCGCCATCCCATACAACATCATCTCTATTCGAAAAGCGCCGACGTGCATGGCGGGATGGTTCATTTGAACGACGAAGCGGGTTTCGGCGTCGAAGTCGATTGGTCGTATGTTTCGAAAGTCAGGAGTTAATGCTGGTTCGGATGCGATCTGCAGGCAAATCCGTGGTAATTGTATAAGCGCCGAATAAGCGAGAAACCCAATGCGAAAAGCCCATCGTCATACACTGATTTGCTGCATCGTTGCGGCACTTGTTACCTGGAGCCCGTCGCTGTCGGCGCACCACAAACCCAATCATGTCAAAAGCGGTGGGGCTGCGAAAAAGAGCGACGCCTACAAAAGTTTCAAGCGGAAAGGTAAAGCATCTATAACCCGGGGGGGGCCCGCCGCCTTGGGCGCCTGCCCACGGATATCGTAAGAAATACCAGTAACAGACCGCAGCTGATGCGCCTGTCCGGCAGTTCGATCCCAGAACGCTAATTACATTATCAAGCGTCAGCATCGGGAGATGCAACCGCGAAACACTTGGCGCGGTTCTGGGTGCCGTCGCAGGGGGGGCGGTCGGTGCGAAACTCGTCGAAGGTGACAATAAAATACTCGCCAGCATTGGCGGCGCAGTCGTCGGAGGCCTGATCGGCGGGAATATCGGTCGTGCGATGGATCAAGTCGACCAAGGCTGCGTGGGGCAAATTCTCGAACGGGCGCCCACAGGATCGCCGATCGCGTGGCGAGATCCCGACCACGGTATGGACTACAACGTTACGCCATCCCGCACCTATAAAGACGCAGACGGCCGCCATTGCCGGGAATACCAAACCAGCACGGTCATCGGTGGAAAGGTTGAGTCCGCCAAGGGAACGGCCTGCCGAAAACCGGACGGCACTTGGGAAACGGCGAATTAGCGATACGGCGCATAAATCGATTTAGGCGCCAAAGAGTCGTTGTTGAACATTCTTCGATAGTTCGTCCAGTCGGAGAGTGAGGTGTCGCTACAGCCCATGCCGGTGGCCCGCTCGCTATGGCGGAACGCGTCGTATAAGCTGCGCGCCCAAGCAGGAATTACGGCAGGCGGATCACATTGAGGGGACGGGGTAAGGCGGCGTTGGCGCCGTTCCAAGTGCGTAGTTTCCGCTTCCAGTGGCCCGCTGACCTGCTGACCTCTTGGGCGTTCGAGATGGAGACGCTGATCATCGGCTGGTATGTGCTGGTCGAGACGGGATCCGTCCTGCTGCTGACCCTAGTTGGCGCACTGCAGTTCATTGGCACATTGATTGCCCCGATGTTCGGCGTCATCGGCGACCGGATCGGGCGCCGTACGATGCTGTGCTTGATGCGGGCGACTTATGCGGTTCTCGCGACCGCGATGATGGGCCTTGGCCTATCCGGTCAGCTGACACCGCTTCATGTGTTCGGAATCGTTTTTCTTGCCGGGCTGGTTCGGCAGTCGGATCTCGTCATGCGCAATGCGCTAATCGGCGACACCATGCCGACCGGCCGATTGATGAGCGCGATAAGCCTGTCCCGCACGACACAGGATACCGCGCGGATCGCGGGCGCCCTCGCCGGCGCGGGCCTGTTTTCCCTGCTCGGTATCGGCGCGACCTATATTTTCGTCGCCTGTTTCTATCTTGCGAGCCTGACGCTGACCTTCGGTGTCGCACGGCCGATCAAGAATACCGACGACGGCCAGCGTGCATCGCCGTTACGCGACCTTACAGAAGGTCTTTCCTATGCCTGGAAAACGCCCAATGTCCGCGCGATCATTCTCCTGGCGTTCCTTGTCAATTTTACGGCCTATCCCGCCACCAATGGCCTGCTCCCTTATGCCGCGAAAGAAATCTACCATGTCGGCGCAAACGGCCTGGGCCATCTCGTAGCGGGTTTCGCGACGGGCGCGTTTATCGGTTCACTTCTGCTGGTCTGGACAGGTGGCCCGCGTCGAATCGCACGCTTCATGCTGATCAATTTGACACTTTGGTACCTGCTACTCATTGGCTTTGCGCAAATTACCGACAAGAGCTACGCCGCCGCCATGCTGGTTCTGATCGGTGTCGTGCAGGGAACCGCGATGATTTCCATGTCGGTTACGTTGCTGAACGCCGTATCGCCGCGCTATCGCGGCCGGATCATGGGTGTCAGGATGCTCGCGGTGTACGGTTTGCCGTTGGGATTGCTGATCGCGGGCGTTCTCATCGAGCCGCTGGGATATTCATTTTTGATTCCACTCTATTGCTCGGTCGGTCTCGCAAGCGTCATTCTGACCGGCATGAAATACCGGGAAATTCTGTGGCGCTGACGAAACCACTCCGCAACGGTAGAAGTCAAATACCCGAGAGATAACAAAGGATCATCATGAGCACGTCCCCAGCACCTTTGGACGGCATTCGCGTCCTCGACCTCACACGCGTGTTATCTGGTCCATATTGCACGCTGACGCTTGGCGATCTCGGCGCGGAAATCATCAAGATTGAGGAGCCGACGCGCTGCGACGACGTTCGCGCCATGCATATTTCGGAAATCCATGGCATCTCCACCTATTTCCTGGGCCTGAACCGCAACAAGAAGAGCGTCGGTATCGACATCAGGACGCCCGAAGGGCGCAACGTCATACTCGATCTCGCACGCATTTCGGATGTCGTGATCGAAAACTTCCGCGCCGGCGTCATGGAACGGCACGGCCTCGGCTACGACACGATCGCCGCAACAAACCCCAAGATCGTCTATTGCGCCATTTCAGGCTACGGGCGCAACGGTCCCGACAAGGACCGTCCGGGCTACGATCCCGTTGTGCAGGCCGAGAGCGGGCTGATGAGACTTACGGGTGAACCGGATCGCGATCCGATCCGTACCGGCGTCTCACTGATCGATATCATCACGGGGCTTTTCGCCGGCCAAGCCGTGTTGGCGGCGCTGTACGAACGAGAGCAAAGCGGCGAAGGTCAATTCATCGACGTGCCGCTGTTCGACTGTTCGGTAAACATGTTGAGCCATGCCGCGAGCGCCTATTTGATCGACGGCAAGGTTATGGGCCGGGTTGGCAACAGCAACGAAAACGCGATGCCCGTCGGGATCTACCATACCACCGACGGTACCTTCACTTTGGCGATGACGAGCGACCGCCAGTTCCGGCGATTCTGCGAAGAAGTTTTACAACAACCGGCGTTGGCCAAGGACCCCGCCTTCACGGACAACACAGCGCGTGTTCGAAATCGGGTGCGCCTAGACGGCATTCTTGCCGAAGCCTTCGCGAGCGGTCCACGCGGGCAGTGGCTCGAACGCTGCGCTAAGGCTGGCATTCCAGCGGGCCCGATCCGCGATATCGCAGAAGCTTTGACTTCGCCGGAAGTCGATGGCAGGAACCTCATAACCGAGGCAAGCCACACCAGTGCCGGCCGTATCCCTCAAATCCGCTCTCCCCTGCATTTCAGCCGGACACCCGTCATCACCCCTGTCGGCGCGCCGCTATTGGGCGAACATACCGATGCGGTATTGCGCGGGCTTCTCGGTCGCGATGAAAACGATATCGAAGAGCTTCGCAATGCCGGCGCTATTTTGTAGAAATATTATGCAATATGACTGCATAGTCGTGGTGTCTTTCGACCGAAGCTACGATTACCCAGGACTGCGATACGATGACCGACGAAACGCCGCTGGAAATTTCGGTTCGGCAATTGAGCACAATTCTCGCTGCCGGAGAGCCCGTCACCATATTAGACGTCCGCGAACCGCAGGAACTCGCGATCTGCAAATTCGAAAACAGTCTCGACATACCCATGCAAAGTGTTCCGGCCAATCTCGAAAAGCTCAAAGAATCTGGTCGGCTCGTTGTCGTGTGCCATTCTGGAATGCGGAGTTGGCAGGTCACGCAATGGCTCCGTCAACAGGGCGTCGAAGCGGCGACGAACCTTGCTGGCGGCATTGACAGCTGGGCGCGTGAAATCGATACGAACATGGCCACTTACTAGCACGGTATAACTGACAATCCCGCCGCTGCCGATTTGTCATAAATCCATTGCGTAACCGAAATTTCGGTGCGCCAGAAAAATGCCCGAAGCGCGGCGGTTTCTCCCGTCTTCCGGGTCACCGGAACGAAGGAAAATCCGGTGTCGCGCGACTATCGGCATCCCGTGTGCCAAGATCGTAATGCTACGGAATGGCCAAACGCAAATTCGTCGAACCAACTGGGAAGATCACGATGCCAACCTATTTGATGTTTGAAATCGAAATAACCGATCCGTCCTGGACGGCGGAGTACGGCGAAAAGGTAACGCCGCTCGTTGCAAAACACGGCGGTAAACTCATCATCAGAAGCGCCGATGCCGTGCGGATCGAGGGCAGCCGCGGAGTTCCAACGGTCGTCGTCGTGCTGGAGTTCCCGACGCGCAAAGCCGCCAAGGGATGGTACAACGACCCCGAATACAAACCATTGATCGCCCTGCGCAATTCGGGCTCTTCCGGCGAGGGATTACTGGTCGACGGCGTGTAGTCAGGCCGCGCCTGACGTATGAGATTAGGGCATAGATTTAGCGATCGACCCCAGCATACGCGAATCGCTTTAGCGCCCTTGCCGTTGTTTGCCCATTTTACGGATTTCGGCCCGTGAAATTGTAGGATCGCATTCGGGATGCAAATCCGTATCAAAGAATGGATTTCGAAAAAATTTAAATAAAATTCCTATGTTATTAACGTTAATAAAAGTATTTGTGATATTTCTATTGTTGATATATAGACTTTTACTGTAACTATATTTTGAGATTGCGATGCAGGCATTTCTATACGACTCGATGGCGTCGTTGCCCGACGATGAAGAAAACCACATCCTCGTCTTTACGGGGCTTGGATCGCTTCTTCAAGACGACGTAAGGGACACCGTGACCGAGATTTTGTGTACCTACCGTGTCGGCGGAAACTGCGTTGAGTTTGCACGCAATGGCGATGCCGAGAATATTCGCTTCGAACAGGCCTTCTCGTGGGCGATCAAGTACGCGGCCGCACAGGGAATCGAACGCGTCTACGGTGTCTACGAGTTGGATCGGCCGCTCGACCGAAATCATATGAACAGAATTGTCGCGAGCGGTGTCATCGACCGGCGTGAACGGAACTTGACTGAAAACGATCACGCTACGGATTCAATGCTATATTGCGCGAACTGCTCAAGCGTCTTGTCGGTCGGAGTTACGCATTCCAATCTATCGTTGGCCAAGCTTAGCTAGCGAACTCCCGAACTGATTTAGCGGCTGAGAGTCCTTCAGCCAAGACCGCGGGAAAAATACGCGGCAAGTAATACCGCCAGGATTAAACCGGCGAGCGCGCTCGCGGCGAGCCATTCCCTACCCGTTCCCCTATTTCTGGCAATCATGCTCTTCCTCCCAGTATTGGCGACGATGACGGTTTCCCGGCTCGGCGCATATCTGTACCGTTAACGAAGCATGCCAAGTATTGCACGGGGAAGCAAAACATGAATGAACAGCGAATTCTGAGCGATTTCGACGAAGGCGTCGCCACGATTACGCTCAACCGGCCGAAGGCCTTGAACGCCTTTGAAGACGGCATGCGCGAAACGCTACTGGAGACACTTGAATCCTTTGCGTCCGACCCGGCGGTGCGCTGCATCGTCATCACTGGCGCCGGGAAAGCGTTCTGTGCGGGTGGCGATATCGTCAGCATGGCGGCTTTGCAGGACGGAAACGACACCGCGGTCGTCGAAGAACGCATGACTATCGCGGCACGCATCGTCCAGACGATGAAACTTATGCGTCAACCCGTGATCGCAGCGGTCAACGGCGACGCGGCCGGCGGAGGTATGAACCTGGCGCTTGCCTGCGATATCCGGCTTGCCAGCGATCGCGTGATCTTCGCGGTAAGCTTCGTCAAGATCGGCCTTATTCCCGACTGGAGCGGGTTTTCACTGTTGCCGCAACTGGTCGGCACCGCCAAGGCGATGGAGTTGATGATGCTGGGCGACCGGATCGATGCGGCCGAGGCACAGCGGCTCGGCCTGCTCAACCGGGTCTATCCGCACGAAGAATTCGCGGATGCGGTCGCCAAATTCGCCCGCCGTCTTGCATCGGGCCCGCCCGAGACCTTGGCCCGGATCAAACAAGGCGTCTATCTCGGCGCCCGGGCGTCGCTCGCCGACAGCCTTGCCTACGAATACCGCACCCAGCGCCAAATCTTCCTGTCCGATAACGCCCGCGAAGGCATGCGCGCCTTTGTCGAGAAGCGGGAAGCGGTTTTCGAGAACAGCGACTGACCGGCCAACGCCTTTGGCTGATAGCACATTCGTTCGAGAAATGACGGCGGACGATCTCGCCGACGTATGGCCGCTCCTCAAGCAATTGGGTTCCGACATGGGGGAGGATGAAGTCGCACAGCGCTTCGAGGCAGTCGCAGCGGCGGATCAGCACGCGGTCTGGGTCGCCATCGCCGACGGCCGCGTCATCGGCTTTCTCCACGCATTCGGACGCCCGGCGTTGGAGAAGCCGCCGGAAGCCATTGTTCAAGCGATGGTCGTCGACGAAACGAAAAGAGGCGCCGGCATCGGTTGGCGGCTTATGGCGCGCGTCGGGGCTTGGCCAGCTAACTGGAATTTCGGTTCCGTCCTAGTGGACGGCCTCTTCCACTTCTTCCAACAGATACAGCGACGGGAACGGAATGACCTTGACGTCACGGCGCTCCGAGGCGATGTCGATAAGCGTCGACCGGCATGCTTTCAACCGCGCGAATTCTTGCGCGTCAGCATCGCCGTCGGCTGCTGCGCGCAATATCCGAATTTCCACGAGGTAGATGACATGTTCGAGATTTTTGGCCGTCAAGGTCGACTTGCGGACAAGACTTTCGCGGCAATCTTTAAGGATAAGAATCTCGCCTTTTCGAAAATCTCATCGTCCATCATGCAGAGAATTTTGCACTCGACGAGTTGGACCAAGAGCTCGATCTGCAAGCTTGAAAGTGTATTCATAGCAGGGCTTTCCCTCTCCATTCTTCCTACGCGTCCGGTCCTCTGCGGCGGCAACGCAAAACGTTTTTTAGTGTTTACGTAGTGCAGTTCGACCCTTGCGCAAAAGATTGCGCTGGAGTCATGAGTCAACGGTTAACGGCTCGGAGAATTTCGCAAAAAAATTAATTAATATAACCAATAATGCCTTGAACCAACTCGCCACTACACGCTTAAGGTGATTCACTTTCTCAAGAGACTCCACTTTAGATGAATTGGGCGTGCCGGTTCCGAGAATCAACCCGAGTTGTGACATTTTGCTCAGAGCGTCCCGACGATTAGACACCAGCGCGAAGTCAGTCGAAGGGAATGTTCCTGCGGTGGCGCAGTACATCAAGAAGCCGATGGGAACCGTTCGTTGGCTTCTCTGAACAACCGCCGCGCGCCTTCCACGTCGAAGGGGCGCTCTTCGAGCGATTCCGGATCCCATTCGCTACGGCCCGGTGCAAAGAAGTCGCCGCCGTAGACGTGCAGCGCCGCGGTGATCTTCTGGATCGGGTTCGTGACGGAATGAACGACGTCCTTACCGAGAGGCGCGGCGTCTTTCGTAGTCAGCGCTTTGGCGCCGGCCGCCTCGAGCGTCGTACCCGCCTTGTGCCAGAAAATATTGTCCTCGCGCCCCCCATAGATGCCGATCACCGCCCACATATTGTGGTTGTGCGGCATCAGGGTCATCAACGGCGCCCAGGCAAAGTTCAGGATCGTCAAATCGTCGGTATGATACAACGGCGTAAACCCGGCCTCGGTCGGCGCGCCCAGCGATTTTACGATCGCGCCCGGGTCGGAAACCGCTTCCGCCACGACCTCGCGCACCGCTTTGTGGCTCTCGTCGTCGGCCAGAGCACGCTTGCAATCTTCAACAAACTTATCGGTATCGAACATGGACCGGTCTCCGGATGTGAATTTCAGGCGAGCACATTATCGCTATCCGCAAATGCGGTTCAATACATCGCAGCGCGGGTGATTGTCGCAGTCGCTCACGGCACGGCCTAAAATCGGCCGTTATTGGCGGAATTTTTCCGGTGCTTGCGGGTTGTTCGCCGGATTCGTGTCGTGCTTGGAAAGTTTTTCAAGGAGATTGCTGTCGAGCAACGGCTTCAAATCCGCTTCCAGCGGATCGGCTTTGGCTTTGTCATAGACCTCGTCGCCGTCGACATAGAGCGTAAATGCCTTGAGGTACTTTGCCTTCTTCACCGGATTTTCGATTGTGTCTTTCGTCCAGGCGTACAGCGGATAGTTTTCCGTGCCTTCCTGTTCCGCCGCCGCAACATACCCGGCAAACGCGTCGAACTGGCATTTCAGGGTCGCATTGTGCTTGGCGAGAATCGTACCCAGCGGTGCGAGCGAGGTATCGTTTGGATCCCGTCGCGCCGTTTCCGCCCGTGCGTCGTCTAGATTGATCCGAACCTGAAATTCCCAATTGTCGCTCATTCGCCGATCTCCACTGTAGCGCTTCGTTATATATGGGAAGCAAAAGCGTTGCCGCAACGGGCACACGGCCTGCACAAAATCGCTAAAATCGCATCCAACGTTCCAATGCCGCTGCGAATTGGATACCGTTTCGCGCATATCACAACTAACTTACAGAATTGCATAATGTTAGGAGACATCATGGCCGATTCAGTCCCATTCGATTTCACCGAAGCCGATATCGAATGGCGTCGGTTTCGAGATTTGGAAGGCGTCTACTACCATCTTTTGGGTGTCGATGTGGAACACCAAACAGTCGACTGGCTCATGAAATTCGATCCCGGCCGTACCTGTGTCATGCACCGCCATACCGGCCCAACGAAGACCTTCGTCCTGTCCGGCGAACATCACGTCTTTCGTCCGGATGGCGAAGGCGGCACCGACATCGAAAAACGCAAAGCCGGCGTGTGGGCGCAGAGCCATGGCGATGACGTTCACAATGAAGGCGGCGGTGCCGACGGCGCTGTCATCTATCTGTCGATGACCGGCAAGGACGGCACGGTCTACGACATCCTCGACGACGAATTCAATCTGGAACGGGCGATCTCGATCGACGACTTCAAGCGCGGACTCGACAAGCGGCTCGCGGCGCAAGGCGGCTAGACAACCCTGCCGGACGCGATAACATCGTCGCGCTCAGCGACAGGAGGCGATCCGTGAACTTTGCAGAAGCGCGACGCGAACTGATCAAGAAAGGTGAAGGCTCGATCTCGCATATGTATTTGGACGCCAGGGGCTTCGTTACGGTTGGCGTCGGCAAAACGATGAGAACGGCGGCGGATGCGCAGGTTATCCTCTTTGTCAGACGCGATAACGGTACGCCCGCGACGGCTGAAGAGATTGCCATGGATTTCAATGCCATCAAAAGCCTGCCGTACGGTCACGGCTACGCGGCGAGTGCGTTCAAGTCGCACACGGCACTCGACCTTCCTGAAGCAGAAATCGACGCCCTGCTCGACAACCGTATCGCAAATTTAGAAGCCGGGCTGCGGAGTGACTGCAGCGGCTATGATAGATACCCAGACCGCGCCCGCCTCGGTTTGATGGATATGGCGTTCAATCTGGGAAACCATGGCCTGGTCACGAAGTTTCCCACCTTCACGGCTGCAGCGCGTGCGGGCGATTGGTCGAAATGCGCCGAGGAATGCCGCCGCCGCGGCATCGGCACGGTGCGGAACGAAGAAGTCAAACAGCTATTCGAAGGAGCGGACGAACCGATTTGATCGGCTCTCAACCATTCAATCGTGAGCGTCGGCTGAATTTGCGCACCGTCCGAGCCGTCCCGCTATTCTCCCGGAGCGACGACGTAGCCGGACTTTTTACCCTGCAGCGTCGTCCGAAGCATGTGCCGGAATTCTGTCGAATCGAAATCACCCAGCGCCAGATGCATCGTGGTGCGGTTGTCCCAGCAGACCAGATCGCGGACCTGCCACTGATGGCGATAGGTGTTTTCCGGTCTCGTCGCATGCGTGCACAGGAATTGGATCAGCGGCGCGCTTTCCGCCCGCGTCATGCCGTCGAAATGGGAGGTGCGCTCGCTCACATAGAGCGCCTTAACACCACTTTCGTTATGGGCCCGCACGCAAGGATGTGCGATCGGCGGGTTGAGCTTCAGCAATTCCGCCATCTTAATCGGGTCGCGGACTTTGGTGCCCGAGACCAGATTGAAGTCGTAGACCGATTGCAAATCGGCGACGATGCCTTTCATTTTGTCCGACAGTTCGTCATATGCACGCGCCATGTTGCAGAACATCGTGTCGCCGCCCACCGAGGGCTTCTCCGTGCAATACAACATCGACGCTGCGGCCGGACGGCTTGTGTAGGAATAGTCGGAATGCCAATTGCGCCCCGCATTGCGGGTTTGCGACGGCTGGCCGTTCTTCGGGCGGTTGGTGACTTCGAGAATTTCGGAATATCCGTCCAGTCGGTCATGCGGTGTCGATGCGTGGTCGTCGAGCGGACCGAAGCGCTTCGAAAAGGCGAGATGCTGGTCGGGCACCCATTCGACGCCGCGGAAAACGACGACGTGATGGCGATGCCAGGCCTCACGAATAACGTCGATCTCCGCTTCGGTTAGGTCACCCGTGATATCGACGCCGCGAATTTCCGCGCCCAGCGCATGGCCCAAAGGGACCACTTCCATCTCGTTATCTCCCTGCTGCCGATCGTCGAAGCGGTGCTAGCGGATACACGCACCCGCAACACAGTAAAACACAAGTGACCGGCGGCGTGCGAGGCTGCAGGGCGAAAGTGTGGCGCCTGCGTTAGAAACCTTGAACGCCCTTTTTCTTTAGGTAATTCGCGAGGCCAGCACTCAATGCAGGGCTAGTTTTTTGTCCGCCTGCCGAGCATCGTGAGCCGATGTCGGGGCTGGCCATTCCGTTCTCGAT
>JAKZTB010000140.1:0-26727 GCA_047517345.1 Alphaproteobacteria bacterium
GCGAATGCGGGAATGGGAGATCGGCGCGGTCGAGAACATCCATGGCGCGCTCCCCTATATCCGGTTTGCGCCCATTCTAGCCCTAGTGGGTGTGGGTGTAAACCGGATAGGCAAGGAACATTCCAAGCAACGCACCGTCCATTGGGTCGATCTGCAACCCTTCCTCGGCAAATGGGTGGAGGTGACGGAACGAATTTCCTATGGCGAAACCGGAAGGTCTTCGGTGCTCGCAAAATCCGTCGAAACAGGTAAGACGCTGTTTCGCAATCGCATTGATTCAATTCGCATGTGGAGAAGCGGCGCCACGTTCCTTCGCCCCAAATGGGGCATCTACCGCAGCCTGAAAGACAAGGACAGCCTCAAGGACGAAATTGTGGAATTCACCGATTTCCGAATTTCCTTCTAAGCGCGGCATTCGACTTCGAAATCGGGCAGACCGCGAAATGCAATTTTCCATGAGTCACTTGGCACAGGCCGGGGGATTGCGCATACTCCCGGGAATAAGAACTAAGGGATTCGCGAAAAACGAATAACCACTGTTGGGAGGCAGAAAACATGAAACCGAAACTTAAATTACTGATGGCGGTCCTAGCGCTGACAGCGGTCACGCTTGGCGCACAGGCCGCACTGGCGCAAAAATCAGGGGGAATCCTGAAAGCCTATCACCGCGGCACGCCGCCGAGCGGATCGATCCACGAGGAAGCGACGAACTCGACGCTGACGCCCTACATGCCGGTCATGAACAATCTGATCATGTACGACCAGTCCAAGCCGACTAACAGTCTGGACACGATCGTGCCGGACCTGGCGGAGAGCTGGTCGTGGAGCGGAGACAAGAAGAAACTGACCTTCAAGCTTCGCCAGGGCGTGAAGTGGCACGACGGCAAACCCTTTACCTCCAAGGACGTCAAATGCACCTGGTGGGACCTGCTGCTGGGCAATGGCGGCCGCAAATACAAACTGCGCAAGAATCCGCGGAAAGCCTGGTACAAGAATCTGAAAGGCGTGACGACGAATGGCGATCACGAGGTCACCTTTGAGCTCGGCCGGCCGCAGCCCGCCTTACTGACGTTGCTAGCGTCGGGCTACTCGCCGGTCTATCCGTGCCATGTCTCGCCGAAGAAGATGCGCACCCATCCGATCGGCACCGGACCGTTCAAGTTTGTGGCCTTGAAGCAGAACGAAAGCGTCAAGTTCACCCGGAACAAGGACTACTGGAAGAAAGGCCGCCCCTATTTAGACGGAATCGAATGGACAATCATCAAGAGCCGTTCGACGCGCGTCCTGGCCTTCATCGCCGGTAAATTCGACATGGCTTTCAACGGCGACGTAACCGTCCCGTTGCAGCGCGATATTGCGGCGCAGGCGCCGAGCGCGGTTTGCGAGCGCGTGATGGGCGCCAGTATCAACCTGATCGTCAACCAGGCCAAGCCGCCGTTCGACAACGCGAATATCCGCAAGGCGATGGTTCTGACCCTGGACCGAAAATCGGTCATCGATATCCTCAGCAAGGGCGAAAATCGCATGGGCGGCGCCATGTCGCCACCGCCGCAAGGCGTCTGGGGCTTCACGCCCGAGTTCATTACACAGGTCGCCGGCTTCGATCCCGACGTGAAAGCGAACCGGGAGAAGGCGCGCAAGCTGATGAAAGAAGCGGGTTACGGACCGGACAACCGCTTGAAAGTCGAAGTGTCGACGCGGAACATCGCCACCTACCGCGATCCCGCGGTGCTGCTGATCGACCATCTGAAGGAGGTCTTTATCGACGGCACCTTGAAGACGATCGAAACCAGCAACTGGCACGCCACGGTGGCCCGCAAGGACTACATGGTCGGCCTGAACGCGACAGCAGTCGGTGTCGACGATCCGGATGCGAACTTCTTCGAGAACTATTCCTGCGGTTCGCAGCGGAACTATACGGGCTACTGCAAGCCGGAGATGGAAGAGCTCTTCGTCAAGCAGTCGATGATGACCGACCAGAAGGCGCGCAAGCAGCTCGTCCTGGAAATCGACAAGCGGCTCCAGGAAGACGCCGCGCGTCCGATCATCATGCACAACCAGTCCTATACGTGTAAGCAAGCCCATGTGAAGGGCTACGTCGCGCATGTGAACAGCCTTTACAATGGCTGGCGACTGGAAGACGTCTGGCTGGATAAATAGCCGAAACGAGTTCAGGGACCGCGCGAACGTCCATCGCGCGGTCCCTATTTTTTGATCGATTTAATATTAGAAATTTAATCTAGTTGGACGTTCCGGCAACCGGGCGTCGAATACTCAGGAGGAAAGGTTTTGGGAACCTATCTCGTGAAGCGTTTTTTCCTGATGCTGCTGACGCTTATCGGCATGTCGATCATCATTTTCGTCCTGCTGCGGCTCATGCCCGGCAACATCGTCGACATTATGTTCGATTCGGCTGGCTTTGTTGATCCGGTTGAAAAAGCGGAAATCGAAAAAGAGCTTGGCCTGGACCTGCCCATACCAGTGCAGTACGGCAAGTGGATCTGGGGGATTATGCGCTGGGATTTGGGCTTTTCCTTCGTGTCGGAAATGCCGATTATCGACGAAATTGGTCCGCGCATCTTAATTACCGCCAAGCTGGCGGTTATGGCGCTGTTCTTCTCGGTCATTTTCGGCGTCCCGCTCGGCGTCATCAGCGCGGTGCGCCAAGACACCGGGCTGGATTATACCCTACGCGTTATCTCTTTAAGCGGGTTGTCGCTGCCATCCTTTTGGCTCGGGCTGTTGATCCTGATGTTTTTCGTTGCCTTCTTTGGCTTTATTCCGATCTACACGGATCCGCCGGATACTTTGTTGGACGAATTGACGCTCTATATCCTTCCGGCTGCGGCAGTCGGGTTCCGCAGTTCGGCGCTGATCATGCGGCTGACCCGGTCCTCCATGCTCGAAGTGATGCGCCAGGACTATATCCGCACCGCGCGTTCCAAGGGCGCCTCGGAGAATACGATCAATTACCATCACGCGCTCAAGAACGCGGTGCTGCCGGTCACCACCATCATCGGCATCGAGGCTGCCTTCCTGATCGGCGGCCTGATCGTTACCGAAACCGTCTTTAACATTCCCGGGTTGGCGCACTTTCTTGTGGAGGCGATCCTAACGCGGGATTACCCCATGGTTCAAACCATCGTGATGCTCGTCGCCCTGGTGACGGTCGTCGTCAATTTTATCGTGGATATGCTGTACTCCGTGCTGGATCCACGGATCAAATACGCGGACTAGAGCGGTAGGGAGCGGACAGTGACCGACATTCAACAGCAAGTCGACCACGAAGCGGAACTGACCCGGGCTGGTGCGAATGTGCAAGGGAAGTGGGACGCTGTCGTACATTTCTGCCGCCGCTACCCTCTGGGAGCGATAGGCGCCGTCATCGTCGTATTATTTTTCCTGTGCGCCGTTTTCGCCGATGTCATTTCGCCGCACGACCCCCTGACGACCAGCTCAGAGTCCTCGTTGATGGCGCCGGGAGCGAAACATGTGATAGGTGCGGACATGATGGGCCGCGACGTGTTGAGCCGCATCATTCACGGCGCCCGGATATCGCTGGCCGTCGGCGTCGCGTCGACGCTGCTCGGCGGCAGCATCGGCGTTCTGCTCGGTCTGATGTCAGGCTATCTGCTCGGCTGGTTCGACCTGATTGTGCAGCGGTTTATCGACATCATGCAGGCGTTGCCGCTGTTGGTGTTGGCGCTGGTGATGGCGGCGTCGCTCGGTCCGTCTCTGCAAAATACAATTATCGCGATTTCAATACCGCTTGCGCCCAATATTGCGCGCGTTGTCCGGTCAAGCACGCTGGCGCTGCGCGAAATGCCTTTTGTCGAGGCGGCCCGCGCCGCCGGCATGAGCGAGATGCGGGTCATGATGCGCCACGTACTGCCCAACACCCTGGCGCCGCTGATCGTGCTCGGCACCGCACAACTGGGTTCAGCGATTTTGGTTGAAGCATCGCTGTCCTTCCTCGGCCTTGGCGTGCCTGAGCCGCACCCCTCCTGGGGCCGGATGCTGTCGGAGTCGGCAGCCGAATATGCCCGCGTCGCGCCCTGGTTGGTGATTTTCCCAGGCATCGCGATCAGTGCGGCGGTCTTCGGGACCAACCTGCTCGGCGACGCGCTACGCGATATTTTGGATCCGCGGCAGCGCAGTTGATCCGGCAGAGGGGGGAAACTTAATGAAAAAATGGTTTACAGGGATTTGGGCGGTGGCTGAATGACGGTTAATGAAACTGATGTAACGACCCCGTCGGCGGTACCGCAAAGCGATGAATTAGCGCTGGAGGTCGAGGGGCTTCAAACCTTCTTTTTTACCCGCCAGGGGACCGTCAAGGCGGTGGATGGCGTTTCCTTCCACTTGAATAAAAAGGAAACGCTCGGCATCGTCGGCGAGTCGGGTTGCGGCAAGAGCATCACCGCACTGTCGGTCATGCGGCTGGTGCCCGACCCGCCGGGCAAGATCATAGGCGGCCGGGTGACGCTGGACGGCCGCGACCTGCTCAAGTGCAACGACGATGAAATGCGCGAAATCCGCGGCAACGAAATTTCAATGATCTTTCAGGAACCGATGACCTCGCTCAACCCGGTGCTGACCATCGGCCATCAGATCGCCGAGGCGCTCATCCTGCATCAGGGCATGACCAAGGAACAGGCGCTGAACCGATCCCGGGAAATGCTCGATCTGGTGAAGATTCCGGAAGCCGCCCTGCGCATCAATGAATATCCCCATCAGCTTTCCGGCGGCATGCGCCAACGGGCCATGATCGACATGGCGCTCGCCTGCAATCCCAAGGTGCTGATCGCCGACGAGCCGACAACGGCGCTGGACGTTACCATTCAGGCGCAAATTCTCGAGTTGATCGTAAACCTGCAGCAAGAGCTCGGCACCGCGGTTATCCTCATCACCCATGATTTGGGCGTCATCGCCGAGACCGCGAATCGGGTCATCGTCATGTATGCGGGCCGGAAGGTCGAGGAGACGGATGTCGAATCGCTGTTCGCCAATCCGATGCACCCCTATACGCACGGGCTGTTGGCGTCGGTCCCGCATCTGGAAAGCATGCGCGGCGCCGATGCGGTCGAGCGCCTCACGGAAATTCCCGGCATCGTACCGGCGTTGAACAATCTCCCTGACGGCTGTGTCTTCGCACCGCGCTGTCCGCATGCCGACGACCAATGCACCGCGGCCTACCCGCCCTACGAAGAAAAAGAGCCGGGTCATTGGGCGGCGTGTTGGCATTCGGACCGGCTGAACGGAGGCGGGCATGCCTGAGGCGGCGATCAGCGAGAATTCAGCACCGCAGACCGGCGAACCGGTCCTCAACGTCAAGGGGTTGAAAAAGCACTTCCCGATCAAGAAGGGCATTCTGTCCCGCACCGTCGGTCAGGTTTACGCCGTGGACGGCGTCAGCTTTTCCATCGGCAAGGGCGAGACGCTTGGCCTGGTCGGCGAAAGCGGCTGTGGCAAATCGACGGTCGGGCGAACCATCCTGCGCCTGATCGAACCCACTGAGGGCACGATCGAAATCGGCGGCGAGGATATTACCGAGCTGACAAAAACAGAGCTGCGGGCCTACCGCCGTGAAATGCAGATTATCTTCCAAGATCCGTTCTCCTCGTTGAACCCGCGCATGTCGGCGGGCGACATCGTCGGCGAATCCATGCTTGTTCATAAAATCGCCGTAGGCAAGGAGCGCGAGGAGCGTGTGGCGGCGCTGTTCGACAAGGTCGGTCTTCGCAAAGCGCAGATGAACAGTTTCCCGCACGAATTTTCCGGCGGTCAACGCCAGCGCATTGGCATCGCGCGCGCGCTGGCCTTCGATCCAAAGCTGATCATCGGCGATGAACCGGTCTCCGCGCTGGACGTGTCGATTCAGGCGCAGGTGATCAATTTGCTGAAGGATTTGCAGGACGAGTTTCAGCTTTCCTACCTGTTTATCGCGCACGATCTGGCGGTGGTCGAACATATCAGCGATTACGTCGCGGTGATGTATCTCGGCCGGATCGTCGAATACACCGACAAAAAGACCCTCTTCACCAACCCGCAGCACCCCTACACCGAGGCGCTGCTGTCGGCGGTGCCGATTCCCGACCCGACGGTCCGGCGCAACAAGATCATTCTGCAAGGCGACGTTCCCAGCCCGATCAATCCGCCGACTGGCTGCCACTTCCACACACGCTGTCCCTACGCCGAGGAACGCTGCAAGGTGGAAGTCCCCACGCTGAAGGAAATCGCCCCGGGTCACCAGGTCTCCTGCCACCTTCGTTAGCGCCGACGGGGTTCGTTTTCGGGATTGCCGCCCTTTAGTTTGCAAGCTAATAATTAGCTCCCTAACATAATTCGCCGAATAGCGGATGGAATCGAAATGAGCACGCCCTCGGACGCGCTGATAGTCAGCTTTGCAAGGCGCTTGGCGGAAACCAATCAGAAGTGGCGCAACGAGCTGGACATGCGGCTCGGACCGCTGGGGCTGAGCCAGGCGCGCGGCTTGATCCTGCATTACCTGTCGATCCATGGCGACGGGCTGCAACAGAACGCGCTGGCCGATATCGTCGGCATCCGGGGTTCTACCCTGGTCCGGCAGCTCGACCGGCTCGAATCCGACGGCTGGGTCGAACGGCGCAACGATCCGGAAGACCGCCGCGCCAAGACCATCCATCTGTCGGGCAAGGCCGCCCCGATGGTCCGCGAGATACAAGGCATTATCGAACAATTGCGGTCGGAGTTTCTGTCCGGGCTGTCGGAGGCGCAGCTCGAAACCTGTTTCGCCGTTTTCGATCACATCCAGGGGCGGATCGACGAAAGCGCCGGGCCCGCGACCCCGGACCGCGCGCGGGCAGCCGGCAGCGATTGAAAATTCCGCCAAGAGGGAAAAGGGACATGAAGAACGAACTGGAATATGTCGGCCTCGGACTGTGCTGGAACGACCTGACCGTCGGCCAGAAGTTCCGCACGATCAACCGCACGGTGACGGAGGCCGACCTGGTCAACTTCATCAACGCGACGGGCATGGTCGAGGTCATGTTCACCGACGCGACGTTCGGCGACACGCACGGGGCGGTCAAGGGACGGCCCGTGCCGGGCGCCCTGTGCTACACTTTTATCGAAGGCCTGCTCGTCCAGTCGACGATGCAGCATACCGGCCTGGCCATGCTGGAAACGACGCTCAAGATCAAGGCGCCCACCTTCGTGAACGATACGATACACGGCGAAATCGAAGTCACCGCCGTGCGGCAGACGAGCAAGGGCAACCGGGGCATCGTCAGCACGACAAACGACATCGTGAACCAGCGTGGCGAAACCGTGGCCACCTATGAGGTGACACGGATGATGGCGGGCCGGGACTGAAGGCCGGCCGCATTCGACACACAAGGAGAGAACACATGAATTTGGCAGGCAAGACACTCGTCGTCACCGGCGGCGCTTCGGGCATCGGCCGGGCGACGGTCGGCACGTTGTGCGCCGCGGGCGCGCAAGTATTTTTCGGCGACATCAACGAAGAAGGCGGCGCCGAAACCGCCGCACAAGTCGGCAGCAGCGCGACATTCGTGCCGCTCGACGTGACCATCGACGATTCGATCGCGAACTTCGCCAAGACGGTACTCGGTGCGGGACAAGTGGACGGCGTCGTCAACGTCGCCGGCTGGGACATCATCCAGCCCTTCATCGAACAGACGCCGGATTTCTGGGAAAAAGTCATCAAGATCAACCTGATGGGACCGGTCAAGCTGACCCGCGCCTTCCTCGACCCGATGATCGAACGGAACGCCGGCAAGATCGTCAGCGTGTCGAGCGACGCCGGCCGGGTCGGCAGCATGGGCGAGACCATGTATGCCGGCGCCAAGGGCGGCATCATCGCCTTCTCGAAATCGCTCGCCCGCGAAGTCGCGCGCTACCGCATCAACGTCAACTGCGTGTGCCCCGGGCCGACCGACACGCCGTTGTTCAACGCGCAGCCGGAGCGCATGCGCGAAGCGCTGACGCGGGCGATTCCGTTCCGCCGGGTGGCGCAGCCGGAGGAAATCGCCGACGCGATCCTGTTCTTCGCCAGCAGCCGTTCCGACTACCTGACGGGCCAGGTCCTCAGCGTGAGCGGCGGCCTGACGATGGTCGACTGATCGCGGCAACAAACACCGAATATAGGGGAGCAAACGATGACAGACCGTTACGCGAAATACACCGCATTCGAATTCGACCGGCCGTCCGACCGGGTGTTGCGGATCACCCTCAACAACCCGAAGACCTACAACTCGCTCGACGCCGTCGGGCACAACCAATTCACCTATATCTGGCGCGACATCGACGACGATGACGATATCAGTGCCGTCATCCTGACCGGCAAGGGCAAGGCGTTCTCCTCCGGCGGCGATTTCGGCATGATCGAAGCGAACATGAACGACGAGAAGGCCCGCCTGCAGGCCTGGAAGGAAGCGCGCGACCTCGTCTACAACATCATCAATTGCAACAAGCCGATCGTCTCCGCGATCAACGGCGTCGCCGTCGGCGCCGGATTGGTCGCCGCGCTGCTGGCCGATATTTCGATCGCCGGCAAGGCCGCCAAGATCGTCGACGGCCACACGCGGCTCGGCGTTGCGGCCGGCGATTGCGCGGTCATCAACTGGCCGCTGCTGTGCGGCATGGCGAAGGCGAAATACCTCCTGTTGCTGTGCGAACCGGTAAACGGCGAGGATGCGGAGAAATACGGCCTGGTCTCGCTCTGCGTCGAGGACGACGAGCTGCAGGACAAGGCGGTCGAAATCGCCGCCCGCCTGGCCGCCGGCGCGCCGAGCGCGATCCGCTGGACCAAATACGCGCTCAACAACTGGTACCGCATGATGGGCCCGTCCTTCGACGCCTCGACGGCGCTCGAAATGCTCGGTTTCGCCGGATCGGAAGTGAAGGAAGGCCTGGCGTCGCACCTCGAGAAGCGCAAGCCGGTGTTCGATCCGGAGTCGCCGGTCTAGGGCGACGGCTGAAAAGAATCGTCATGAACGAACATTTCGACTTGTTCGAGCCGGACGTCATCCAGGATCCCTACCCGATGTTCGACCGGATGCGCCGGGACGCACCGGTGCACTGGAACGATTCGGTCAAGGGCTGGTTTGTCACCCGTTACTTTGACGTCCGGATGGTGTTGCGCGATCCGCGCTTTTCGGTCGAAAAAATGACACCCTTCGCGGACCGTATGGGCGGGTCGAAGCAGGCGAAGATCGCCTTTCTGACGGAAATTCTCGGCGGCTGGATGGTCTTCAAGGACCCGCCGGGGCATACCAGGCTGCGGCAGGTCCTGCAGGGCGCCTTCCTGCCCAAACCGCTCGCGGCGATGCGGCCGAAGGTCGAGGCGATCGCGCACGAAATACTCGATGGGCTTGGCAGCCGGACGGACATCGATCTCATTACCGATTACGCGGTGCCGTTGCCCGGTACCGTGATCGGCGATCTTTGCGGTGTGCCGCGGGACAAGGTCACCAAGCTGCGCGACTGGGCCGGCGATATCGCGAAATTCGTCCTGCAAGGCCGTTCGACGCCGGACAGGTACGACCGGTCGCACGGCGCGCTGGCCGAATGCGTCGATTTCTACCGCGACCTCGTCGCCGACCATCGGGCCGACCCGAAGGACGACCTGACCACGTTGATGATCGAAGGCGGCGAGATCGGCAAGCCGCTGAGCGACGACGAGATCGTCTCGACCTTGGTGCTGATCCTGTTCGCCGGGCACGAAACGACGACCAACCTGATATCGAGCGGGATGCTCACCCTACTGCACAATCCCGACCAGTTGTCGCTGCTGGAGCGCGACCGGTCGCTCGTCCCGACGGCGGTCGAGGAGTTCCTACGCGCCGAAGGACCGATCGCGACCGTGGTGCGGCTGGCGCTGGAAGATGTCGAGATCGGCGGCCAGACGATCAGGAAGGGCGACCGCATTTTCGCCGCCATCGATTCCGCCGCGCATGATCCGGCGGTGTTCAAAGGTTCCACGACCGTCGACATCACCCGACAGCGCAACCGCCACATGGCGTTCGGCAAAGGCATTCATCTGTGCCTCGGCGCACCGCTGGCCCGGCTGGAGGGGCAGGTCGCCTTCGAAGCGCTGTTCGACCGCTACACGGACTTCGAGCTGCAGGGCGAGACGCCGGAATGGCGCGACGAGTTGATCGCGCGCGGTCTGCGCAGCCTGCCGATTTCGATGCGTCACAAAAACTGAGGCGATGAGCGCGTTGCCGGACACGCTCGTCGCCCAGTCGGCGCACCTGACCGTCGGCGAGATTTTGCGCGATCAGGCCGCCCTGCAACCGGACGCCACGGCGATCGAGGACGGCAAACGGCGCTGGACCTACGCGCAGTTCAATGCCCGCGTGAACCGGCTGGCGCATTGGCTGTCGCGGCACGGAACCGGTCATGGCGACCGGATCGCAATTCTGGCGGAAAACCGGATCGAGTATATGGAGGTCGCCTACGCGGCCTCCAAGATCGGCGCAATCATCTGCGCGCTAAACTGGCGCCTCGCGGCGGGCGAATTGGCCCATTGCGTCAATTTGGCGACCCCCAAACTGGCCTTCGTTTCCGAGCGGTTCGCCGCGAATTTCGCCGCGATCGAAACCGAGGTCGAGACGCGTGTCGTTTTCGGCGATGCCTTTGAAAAGCTTTTGGCCGCCGCCGATCCCAGCGAACCGGAGATCGCGGCCTCACCGGAAGACGGGCTGGTCATCATCTACACCAGCGGCACGACGGGACTGCCGAAAGGCGCGCTGATCAGCCATCGCGCCGAGATCGCGCGCATGCAGTCGGGCTGCATCGATTTCGGCCTGCAACGCGGCGATACCTTCGTCGCCTGGGCGCCGATGTTCCACATGGCGTCGATGGACCAGTCGATCAGCGTGCTTAGCCTCGGCGGTAAGGTCGTCGTCATCGACGGGTTCGACGCCGAGCGGATGGTCGACGCCGTGACGGCGGACCCGCAATGGTGGCTCATCCTGATGCCGGGCATGATCGAACCGTTCGCCGAAGCGCTCAAGCGGCGCAACGCGAAGCCGCAGCGCATCACATTGGTCGGCGCCATGGCGGACCTCGTGCCGCGGCACCAGATCGCCGAAATCACCGAGCTGCTGCAGGCGCCCTACGCCAACACCTTCGGATCGACCGAGACCGGCCTGCCGCCGGCCTCCGCGGGGCGCATCCCAATCGGCGTCGCGCCGGAAAGCCTGTCCAAAACGCAGAGCGCGATGTGCCGCTGCCGGCTCGTCGATCCCGACGACAACGACGTCGCGGACGGTGACGTCGGCGAACTGGCGTTCCGAGGGCCGACCCTGTTCAGCGGCTACTGGAAAGCGCCAGAGGCGACCGCGGAGGAATTTCGGGGCGGCTGGTTCCATATGGGCGACGCGTTCCGCCGCAACCCGGACGGGACGCTCGATTTCGTCGACCGGGTCAAATACATGATCAAGTCCGGCGGCGAGAACATCTACCCGGCCGAAATCGAGCAGGTGCTGCTCCGCGATCCCCGGGTCGACGATGCCGTCGTGGTGCGGGCGCCGGACGACCGCTGGGGCGAAGTGCCCGTCGCCTTCGTCGCCGCGAACGATCCGTCGCTGACCGCCGATCACCTCATAGAGCAATGCCGCGAGGCGCTGGCACGGTACAAGCAACCCAAGCAGATTCGCTTCGTCGCGTTGGACGATCTGCCGCGCAGCACCACGGGCAAGATCCAGCGCCACGAAGTCGAGAAATGGCTGACGCTGGGCACTGCTGGCCCGTGACGCCGCTCGACTTGTACGACGGTGCAAAATCTCGCCTAATGTCCCAACTGTGAAGTAGTGAGCAGAGGGCATGAGTTTCGAAATTCAAACGCCGCCCGACCGGGTTGCGTATTTCAAGGAAAGCGGCTTGTGGCCGAACCGGGTGCTGACGGACTATCTGGACGCGGCGGTCGCCGCCAACCCGGATCGCAATGCGGCCGTCGGATATGACAGCCAGACGGACACCCGCACCGTCCGCAGCTATGCCGAGCTGAACCGGATCGTGGATAGGATCGCGCTCGGGCTGGTCGCGCACGGCATCGGGCCGGGCGATGTCGTCGCCATGCAGCTGCCGAATATTTGGCAATTCAACGCCCTCTATCTCGCCTGCGTGCGGATCGGCGCGATCGTGAATCCGCTGATGCCGATCTTCCGGCACCGCGAGTTGTCCTTCATGCTGGCCTTCGGGCAGGCCAAAGCGATATTCGTCGCGTACCGTTATCGCGGCTTCGACTATCCGGCGATGATCGCCGAACTGCGGCCCGATCTGCCCGCGCTGGACCATGTCTTCGTGATCGGAGGCAACGGTTCGGACTCTTTCGATACCTGTTTCCTCGACCGCGCCTGGGAGGCGGAGAGGGACCGCGACGCGGTCTTCGCCAAACGCAAACCGTCCCCGGACGACATTTCGATCCTGATGTATACCAGCGGCACGACAGGCCAGCCGAAGGGCGTCATGCACACCCAGAACACGTTGATCGGCAATATCCTGAAGTTCATCGACCGGGTCGAACTGGATCCCTCGGACACCGTCCTGATGGCCTCGCCGCTGGCGCACCTGACCGGCTTCCTGTACGGGCTGATGATGCCGGTGGTGCTCGGCGGTCCCTCGGTGCTGATGGATGTTTGGAACCCGGCCGAGGCGGCGCGCATCGTCGAAGCGGAGAAAGTCACCTTCACCATGGCCTCGACCCCGTTCCTGTCGGACCTGACCAATACGCCGGCGGTCGACAGGCACGATCTCGGCTCGCTGCACACCTTCCTGACGGCGGGCGCGCCGATACCGCGAATCCTGTCGCGCCGGGCGTCCGAACGGCTCGGCGTCCTGGTCATCGCCGCCTGGGGGATGACCGAGAACGGCGCCGTTACCATGACGCAACCGAGCGATCCGGAGGACAAGATCTTCGGCTCCGACGGCGGGCCGATCGAGGGCATGGAGGTGCGCGTCGTCGGCGAGGACGGCGCGCCGCTGCCGCCGGACACCGAAGGGCGGCTGCAGGCGCGCGGCATGGGCAATTTCGTCGGCTATCTGAAGAAACCGGAGCTTTTCGCGACCGACGCCGACGGTTGGTTCGAAACGGGCGACCTGGCGCGCATGCACGAGGACGGCTACATCCGGATCAGCGGCCGCAGCAAGGACGTCATCATCCGCGGCGCCGAGAACATCCCGGTCGTCGAGGTCGAGGAGCTGCTGTACCGCCACGGCGCGGTAGAGGACGCGGCCATCGTGGCCATGCCGGACGAGCGGCTAGGCGAGCGCGCCTGCGTTTTCGTCACCCTGAAGCCCGGCCAAGCGCTGAGCTTCGAAGACATGATCGGCTACCTCGTCGAGCAGAAAATGGCCAAGCAGTATTTCCCGGAACGGCTGGAAATTATCGATACGATGCCGCGCACCCCGAGCGGCAAGATCCAGAAATACCGCTTGCGCGAAATCGCGGAATCCTTTTCGATTTAGAACATGCTGACGCCGGAGGACATAAAGCGCTTCAACGAACAAGGCTATCTGCCGGGCCGGCCGATGCTTTCGGTTGACGAGACCGCGGCGCTGCGCGAGGCCTGCATTCGGACCTGCGGCGTCGAGGTCAAGGACACGGCGCGGCGTCAGGCCAGCAACCGGGTCAAACCCTATCTGCTGTTCCGCTGGGCCGCAGACCTGGTGCGGCATCCGGTCATCCTCGACCATCTGGAAACGCTGATCGGGCCGGATATCCTGGTCTTCCACACCACCGTCTGGTTCAAGGAAGCGCACACGCAAAAGTCCGTGCCGTGGCACCAGGACGCGACCTATTTCGGTCTCAGCCCGTTCGAGCATGTCACCGCCTGGGTCGCCCTGACGCCGTCGACCGAGGAAATGGGCTGCGTACAGATCTTACCGGACTCGCAGGGCCGGGGCCAGCTACTTCACGCCGACAAACCGAACCCGGACCTGATGCTGTCGCGCGGGCAGACTGTCGCCGGGGACATCGACGAAAGCGCCGCCGTCGGCCTGATCATGCAGTCGGGCGACGTGTCCTTCCACCACACCTTGGCGATGCACCGCTCCAAACCGAACAGGACGGACCAGCCGCGCATCGGTATCGGCGTCAGCTACATTCCGACTCGGGTCCGCCATGTCGGCGAAACGCGCCTGTCGGCGACCCTGGTGCGCGGCGCCGACACATATGGCCACTTCGATCCCGAACCCGCGCCCGATGGCGACGGGACGGACGCGGCGAAGGCCGCACATGCCGACTCGATCGGCCGGTTTTGGAAGGCGTCGGAATCGATTCCGGAAATGGGGCTGGTGCACTAAAAATGAAATTAGACGGCAAAACGATTCTGATCACCGGGGCGGCGTCCGGCATCGGACAGGCCACGGCGATCAAGGCGATGGCGGAGGGCGCGCGGGTCGTCGGAGTAGATCTGGCCGGCGACGGCATCCCCGACGGTGTGGAACAGGTTCTCGGCGACGTCACCGACGACGACACCATCGCCCGCGCCGTCGCCGCCGCAGGCCAAATCGACGGGCTCGGGACCATCGCCGGGATCAGCGCCTCCGGCACCGCCATCGACGCCATCGACCCGAACGTTTGGGACCAGGTGTTCGCAGTGAATGTGAAGGCAAGCTGGCGTTGGATGATCGGCGCGTTGCCGGCAATGCGCGCGCAGGGCGGCGGGTCGATGGTCGCCATAGCCTCGCAGCTCGCCTTCGGTGGTGGGCGCTACAACGCCGCCTACATCGCCTCGAAGGGCGCCATCGTCAGCCTGGTCAAGACGGCCGCCTTCGAGCTGGCGCCGGACAATATCCGGGTCAACGCCGTCGCGCCCGGCGCCACGGACACGCCGATGATGAACCGCAGCATGTCGCGCGCCGCAGACCCGGACGCGGCGCGGGAATACTCCCGCAAACGCCACGCATTGGGGCGTTTCGGCAAGCCGGAGGAGATCGCCAACGGCATCGTCCACCTGCTGTCGGACGAGGCCAGCTTCACCACGGGGTCGGTCCTGACCATCGACGGCGGCTGGCGCGCCGCCTGACCGAATCGCCTAGCTACCGGCGCCGACGGCCTTCCAGTAATTGGCGTTGAGGAAATCGACGAACCTGTCGTGATGCTGCTGCAGACAGCCCTTGATGTCGGAGATGCCACGCATCTCGACGGCAAACTGGCACAAGCCAAGCGCACCGCGTGCCATGCCCTGCGCCGTCGCGGAGGCCTGCATATTCTCTCCGACGGCCCGTTTCCACAGGCTTTGCACCACGTCGCCCTGCGGCAGCGCATTGGCGTCGAGGTCGTTGATCAGCCGGCTGGTCAGCCGCGCGGCGGCCATACGGTTTTTGTTGCTGTCGACGATCCGGCTGCCGACTGCGCGCAGCGGACCGGCCGCGGCGGCGACACCCGCCGCGTCTTGCGGATTGCTGTCGCCCGCCTGCGGCACCGGCGACAGGGTCACTTTCTCGCCGACATCGACGGAAACCGATTTCAGCCCGTGCCGCGCCATCGTTGCAGGGTCGACTGAAATGCGAACGGCGACGTGCGTGCGCAGAGAATTGAAATTTAGTGTTTTTTCGGGGTCGAGTGCGATCTTCCTGCCATCCTGCGTCACACCGGTAACGGCCACCGTAGCGGTGTCTTCGAGACGGTATGTCGTTCCCCGCGCCGGCGAATTACGGTCCTGCTGGAGACAAAAGGCGGTAAATTCAGCACTGCACGCGCCACCGTCGCAGATGAGGGCGGTAGCGCCCTGAGTCGCCACGAGCGCCAGCACTTGCGGCGCGGCGTTCCCCGGTGAAGACGAAACCATAACTCCCGCCATGACCGTCATGGCGACGAGACCGAATCGATGGAAAATCCTCTGCATCTGATATCTCCCGAATAATGAAACCGTTAAACGCGTCCTCCGTTCTTTTACGACGTAAAGCTTACACGGGATTCGCGTCGACCGTCGAGGCGATCACGCCCATTTCAACGCGGTGCGCCGGATGCTAGGAATGCCGGATGACGGAAAATCTGCGGCTTGCGATCGTCACCGACATCCACCACGGCGCGACGCGTTTCACCAAACTGGGCGAATTTGCCCTGCCGATGCTGGAGGCGTTCTTCGCGGGCGTCTTAGAGAGCGAATTCGATCTAGTTGTCGATCTGGGCGACCGCATCACCAATGTAGATCATGACACGGATTTAGAGCTGATGCGGCAGGTCGAAGCGGCCTTTGCCGAAATCGACACGCCGCGCGAACACCTCTTGGGCAATCACGATCTGCACTATTTGTCCGTCGCGGAGAACGAAGCGATTCTGCGCCGCCCCTGCGTTAGCCACAGTTTCGATCTGAAAGGCCGTCATCTCGTGTTCTGGCAGCACGATTTGTCCGACAAGTTCGCGGAGAGTCCGTTGCCGTCACAAGCCGGCCTGGACTGGCTGCGCGCAGACCTGGCGGACACGACCTTGCCGGCGATCCTCTTTAGTCACGTTCCGCTGAACGACGCTGCGATGATCGGAAACATTTATTTCCAGAACAACGAACCGTTGGCGACGTTGCAGCACGCCGCGGAAGCGCGGCAAATCATCGAGGCAGCGGGCAATGTCGTGCTCTGTATCGCAGGACACGTGCACTGGAACGACAGCGCCACCATCGACGGCATCCGTTATCTGACCCTGCAATCCCTGACCGAAAGCTACACGACCCAGGGTGAAGCGTCCGGCGCCTGGGCGGAGATCGAGATCGGTGATCAGGAGGTCCATTGGCGCGCCCATGGCGGCGATCCGATGACCTACGAAGCGCCGCTGCGCGGGCGCAACATGCGTTGGGTACCGCCCCTGCCACCGTTTCACATCATGCGGGCGCAGGAAATCATCGCAGACATCGGGGATCCGGTCCGTGGCGTCATCCTCGACATGGACGGTGTCCTGTATCGTGGCGACAGCGCCATCGAAGGCTCGGCAGAAGCGGTGCGGGCATTACAGGCCTCGGGGCACCGCGTCGTCTGCCTCACCAACAACGCACGCCGCACGCCGCAGGCCTATGCGGCGAAACTCCGCAAGCTGGGCATAGAGGTTGCCGCCTCGGATATTTTGACTTCGGCGGCGGCGGTGGCCCATTACCTGGCCGCGCAATCCGAGGCCCCGACGGTCCATATCGCCGGCAGCGCCGCGCTGCGCCAGGTCCTGCTCGATGCGGGCGCGGTCGAAAGCGACGATCCCGACTACGTCGTCGCCGGCATCGATCTCGACATGAAAATCGCCGACCTGACCCCGGCGATCCGCCACATCGCCAACGGCGCGCAACTGATCGGGAGCAACGCCGACGCGGTCATCCCGACATCAGACGGGCCGGAACCGGAAGCCGGTCCGGTCGTCGCCTTTCTTGAAGCGGCAACCGGCCGAAAGGCCGTCGTCCTGGGGAAACCGCGGCCGGAAATTTACGTTTTGGCGCTGGAACGGCTCGGCGTCGACGCCGACGAAGCCATCGCCATCGGCGACACCGTTGCGACGGATATCGCCGGCGCCAACGCGGCGGGCCTGCGCTCGATCCTGGTTGCGTCCGGAAATCCGGCGGCGGAAGCGGAAAGCTACGCCGAACCGACGGCGCGCTTCGCCGACCTGCGCGAGGCGGCGGATTTCCTACTTCAGCGAAAATCGATCTAAGCCGCCTTACTCCGCCGCCATCGCGATGGGCTGCGGCATGGGCACGTCATTGATTTCCGCCAGCGGCTTGCCGAAATGGTGCTCGATCATCGGCACGACCTTGGTCGCAAACTGCTCCATCGAGTCGATCGCGGCGCTGCTGGGCAAACCGCCGACGGAGAAATAGATGGTTATGTGCCGTGGTCGGTAGAGCTCGATCTCGTTGCACAGGCGCTCGGCGACCGCCTCGACGGTGCCGCCAACGATGTTCTCCGCAACGCGCTCGATCGACGGTTCCTCGTCGAACGGCACCTCTTCGACCATGTAGTCGTCGACCATCGACTCTCGGCGGTGGCGCAACGAGACGGCGAGGCGCTGTTGGAAGCGCGCGCCGTCGGCGTAACGGCCGAGCACCGACTGATCTTCGCTAACGCAAACGAAACGCAGGACGCCGAGCGGGATCGAGGCCGGATCCTTGCCTTCCGCGACATAGCATTCCTCGACTTGGTCGCGCAGGCGCTTGATGCCGTTCGGGCTGCCGATGCCGCCGGAAATGAACGGGATGTAGCCGTCGCGGGCGCAGCGCCGGTGGCTGTTCGGGTCCTTGCCTGCGATCCAGATCGGCGGGCGCGGCGTCTGCACCGGCCGCATGTTGATGGCGGTCCGCTTCTGCTGGAAATATTCGCCGTCATAGCTGAAATTCGGCTCGCGCAAGCCGCGCTCGATCATGTCCAACATCTCGTTGAACATGACCTTGTTCTGGGTCAGGTCGGCGCCGAGCCGTTCGAACTCGTAATTCTGGTAGCCGCTGCCGACGCCGACATCGAGCCGGCCGCCGGACAGCGCATCGACCAGGGCGATTTCCGCAATGACCCGCGCCGGCGCGTGCAAGGGCAGGATCAGGACGGCGCAGCCGACTCGGATCGTCTTGGTCATCGCCGCCGCCTGGTTGCACAGGATCAGCGGCGAGGGGCAGAGACTGTAGTTCGAGAAATGGTGTTCGGCGAACCAGACCCGGCTGAAGCCGAGTTCCTCGGCCTTCCTGGTGTGTTCCAGCGCCTCGGCCAGAATCTGGTGCGGCGACGTAGCGCGATCCCGGTGCTGCAGCAGGTTGAAGACGCCAAAATCCATTTCGAGCCTCCTTATATGGGTTGATCAGTAGGAGCGCGGCAGTCCGAGCACCCTTTCGGAGATGTAGTTCAGGATCATCTCGCGGCTGACCGGGGCGATGCGGGCGATCATGACCTCGCGCAGATAGCGTTCGACATGGAACTCCTTGGCGTAGCCCATGCCGCCATGGGTCATGATCGCGCGTTCGCAGGCGCTAAAGCCGGCTTCGGCGGCGAGATACTTCGCCGCGTTGGCTTCGGCGCCGCATTCCTCGCCCTTGTCGTAAAGATCGGCGGCGCGGTACGCCATCAGGTTGGCCGCCTCGAGTTCCGCCCAGCTGCGCGCCAGCGGATGCTGGATCGCCTGGTTCTGTCCGATCGGCCGGCCGAAGACCTCGCGGTCGCCGGCGTACCGCACAGCCTTGCGCAACGCGGCGCGGCCCAGTCCGATCGCTTCCGTGGCGACCAGGATCCGCTCCGGGTTGAGCCCGTGCAGCAGATAGTAGAAACCCTTGCCTTCCTCGCCGATCAGATCGTCCTGCGGGACCGGCAGCCCGTCGATGAAGACGGCGTTGGAATCGACCGCTTTGCGGCCCATTTTCTCGATTTCGCGGACCTCGCAATAATCGCGGTCGAGGTCGGTGTAGAACAGGCTGAGCCCTTGGGCCCGCTTGCCGCTCTCGTCGCGCGGCGCGGTGCGCGCCAGCAGCAATATCTTGTTCGCCGTTTGCGCGGTCGAGGTCCACATCTTGCGGCCATGTATGACGTAGCCGTTTCCGCTCTTTTCCGCCTTGGTCTGCAAGTTGGTCGTGTCGAGCCCGGCATTGGGTTCGGTGACCCCGAAGCAGGCGCGCTCCTCGCCGCGGATCAGCGGCGGCAGCATGCGCTGCTTCTGCTCGTCCGTGCCGAAAACGACGACCGGGTTGAGCCCGAAGATGTTGAGATGGACGGCCGATGCGCCGCTGAAACCGGCGCCGGATTCGGCGACCGCCTGCATCATGATCGACGCTTCGGTGATGCCGAGGTTGGCGCCGCCATATTCCTCCGGCATGGCGATGCCGAGCCAGCCGCCATCGACGAATTCCTTGACGAAATCTTCCGGGAAAATGCCCGTCCGGTCGGTTTCCAGCCAGTAATCGTCGTCGAATTTGGTGCAGATCTTGTTGATCGCATCCTGGATGGCGATTTGGTCTTCAGTGAACATTGGCGTCGTAATCCCTTCCGTCTAAGCGGGTGTCTTCATGAAGTCGAACACCTGCTGGCGGTGCTCGTCCAATCGGGGTGCACGGCTGCCGGTGGCGGGCCGCACCCCGTCGAGCCGTATCGGCAATCCGACGAATTGCATACTCTCGTCTTCGCCGCGGCGCAACAGACCGAGCGCTTCGGTCTGCGGGTGGGCGACGACTTCTTCGACCGTCTGCACCGGCGCATTGGCGATACCCGCAGCGTCGAGCTTTTCGCCCCAAGCGGCGCGGGTGTCGGTCGCGATGATGTTGCCGACCAGCCGGCTCAGCTCGGCTTCGTTGGCCAGCCGGTCGGGTCCGGTCGCAAATCGCGGATCGTCGACCAGTTCCTGGCAGTTCAGCGCGTCGCAGAAACGCCGGAACTGCCCGTCGGTGCCGACCACGATAACATGGATGCCGTCGGCGGCCTGGTACCCGCGGTTCGGCGCGACGACCGGCCCTTGCAGGCCGCTGCGCGTGGGCGCCTTGCCGGAGACGGCCAGCTCCGCCACGGGTAAGGTGATCCAGCCGACGCTGGTCTCGAACAGCGAGGTGTCGACGACGGCGCCCTCGCCGGTCGCGAGACGGCGGTACAGCGCGCTGACGATGCCGATGGCCGACCACATGCCGGTGCCGAGATCGACCAGCGAAACGCCGACCCGGGACGGCAGCCGGTCCGCCTCGCCGGTCAGGTCGGTAATACCGCTGAAGGCCTGCATCAGCGGGTCGTAACCGGGCAAGCCGCTGAGCGGGCCGCCGGCGCCGAAGGCGCCCACATTGCAATAGATCAGCCGCGGATTGTCCTTGCGCAGGGTCTCGGCATCGAGCCCGAACCGTTCCACCGCGCCGGGCCGCAAATTCTGCAGCACGACGTCGGCCTGTTCCGCGACCAGGGTCCGCAGCTGCGCCAGTTCGGCATTATCCATCATGTCGACGGTCACCGACAGCTTGTCCATGTTGCAGGACTGGAAACTGGCCGAAATGCCTTCCGGCAGAGTCGGATACCAGCTTCGCGCCGGATCGCCGCCGCTGGGGTTCTCGACCTTGATCACCCGCGCGCCGAGTTCCGCCAGGATCTTGCCGGCAAAGGGCGCCGCCACGCTGGTCCCCATTTCAACCATGGTAATTCCTTCGAACGGCAATTTCATCGCTTACTCCGAAATCGATCCTCTGAGCCGGCGATTTGTCGCCGGCCGGTCCCAATTTTACGCCTATAGCAGGATTTGAGCGGTTGCTTTTTATGTTAGGACCCTAATAATTAGGGTGCAAACAAAATTTCCCGCCCCTTCCGCGCATCGCTCCGTTTCGCCACGGCTGGCATCATGTGCGATTTTGGGAATCAGATCGATCGAATCTACTTGGACGCAACGATGACGGAAACGAAAACGCCGAGTCCCGATCAACCGGTCAACGCGGTCGACGCCGCCACCGTTCTGCTGATCCGGGACTCGGAAGACGGGATCGAAGCGTTCATGGTCGTGCGGCACCGCAACATCGACTTCGCGGGCGGCGCGCTGGTCTTTCCCGGCGGCAAGGTCGATCCGGAAGACGGGGATACGAGCCTGGAGGGGTTGAGAGGAATGAAAGGCACCTTGCCGGCGCGGCTGATGGCGCTGCGGGTGGCGGCAATTCGCGAAACCTTCGAAGAAGCCAGCGTGCTGCTGGCGCGCGAACGGGGCGGTAGCGAACTGATCGGCGCCGAACGCCAGTCGCAGATCGCAGCACAGTACCGCGATCGGCTCTACGCGGGCGATGTCACCATGGCCGATATCGTTAAAGCGGAAAACCTGGAACTGGCCTGCGACCGTCTGGTGCCGTTCGCCCATTGGATCACGCCGCTTCGCCAAAAGAAGCGCTTCGACACCCATTTCTTCCTGGCCCCCACGCCCCACCAGGTGGCCGCCCAGCATGACGGCACGGAATCGGTCGACTCGCTGTGGATCACGCCGGCGACGGCGATTGCCGATGCGGAAGCCGGGGACCGTTCGGTCATGTTTCCAACCCGCATGAACCTGAACGTGCTCGGCCAATCGGCCACCGTCGCAGAGGCGCTCGAAGCCGCCGCCAACAAGACGGTCGTTACGGTCATGCCCAAGTCCGAGAAGGTCGAGGGCGGCCGCATCATGCACATCCCGGAAGAGGCGGGGTACGGCGCCTCGAAAGTCTTCGTCGACTACGCCGGAGCCATGCCGGGTTAAATGTTGGACGCGATCGAATATTTTCAGATAGAAGCGCCGCCGCCAGGCGGGACCATCGAGGTCCGGCCCGGCGTGCACTGGCTGCGCATGCCGCTGCCGTTCCGGCTCAACCACATCAATCTCTGGCTGTTGGAAGACGGCGACGGGTGGACGATCGTCGATACCGGTCTGTGCGACGAAATCACGATCTCCCTGTGGGAGACGATCCTCGCCAACAGTCTTAAGAGCCGGCCGGTCACACGCGTGCTGTGCACCCATTTCCACCCGGATCATGTAGGTCTGGCCGGCTGGTTGTGCGAACGGTTGGGTGTCGGCCTATGGATGACCGAGAGGGAATGGCTGTGGGCGCGTAGCTGGAGCCTGGACGCGGACACAGGTGTCTACGACCACCAGAGAGATTTCCTGCATACTACCGGATGTCAGGAAGCCTTGCTCGCCGCGGCATGGCATGACAGCCCACGCTACCCGTCGCTGGTCAGCCCGATTCCGCGTGCCTTCACCCGGTTGCGCGACGGCGGTACGGTCGCCATCGGCGGGCGCGACTGGGAGATCGTCATCGGCACCGGCCATGCACCGGCGCATGCCTGCCTGTATTGCCGCGAACTCGATCTGTTGATTTCCGGCGACCAGGTGCTGCCGAAGATCACGCCGATCGTCGCCGTCGAGATCAACGAACCTGACGCCAACCCGTTACGGGACTTCCTGGCATCGATCGAGAAACTGCGCGCGCTGCCGGACGGAACCGACATCCTGCCGTCGCATAACGAACCGTTCACCGGCCTGCACGGGCGGCTCGACGCGCTGCGCCAGCATCACGACGCGAGGCTCGCCCAATTCCTGAACGCCTGCGTGCGGCCGATGTCGGCAAAGGAGCTATCCGATGCCATCTTCACCAGGCCGATGGACAGCCAGAACGTCATATTTGCCGTCGGCGAGACCGTGGCCCACTTGAATTACCTGTGCCAGCATGGCTCGATAACCCGCGAGACACGAAAAGACGGCGTCTTCCTCTATGCCCGCGGCTGAGGACCGGCGCCAATACCAACCCAGAGGGAGCCCTTTCATGAGCGATTTGAATATACCGAGCGGTCCGCTGACCGGCGTCAAGGTCGTGGAGCTGGCCGGTATCGGCCCGGCCCCGCTGTGTTGCGCCCTGCTGTCCGACATGGGCGCGGACATCTTGCGCATCGACCGCAACAGCGATCCGGGGCTCGGCATCGGCGGACCGGCAAAGGCCGAAGTCACGCGGCGCGGCCGCAAATCCGTATCGGTCGACCTCAAACACCCGGAAGGCATCGCGACCGTCAAACGGTTGATCGAGCAGGCGGACGCGCTGATCGATCCGTTCCGGCCGGGCGTCACGGAGAAACTCGGACTCGGGCCGGAGGTTTGCGCCGCGATTAACAAGAAGCTGGTCTACGCGCGGATGACCGGTTGGGGGCAGAGCGGATCACTGTCGCAGGCCGCCGGGCACGACCTCAACTATCTGGCGCTGACCGGCGTACTCAACGCCATAGGCACGAAGGAAACCCCGGTACCGCCCTTGAACGTGGTCGCCGACATGGGCGGCGGGGCGATGTTCCTCGCGGTCGGTATCCTGTCCGGCATCATCAATGCGCGTGTCACCGGCGAAGGCCAGGTGGTGGACGCGGCGATGACCGAAGGCTCCGCCTTCCTCGGCATGGGCATGTTCGGCATGCTCGCAACCGATACCTGGGTCGACGAGCGGGCCTCCAACTTCCTCGACGGCGGGGCGCATTTCTACCGCTGTTACAAGACCAAAGACGAACTGTTCGTCTCCATCGCCTCGATCGAGGCGAAGTTCTACGCCATCCTGCTGGACAAGCTCGGGCTCGATCCGGCGGATTTACCACCGCAGATGGACCGGGACACCTGGCCGGCGATGGCGAAACGCTTAGAGGATTTGTTCGCGCAGAAGACCCGCGACGAATGGTGCGAGATTATGGAAGGCACCGACATCTGCTTCGCGCCGGTGTTGAGCTTCGCCGAGGCGCCGAGCCATCCGCACAACCAGGGCCGCGACAGCTTCGTCGACGTGGCAGGCGTGCTGCAGCCGGGACCGGCGCCGCGCTTCAGCCGCACCCCGTCGCAGGTACAATCCGCACCGCCGACGATCGGCGCCAACACCGAAGACGGCCTTGCCGGCTGGGGCTTCGGCCAGGACGAGGTCGAAACCTTGAAAGCGGCGGGCGCGATCGGCTGGCGCGGCTGATACGGCGATGGCGGATAGCGTCCAGTACGCGCTGACCGACGAGCAGCACCTGCTGCAGGAAACGCTCCGGGCCTTCGCCCGCGACCGGGTCGCGCCGCGCGCGGCCGAAATCGACGCCAAGGCGGCATACCCGCAGGACATGTTCGAGGCGCTGCGCGAACTGGGCATGTTCGCCCTGCCCTTTCCGGAACGCTATGGCGGCGCGGACAGCATGCTGTCGGCCTGCATCGCGATCGAGGAGCTCGGCCGGGTCTGCTACAACACCGCCTACCTGCTGATCGTGCAATGGACGCCGTTCTGCGCGATCCTGTACGGCGGCACCGAGGAACAAAAGAAGCGGCTGCTGCCGGGGCTCGGGTCCGGCGAGCTGCGTGCCGCGATCTCGGTCACCGAACCGCACGCCGGGTCCGACGTGGCCGGCATCAAGACACGCGCGGAACGCAAGCCCGGCGGCTACGCCCTGACCGGATCGAAGATATTCTGCACCAACTCGGCCATCGCCGACTTCGTTATCGTCGCCGCGAAGACCGATCCCGACAAGCGGCATAGCGGCATCTGCCTGTTCATCGTCGAGAAAGGCATGGAAGGGTTCGAAATCGGCCGCAGCGAGAACAAGTTGGGCTCGCGCGGCGTGCCGTCATCGGCGCTGCATCTCGACAACGTCTTCGTGCCGGACGAGAACCGGCTGGGCAGCGAGCAAGGCGGCTTCAAGCTGGTCATGGAAGCCTTCAACAAGGCGCGGCCCTCGATCGGCGCGCGCGGCGTCGGCTTAGCGCAAGGCGCCCTCGACCACGCCGTCGCCTATGTCCGCGAGCGCGAAGCCTTCGGGCAGCCGGTCGCCGATTTCCAGGGCGTGCAGTGGATGCTGGCCGACATGGCCATGCAAACCGAAGCGGCGCGGCAGCTGGTCTACAAGGCGGCCGCGATGGTCGATGCCGGCGAAACCGGATTCGCGTTGGCGCCCGTCGCGTCGATGGCAAAATGCTTCGCCACCGACGTCGCCATGAAGGTCGCCACCGACGCGGTGCAGCTCTTCGGCGCGGCCGGGATATCCAAGGAAAACCCGATCGAGCGCTATTTCCGTGACGCCAAGGTGTTGCAGATCGTCGAAGGTACCAACCAGATCCAGCGCAACATCATCGGAAAACACGTCGTCCGCAACATGTGATGACACCTAACGTACCCGCACCTTTGGCAGCCGGCTGACCCGGACGGCGGCAAGACGCCTTTCGCGATACAGGATGAACAGCCCGCTGGCGACGACCAGCGCGATGCCGACGAACACATCGAACTCGGGGACGTCGTTCCAGATCAGGTAGCCGAGCAGCAACGCCCAGGCCATCGACAGGTACTCCAGCGGCGCGATGGCGGCTGTTTCGGCATAGCGGAAAGCCTGGGTCAGACAGTACTGACCAATTCCACCGATCACGCCGACGCAAGCGAGTAATGCCAGGTCGCGCGGCGGCGGCGTCACCCAGCCGAACACCGCAACCATTGCCGTTCCGGCGACCGCACCGGTCAGGGTGAAGTAGAAGGTGATGCTGGCCGCGCTGTCCTTGGCGCTCAGATGACGCACCGTGATCACGGCAAGCGCGTAGAGCACCGCCCCGCCGATCGCCGCGATGGCGCCGACCTGCAACATATCGCTACCCGGATCGACGATGACCAGCACGCCGAGGAAGCCCACCAGCACCGCGGACCAACGATAGATGCCGACCTTTTCGCCGAGCAAGGGGATCGCCAGCACCGTCATGAAAAGCGGGGCGGAAAACAGGATCGCCTTCGCATCGGCCAAATCCATCAGGGCAAACGCGGTGAAGTAACATCCCATCGCCGCCAGACCGATCAGTCCCCGCACGAGATGAACCAGCGGCCGGCGCGTGCGCAAGGTCGCGAGCCCACCCGCCCGGGCGATAAAGAACAGGCACGGCAGGAGCGCGAACACGGTTCGGAAGAACACGATCTGATGGACCGGGTAGTCCGCGACCAGCCATTTCACCATCGCGTCCATGATCGAAAACAACAACACGCCGGCCAGCATGTGGGCCGCGCCGCGCGAGTTCTGCGCGGCCGTCGGGGAAATTACTGCTGCCATGACGGCATTCCTTCTGCACGGGTATGGGCGAAATGCGCAGCGGATCGATCGCATCGTCTCGCAGCGAATTCGGTGAAGAAATGCGCCAGGGCGATACGGATTACCAATGCAATTTTTGCAATCCAGGAAAGCGGTTACGGCATTGGTCCGCGCTAGACCGGATCAGGAACGATGCAGCGCATCGATCCTGTGAATCCGCTCGATTTTAATAGGTAGAGCCACTGCTGTCCGGTTAACTGAGCGGTG
>JAKZTB010000141.1:0-15772 GCA_047517345.1 Alphaproteobacteria bacterium
GGCCCAAGGACGAGCCGATCAAGCCCAATCCGATCAGGGCAACGCGGTCGAATAGAACGGTCTCGCTCATGCGCTTTCCAGGTGACGCGCCAGCGCTTCGACAAGCAACCGGTTTTCGTCTTCCAAACCGACCGTTATCCGGATGCATTCGGGCAAGCCGTAACCGCCCATCTGACGCGCAATAAAGCCTGCAGACATCAGCGCGGCATAGCCGTCGTCGGCAACCTGCGCACTCGCAAAACGAACCAAGATGAAATTGCCTACCGATGGATGCACGCTCAGGCCGAGCGCGTTCAGTGCCTCCGTCAGCCACGGCAACCAGATATCGTTGTGGGCGCGGCCATCGTCGGCATGCGCGACATCCGACAGGGCGGCTATGCCGGCCGCTTGCGCCGCCGCCGTCACATTAAACGGTCCGCGGACCCGGTTCAGCACATCCGCCACTTCCGGCGGGCAATAGGCCCATCCGAGCCGCAGGGCGGCCAGTCCGAAGATCTTCGAAAAGGTCCGGGTCATCACCACATTGTCGAATTCTTCGACCAGATCGAATCCCGGCGAATAGTCGTTGCGTGTCACATATTCGGCGTAGGCGGAATCGACGACCAACAGCACTTCGTCCGGTATCCCGTCGCGCAAACGCCGCACCTCATCGGCGGAGATATAGCTGCCGGTCGGATTGTTCGGATTGGCGATGAATACCATGCGCGTCCGGTCCGTGACCTTGGCCAGCATGGCGTCGACATCGACGGTGTAGTTGGCCTCCGGAGCGGCAACCGGCGTTGCGCCGACCGAACGTGCCGAAATCGGATACATCATGAAGCCGTGGCGGCTAAACAATACCTCGTCGCCCTGTCCGGCATAGCACCGGACCAAGAGCGAGATCAGCTCGTCCGAGCCGTTGCCGCAGACAATGCGCTCGGCTGTGCAGCCGAACCGCTCGGCAATCGCGTTTCGCAGTTTGTCGGATCCGCCATCGGGATAGCGGTGCAGCGAGTCGGCCAAGGATTCATATGCGCGGACCGCGGCAGGGCTGGGACCGAGCGGCGATTCGTTCGCCGACAACACGACGACGCGATCGGCGCCGGGCGCGTCGTGCCCCCCGCCGACATAGGCCTGGATACCCATAATTCCGGGTTGCGGTGTCGGCGATTTCATAAGGACGCTCCGTCACTCAGATCTATGGGCACGCCATAGGCGCCGATCACGGATACGGCGCGAACCTCATCCAGCGCGGTCAGTTTTTTCACGGCCCCGTCTTCGGACGCGACAAAGCCGTCGACTTCCATCAAATAGGCCGTCACGTCGTGCCGATCCGTCACGATCGATCGCGTCACCAGCCCCGCCTTCGAAACGAGGCTGCGCAGCCCAGCACGGCTTAGTTCGGATTCGGTCTCGACAACCAACAGCGAACGATCCTCGCCGGTCGGGTCGGGATCCAATTTCGCGACGGCATAGCCGCCGGTGCCGTCATTGCGGGCGTTGCTTCCTTCGATGAACGGCAACAGGGCCACAATCCGCGGTGCGACCGCACCGGCGAGCATGCGCCACCAAGCATCGTCATCGCCTTCCGCCGGCACCGGCGCGACACCGATTGCCGCTTCGCCGCTCGACACGCGCGCGACCACTTCGCGAGGCGTCGCCAGGGTCGACATCGTGTGATGCGATCCAAATTGATCGCGCGCCAAATCCCAACATCCCTGATCGCCGCCGTCCGCATAGACGACGACGTGAAAAGGTCCCTGCATCGCGGCAAATACGGAGATCATTTCCCGCCATATCCGGACCAACGCATGGCGGGGAAACGCGCCCTGGTGGCGCGCCAGCAGCCGGCGCAGCACCTTGACTTCGCGGCCCGGGATAAAGTTCGGCGCGTTGGTTTTACCCTTCGCCGCCGCGATCTGCTCCACGACGCGGGTGCGCCGCATGATCAAGTCATGCAGCGCCGAATCGATCTCGTCGATCTCGCGGCGCACGTCTTCCAGCGGGTTTATCGCTTTGGTCATAACGTTATCGGAAACCGGTCTTTCCCAAGCCGGGTACTACTAGAGTGGCAAACCCAAAAAATCAAAGAAAACTCGACACTAACGAATTCCGAAACCGGTTTTACCAGCCTAGATCAGGGCGAACCGCAGCACATTGAATGCCGGGCGGGCGATATTCCCTGCAAGCCGAAACAGTACTTACTCCGTATCTTCGCCCATTTGGTCTTCGCCGGACGCGCGCCGCCCGGTTGGTGCGCGATGCACCGGGCTGGTGGCCGGAGACGCCGATGGTTTGGTTCCCGAGGGTTCTCCAAGCATCCGGATCGGCGCCGCGGGTGCGTTGCCGTCCCGGTCCTCGCCGAAATAGATCGTCTGGTGCGGAAACGGTATTTCGATTCCGAGTTCGTCGAAGCGCCGCTTCATGCGCAGATTGAACGCCCGGCGCACGCCCCATTGCTGCAGCGGCTTGGTCTTGATCCGCGCGCGCACGATCACCGCGGAATCGGCAAACCGGTCGAGGCCCTGGACCTGAATGTCATCGAGAATCCGATCCGCGAAATCCGGATCGGCGCGCAGCTCCGCGCCCAGCTCTTCGATCACCGCGAAGACCGCGTCGATATCCTCGCGGTACCCGACGCCGATCTCCATGAACGCATAGGAATAGTCGCGGGTCAGGTTCTTGATCGAGCTGACATCGCTGAAGGGGACCGTATGGACCGTGCCGCTGACGTCGCGCAGGCGGATCGTGCGGATCGTCACGGATTCCACGACGCCGGAGTGACCCGCGACCTCGATGACATCGCCCGCGGAGATCGAATCTTCGAGCAGGATGAAAATGCCGGTGATCACGTCCTTGACCAGGGTCTGCGCGCCGAAGCCGACCGCCAATCCAACCACCCCGGCGCCGGCCAGCAACGGCGCGATATTGAGGCCGAGTTCCGACAGCACCGTCATCGTCACCACGACCGAGAGCACGACCGTGAAGACGTTGCGCAACAGCGGCAGCAACGTCCGCGCGCGCTGGCTTCGGGTCACCGTATTGCCATCCGAGTCGGTCGCAGCGAGATAGCGCTCGATCATCGCGCCGATGATCTCCCAGACGAGAACCGCGACACCCACGATCAGGACGATCATGATGGCCCGGCCGATCACGAACCGGCCTACATCCGAAGCGAACCAGGAGAATATGTTGAGGCCCCAGGCCTGCAGAACGGCCAGGACCACCAACACGTACAGCACACCGCGCGCGGTGGATTGGATCAGCGGCAAATAGCGGTTGGTGCGCGCTTCGAGGCCCGGCAGCCTTGTATTCAGCTCCTGACCCAACGCAAAGGCGCGCCGCACCAATTTGCGCAGGAACAGCTCGATCAGGCGGCCGAAGACGACGATGGTGACGGACAACGCCGTGGCGCGCAGCACGAACTGGAAGCCGCCCTCTATTTCCAGCGCCCAGACGGAATAGCTCGCCGCCAAATACACGATCGTCAGAATATGCCAGACATCGGCAACGCGCCGCCGCAACACCGGCAGGAATGCGTCGGCATCGCCGCGAATCCAGCTTGCGACCGGCATGCGGTTCTGCAGCACCAGCATCACCAGCAGCAGTCCGACCGCGAGGCCCAGGGCCTTGAGCAACGCGTTGTTCGCCGCCTGGTGCAGGCCCAGCAGGTTCGACGCGTGCAACACGAAGAATCCGTAGATCGTAAGATTGGCGAGCCGCCTGACCCAGACGAAGAGATAATTCGCCGTCTCGTCGCCGATCGGGAACAGGCGCAGCTCCGCCACACGCGGCGCCAGCAGCATGCGGGCCATCGCGATCACGCCGCGCGCCAGTACGTTCGCGTTGATCAGCGCGATCGCCGCCAACCGCCCGCCGGGCGCCTCCGGCCCGATCAATGTCAACGCGCCATAGGCCACCGCGGCGAACACGGCGATCGGCGCCAGGTCGAGAATCGTGCGCGCCAACAACAGGACAACCGAAAGCCAGAAATCGTCGTCCGCCCGCGTCTCGATTGCGCCCCGCGGCCGGCGCAGCGCCATCCGCGCGAGCAGTTCGGCGACGACGCCCACGGCAAGCACGAGAAAGAGCCTGCCCAGCACGCCGAACCACAGCGCGCGGGTCGCCGGATCGGCCAAACCCTCGAGGAATGCGACCACGGCGGCCGGCAGATCGAACACGACGGCCGCGGCCACGATAAGCTGCTCGCTCACCGCACCGACTCGCCGCGTCAACTCCGCCAGAATGCGCGTTCCAAGACCGGACGGCACGTCCCGCGCCGCCGACTCCTTCTGCGCCGCGATCAGCGCTTGCAGATCGCGCACCAGCGCCGCGCGCCGATCCTTGTCTTCGAGGGTCTCGACGAGCTGTTCGAGAGTTTCGGGGGAGGTGGCTTGCTGCCCTGCCGTCGCAGACTGTGCCATCGCCGGGACAGCGCCGACAGCGAATGTGTACAGAAGGAGTGAAGCGGCGAATAGAAATTTGCGCACAGCCGTCATGGCTCCGTCGCGGGCGAAACCAGGTGTGGAATCTACCGAGTCGCCTATCGTATGTCACGACGCGTTCCGTACACCGCGCCAACTCAACGAACCGAAATTATCGTCACGTCTGAACCGCTGCCTTCCGCCGCTGGGTGCGGAAGATGCCGAGGCCGATGGCGAAGAGGCCGACGAGGATCGGGACCAGGCCGATATTGAGGAAGCGCAGGGTCGAGTCGAGGGACTCGATGTCCTTGCGCAGCGCGAGCTGCACGCCGCGCAATTCCTTGCGGATGGCCAGCAGGTCGATGCGCAATTTGTCCATCTCGTCGTCGAGCGCCTTCTGCTGCTCCGCCGTCAGGATCGCTTCGCCGTCCTTCGATTGGCCGCCCGCTTTATTTTGCGCCTCTTCGAACTTCTTCTGTACGCCGCCAAGGCGCTTGACCAGCACCTGCTCACGCGCCCGGAACTTGGCGTCCGCCTCGTTGCGCAGCGCCTCGACCCGGGTGAAGGGGCGCTGCGCCGTGCCGCGGCTGCGTAGCGTGATCAGGTCGCCCGAGCCGGCCAGGTTCTCCAGCGCATTGACGACGAAATCCCCGTTGTTCGCGAACGGCAGGGCGACACGCTGGCCGAAGAAATCCTGCACCCGCACCCAGAAATGCTCCAGCAGCATGTCGGAGTCGGTCACGAGGATGATATTGATCGGCGCTTTCGACTTGGCGACGTGCGGCGGCCATTTCTCTTCTTCCGGAATCTCGGCCGGTTTCGCCTTGGTTTTCTCCTCGGCGTTCTTGTCGGCGTCCTCCGGCTTGGCATCCTTCTCGTCCTTGGCGTCTACGGGTTTGACCTCCTCCGGCGGCTTCGGTTTTGGTGGGCCGTCCGGGAAGGCGGACTCGACCGTCCCGGTGATCCGCGCGGCCAGCAGCAGGGGTTTGCCGCCCGGCTTGAACTTCTCGACGAAGTCGAGGATGTTCGGCTTGCGCACATTGATCATGTCGGAGGGGAAGGTCTGGCTCTTCGCCGTCGTCGTCAGCAGCGGCTCGACCTTGACCGTCGCGTCGCTTGACACTTCGATGGACCCGGCGCTGCCCATATTGATCGCGTTGATGTCGCGGGTGACCGCGTCCTTCTTGTCGATGGAAGCGTCCTTGAGCGTCAGCCACAGCAGATAGGGCGCGGGCTTCATGTCACCCTCGGTTCCCGCATTGACGATGCGGGCAAGGGTCATATCGCCGGCGACCTGGCCTTCGACCACCTTGACGCCCCACTTCTCCGTCAGCTTATTGAGGTTCGATTCCTTGGGCGCGATGGGGCGGCCCGACATCGCCGCGCCTTGCGCCAGCTCGCTGAACGGGTCGGACAATATCAACAGGCGGCCGCGGCGCATCAGGTACTGGTCGATCGCATAGAGGTCTTGATCGTTCAGGGTCGGATGGACCATGAACAGCACATCGATCTCGTCGGTCAGGTCGTTCTTGAGGTCGAAAATATTGCGGATTTCGAACCCTTCCTTCAGCGCGTCGACGATAAACCAAGCCTTCGGCTCGCTCGCCCGTGGTGCGAATTCGCCGAACATCGGCAGGCCGGTGACGACGCCGATCACCGGTTTTTTCGGCTTGGTCAACCCTTCCAGCATGCGCGCCAAATCGTATTCGAGAAACGCCTCGCGCTGCGGCTGAAAGAAACCGATGACGCCGGTCCGCTTGCCGGACCGGGCGGCGAGGCCGAAATAGACCTTTTCACCGCCGGCATCGAGCGGCACGCCGCTGACCCCGGCGCCGACCGCCGCATCCTCGGTTTCCGAAAACGGTTCGGGGTCGGATTCCGTTACCGTCACCTTGCCGTTCGACGCGGCGGCGAATTCGTTGACCACATCGCGAACGCGGCCGGAATAGTTGCCGTAGATCGCGACCTCCTTGACCAGCCGCTGCGAAATGTAGAGCTCGAAGGCAACCGGTTCCGTCATCTTGTCAAGGATGCGCCGCGTCCCATCGGACAGGGTGTAGAGCCGGTCCTCGGTCAAGTCGGCGCGCATCCCGGTCACGCCGGACAGTCCCGCGTTCAAGGCAACGAAAATGGCCAAAGCCACAGCGATCCCGATAATCCAACCGCCCTTTCGAGTGAGAATATGTCTGATCATGACGGCGCCCCCTATTCCGCCTTCAGCCGGTCGACCGCCAGCATATTGGCGAACAGAAAAACGCCGATAAGCGACACGAAATAGACCACATCGCGCAAATCCAGAACGCCTTTGGAAATATCCGCGAAATGGGTCAGGAAACTGAGCGACGCAATGAAATCGACAAGGATTTTCGGCGCCCAGCCGGAGAAGAACCCCAGCACGATCGGCGCGCCGCTGGCGATCAGTACGAAACAGGCCGCGGTCGTCATGACAAATGCGACGACCTGGTTCTTGGTCAGGGCGGAAATGAACGAACCGACGGCGAGGAATCCCGAAGCCATCAGCAGACTGCCGACATAGCCGGCAAAAATAATGCCGTTATCCGGTTCGCCCAGGAAATTGACGGTGACCCAGAAGGGAAACGTCAGCGCCAAGGTGATCGCCGCAAAAATTACCGCCGCCAGGTACTTGCCGAGGACCACCTGTGCCAGTGAAAGCGGTAGCGTCATGAGCAGTTCGATCGTGCCCGACTTGCGTTCTTCCGCCCACATGCGCATCGAAATCGCCGGGATCAGCAGCATGTAGACCCAGGCGTGAAATTGAAAAAACGCCGATAGATCGGCTTGGCCACGGCCGAAGAAGTTGCCCATGAAGAAGGTCAGTGTGCCGAGCAGCGCCAGGAAGATGACGATGAAGACATACGCGACCGGCGTCGCGAAATAGTCGGCTAACTCCCGCCGAACGACAAGGAACGTGTTGGTCATTTATTGTACCGTGGTGATGGAGCGGAATACCTGATCCAAATGGCCGCGCGCGAGGTGAATTTCGTCGATCGTGATGTCGTTCGTCCGCATCGCGACGCCAACGTCGTTCAGGATATGCACGCCTCCCTTTGACCTGACGAACAGTTTGTTCTGGTGGCCAACTTCCACCGATGCTACCAGAGGCAACGCCAGCAGGAGCTGTCTCGCAACTTCCATATCGCCGGAAATTTGCAACGAAACGGCATTATGCTGGTCGGAACGCGCCAACAGTTCAGCCGGGGTCGCATCAGCGACAATCCGCCCGTTGGCGATGATGATGGCCCGCGTACAGACCGCCTCGACCTCTTCCAGGATGTGGGTCGAAATGACGATCGCCTTCTCTTCGGACATTTCGGAGATGAGCTGGCGGACTTCGTGTTTCTGGTTCGGGTCGAGGCCGTCCGTCGGTTCGTCGAGAATCAGCACGTCCGGATCGTGCAGCAGCGCCTGCGCCAGGCCGACGCGGCGCTTGAACCCCTTGGACAATGTTTCGATCGGTTGCGCCAGAACCGATCCGATCTGGGTCTTCCCAACCACATCGCTTATCCGCTCAATACGCTCGGCCCCGGAAAAACCGCGCACGCCGGCAACGAATTCGAGAAAGTGTCCAGCAGACATGTCCGGCCACAAGGGTGCGCCCTCCGGCAGATACCCGATACATCTCTTCACCGCGATCGGATCGCGCTGCACGTCGAAACCTTCGACGCGGATCGTCCCGGACGTCGGCGCCAAAAATCCCGTGATCATTTTCATGGTGGTCGACTTGCCGGCCCCGTTCGGGCCGAGGAATCCTAGCACTTCGCCACGATCCACCGAGAAACTGAGATGGTCGACGGCGACGAACGCGCCGAACCGCCGCGTCAGATTTTCAATTTCAATCATACTCATAGGCGCGATGTCCTGCCTCTTCATCCCAAATATCCGGTTCATAGCCCGGGTTATTTTCTCCCGAATTAGCATTATTTAAGCGTTTTGCAAGGTATATTGCACGCCACTTCCGGCTCTGCAACCGTAGTCGAATCATGTAGCTTCTGTGCGGTGCAGTCGCCCGTCCAGGCTAGTGGGGTATTGAGTGTGGTCCGAAAGATACGCCTCGTTTCCGGCCTAATTCTTTTCACCTACGTTACGCTGCATTTGATCAAACACATGGCGGGGTTGTGGTCGCTCGCCGCGATGGACGCGACGCGCAATGTTTTGCATGCGCCGTGGTATACGCCCGTGGGAGCGGTCGTGCTGTACGGCGCCATGATCATCCATGCGGCCCTCGCGCTTTTCGCCATATATCAGCGCCGCCGGCTGAAGATCCCGTTCGAGGAAGGATTGCAGCTGGTTCTCGGCTTCGCTATTCCGCTGCTGCTGATCGGCCATGTGCTCGGGACGCGCGCGGCGGCGACTTTATTCGACACGCGGGTCGACTATATCACCGTGATGGCCGCGCTGTGGCATATCGACCCGATGAACGGCATCCGCCAGATCGCGGTCTTTTTCGCCGCCTGGATCCATGGCTGCCTGGGCATCTATCACTGGCTGCACCTCAAACCCTGGTACCGCGGCTGGCAGCCGGTGTTCTTCGCGCTGGCGCTGTTGATCCCGGCATTGTCGCTGGCCGGCGCCTTGCAAGGATCGAAAGCGGTCGTGGCGCTCGCGGCCGATCCTGCCTGGTTCGCTGCATTCGAGGCCCGCGTGCGCTGGCCGGACGCGAACGAGATCGCACAGCTGGCGCAGATCAAGAACAATTTTACGATTGGCTTCGTGGTCATGCTGCTCAGCGCATTCGGGTTGCGCTATGTGCGTACCACGGTGGAGCGGTGGCGCGGCATCGTGCGCCTGACCTACGACGACGGATTTTCGATCCAGTTCCCGCCGGGTCGAACCATCCTGGAGGCGAGCCGGGCGACGAACGTTCCGCATGCCAGCGTCTGCGGCGGCCGGGGCCGATGTTCCACCTGCCGTGTACGGGTGACGCGGGGAATCGAAAACCTCCCGAAAGCCTTCGATGCCGAACAGAAGGTTCTGGACAGGGTCAATGCGGGCATCCAGGTTCGTCTGGCTTGCCAGGCGCGGCCGACCGGTGGCGACGTCGAAGTAATCCGCCTTCTGCCGACGACGGCCCGGGCCGAGGACGGGTTCCCGGAGCCCGAGTATCTGCAAGGGCAAGAGCGCGAGATCGCCATCCTTTTCGCCGACATCCGCGCCTTCACGAAACTCTCCGAAAAGAAGCTGCCTTACGACGTCGTGTTTCTCCTAAACCGTTATTTCGACGCGATGGGCTCGGCCGTTTCCGCTAGTGGCGGACATCTCGACAAGTTCATCGGCGACGGGGTCATGGCGCTGTTCGGGATCGAAGACGGCGCCGACGCGGGCAGCCGGGCGGCCCTTGCGGCGGCGCGGGAGATAGGGCTGCGCATCGCGGAACTGAACCGCGCCTTGGCCAACGATTTGGAAGAACCGCTGCGCATCGGAATCGGCATCCATTGCGGTCCCGCCATCGTCGGTGCCATGGGGTTCGGCGAAACGGTTTCGGTCACCGCCGTCGGCGATTCGGTGAACACCGCAAGCCGGCTCGAAACCCAGACCAAGGAATACGGTGCGGAACTCGTTGTCTCCAGCATCACGGTCCAAAAGTCCGGCGTCGACCTGTCGTCTTTCAATGAGGAAGAAGTCGCGATCCGAGGCCGGACGGAGCCGCTTTCGGTGCGCGTCGTACCGGCCGCGCGCGACCTGCCCGAACCGGCACCGACCCCGAAGAACAGACGCGCAAAAATCGGGCGCTAGGAGCAAAACCATGAGGTTGGACGGCAAGACCGCTTTGATCACCGGTGGCGGTAGCGGGATCGGCGCGGCGACGGCGCGTGCCATGGCAGAGCGCGGTGCGGCCGTCGCGCTCGCGGGGATCCCGGCCGCCGGGATCGAAGCGGTTGCCGCGGAGATTTCTGCGCAAGGAAGGCAGGCGCTCGCCGTGACGACGGACGTCACGCGCGAAGGGGATATCCAAGTCGCCATCGACCGTACCGTCGGCGCCTTTGGGCGCCTCGACGTTGTGGTTGCCAACGCCGGCGTTCAGCGCCACCAGACGGACGTCAACCTGTTCGAGATGGACGAGACCGAATGGGAGCGAACGCAGGACGTCAATCTGCGCGGCGTTTTCCGCACCTGCAAGCATGGGCTGGCGCGGATGATCGACCAAGGAAACGGCGGATCGATCGTCATCGTCAGCTCGATTACCGCGCTCAACGGCCGCACGCCGAACGTTTCCTACATGACGGCGAAGAGCGGCCTGCTCGGCCTGAACCGGCACATCGCCGTCCATTACGCGAAACACGGCATCCGCTGCAACGCCGTTTGCCCCGGCGCGCTAGAACAGACACCGGACTGGGATGACCATCCCGACCCGGAAGGCCGAGCGGCCGCCATGGTAGAGGCGACACCGCTGGGCCGTCTCGGCACACCGGAAGACATCGCCCCCTGGATCGCTTTCTTGGCGTCCGACGCGGCCGGTTTTGCCACCGGCGGCACCTTCGTCGTCGACGGTGGACTAACGATCAGCTGAAATAACCGGATAGGCTTTCGTATTCGGCAGATCAGCGGAATCTACACCTTGGATTGTCGCTGAGTTTGTCCCTATGAATTTCTAGGAACCACGTCATGTCGCCCTCAATCGTATTCCGTATAGGATTTTTCCTCGACGATATCCGATCCGAGCGCGTCGTTGATCCGGCGTTTGATGGCGGCCCGCTGGTCGTTGTTGATATAGACGGCGCGGGCAAGTTCGACGAATCGGGGACCGAAGTCCTTGTCGCGTTCGCAGTCGCGGATGTCGTCTTCGATGTCCCACAGCGTTTCGTTCACGATGCGGAGTCCGGCGAAACTGTCGGAAACGTCCGCGCCTTCCGGCATCGCCTTGTCCCGGGCGGCGCACAGCGTGGCATGCTCGTGTTCGACATTGGCCAGCTGCGCCGGATCGGTCAGGCGGTCGCGCTTGATCTCCAGGATCGAGATCTTGTCGAGCAATTCACCCCAGGAGACTGCGACAATAACAGACATGTGTCCTCAACGCCGTCGTGATAAACATCCATTCAGAAGACGCTGCGGCAGGATACAGTAAGAGCCCGTTTGGGAATATGTTGTTGTTTTCATGGCCTTTGTTTACTTGCTGGTTAGGAAGGGTTCGCGCCGCGATGCTGGATGCATCGCAAGCGGGCGCTGACGCGGTCCAGCGATTAAACAAAGGCCCCCCGGAGGGTTGGCGCTTGTCGGCCGGCTGGTGCGTCGCGGCGCTTGGCCGATGGCCGGCATCGCCCAGCGGGCCGCTCCTGCCATCCGACTCGACAGTCGCCAATGAAAACAGCAACATATTCCCAAACGGGCTCTAAAGCCGATCGTTCGGGGACCCTATGTTTCTCAAGAATCTCTGGTATTTCGCGCATCGGGGAGACCGGCTCAAACGGGGGTCGATGGTGGCGAAAACGCTCTTGGAGGAGCCGATCCTGCTGGCCCGCGACGCGGACGGCATTCCCTTTGCGATTCGCGACATCTGCCCGCATCGCGGCATGCCGCTGTCCATGGGTGCTTTCGATGGCCGCGAGGTGGAATGCTGCTACCACGGCTGGCGCTTCGACCGGGAGGGTCGCTGCACCGCGATCCCGTCGCTGGTCGAAGGCCAGAAATTCAATGTCGACCGGGTCGGAGTCCAGCGCTACCCGTGCCGCGAAATGCAAGGCAATATCTGGATCTATTTCAGCGACGAGACAGACGTTCCGATCGACCCGCCCGAAATTCCGGAGATCGGCACCCGCCACCCGAATACCGCGTTTACGATGCATTTCCCCTGTCACGTCGATCACGCCATCGTCGGGCTCATGGACCCCGCGCATGGTCCCTTCGTGCACCGCGCCTGGTGGTGGCGGTCGCGCAAATCGATTCACGAGAAGGCCAAAGCCTTCGCGCCCTCGGAGCGCGGTTTCACCATGGTGCGGCACCCGCCTTCATCGAATTCGGCGGCCTACAAACTCCTCGGCGGCGAGATGACGACGGCGATATCCTTCCAGCTGCCGGGCGTCCGTATCGAGCATATCCGCGCCGGCAAACACGTGCTGTGCGGCCTCACCGCGGTGACGCCGATCAACGAGCACGAAACCGAACTCAACCACCAGATTTACTGGACGCAGCCCTGGCTGACGCCGCTCAAGCCGCTGCTGCGGCCCTACGCCCGCGCCTTCCTGAAACAGGACCGGGACATCGTATCGATGCAGCAGGAAGGGCTGAAGCACGATCCCAAGCTCATGCTGATCAACGACGCCGACATGCAGGCGAAATGGTACTACCGCCTGAGAGACGCGTGGGCGAAATCGACCGAAACCGGCAGCCCCTTCGAGAACCCGGTCAAGGCGCAGGAGCTGCGCTGGCGGAGTTAGCGGCTAAGCCGAGACCGTTGTGATCCGCTCATAGGCCGGCAGGGTGAGGAAATCCTCGAAGTCCTCGGCCGTCACCATGTCGAGAAACAGCGCCGCCGCCTCTTCGTAGTGGCCGCCCGCAAAACGGTCTTCGCCGACCAGATCGCGGACCTTCGCCAGCTCTTCCCCGGTCAGGCGCTCGACCGTCGTCGCATCGATCGCGCCGACGCCTTCGACGGCCGCGCCGTGCTTTAGCCATTGCCAGACCTGGGCGCGGGAAATTTCTGCCGTCGCCGCATCCTCCATCAGATTGTAGATCGGCACGCAACCCTGCCCGCCGAGCCAAGCTTCGACATACTGAATGCCGACATTGAGATTGTTGCGCAAGCCGTCCTCGGTGATCGTCCCTTCGGCGACCTTCAGCAAGTCCGCCTGGGTGATATGCACGTCCTGGCGGGCGCGGGCGATTTGGTGGGCCTCGGGCATCTTGTCGTCGAAGACGGCCTTGGCGACCGGCACCAGGCCCGGGTGGGCGACCCAGGTGCCGTCATGCCCGTCATTGGCTTCGCGCTCCTTGTCGGCGTGCACCTTGGCCAGCGCCGCCGCATTGGCGTCCTCGTCGTCCTTGATCGGTATTTGCGCCGCCATGCCGCCCATGGCGTGTGCGCCGCGGCGGTGGCAGGTCTTGATCAGCAGCAGGGTGTAGGAGCGCAGGAAATGGCTGGTCATTGTGACCTGTCCGCGATCCGGCAGCACGAAGTCCGGCCGGTTCCGGAACTTCTTGATATAGCTGAAGATGTAGTCCCATCGTCCGCAGTTGAGGCCGGCCATGTGGTCGCGCAGCTCGTACAAGATCTCATCCATCTCGAACGCGGCCATGATCGTCTCGATCAGCACGGTCACCTTCACGGTCCCTTGGGGAATACCGAGCGTTTCTTGCGCGTACACGAAAACGTCGTTCCACAGGCGCGCTTCGAGGTGGGTTTCGAGCTTGGGCAGGTAAAAATACGGGCCCGAACCGTTGGCGGCCGCCTGCTTGGCGTTGTGGAAGAAGAACAGGCCGAAATCGAACAGGCTGCCGCTCATGGGGGCGCCGTCGACATGGACGTGATTTTCCGGCAAATGCCAGCCGCGCGGGCGCACGATCAGGGTCGCGGTCTCGTCGTTCAGCGCGTAATCCTTGCCGGAGTTCGGGTCGGTGAAGTCGATGGTGCGCCGCACCGCGTCACGCAGATTGATCTGACCCTGGATTTGATTGTTCCAGGTCGGCGTGTTGGCGTCCTCGAAATCCGCCATGAACACGTTCGCGCCGCAGTTCAGGGCATTGATGACCATCTTGCGGTCGACCGGGCCGGTGATTTCGACACGGCGGTCCTGCAGGTCGGCCGGCACCGGCGCAACTTTCCAGTCGCCGTCCCGCACCGCTTTGGTCTCGGGCAGGAAATCGGGGAGCGCCCCATCGTCGATCCGCATCTGCATCGCGATACGCTCTTGCAACAATTCAAGCCGCCGTGCTCCGAACCGCCGCTCCAACGCGGCGAGAAACGCCAACGCCTCGGGCGTCAAAATCGCGCCGTACCCATCGCGCACTGGGCCCTTTATCTCGATTTCAGTGGCCGTCTCGACGGCAGTTTGCTGCATTTCAAAAATCTCCTTTATGGCCACGAGCGCAGTGCGCGTGGTCCCGTTCAAATATCGTGGTTATGTATGTATGAATGGAATTCATGCAGGCGATGCTGCGTTGCAACATATCGCGACGCCAACGACGAGTCCATGCGGTGCGCGGATTCGCCGCACAACCTTAATTGACTGCAATCAAACGATTATTTTCAATTGTGCGTTGCGGCAGGCCGCATCGGATCAGACGTCGGAGATTTTCGGCGCCGAATTTTCGATTTCGACAATCCGCTCGATACCCTGCCGCATTTCGGACAGTATAAAGTCACCCTTGGCGACAAGACCGCCACCGTTTCCGAACTGTTCGTGCCAGCTGTTCATCTTCACGGAAAGGCCGCACAAAACACCGCCGACCGTCACGTGGTGGCTTTGGATCATCGCCTTGATCTTGGCGAACGATTCCGCGGTGATATTTTCCCAAAGTTCCTCGGAATGGCGGTCGAAGCTTTCGAAGCGCCCCGTGATCGACGCGGTAACGTCGGCCAGATGATTGCCGACGAAGTCGACGCACCTCATCAGGCGGCGGTCGTTTTTCATCTGGTAGTTTTCTTTGAGCTCGTCCGTCGCATCCGTATAGGCCATGACTCTCGGAATCAAATTGTCGAGGCAATTCTTGTAGTAGGCCAACGACATGAAAACGTCGCCATAATCTTCGAGGAATTTCGGGACGTCGGCGAGTCCGATCTTGAGTTTGTTTGCCATCAGTTTGAGGTTCTTTAACGCCTCTTCCCGGTCGGGCGACGAGAACAAGCCGATGAGCTGTCCGACATCCTTGATATCCGAGCTCGCTTCGCCGTATATCTGTTTGATCAACGGCATGGTGAAGGTCATCATGGAGTTGGTCAGCTCACTGCTTTTCTCTTTCGAAAGCTTCAATTTATCAAAATTTTCGACGTCGATGCCGAGCTTCCGGAGCTGAATCCTGAGTGTGTAGACGTCGTAGCTGTGCAGATTGCAAACGACGTTGACGAGCGTGCCGTCCTGATGCGTATCGTCGTCCGACCAATTGAAAACCGGACCGAGTTTTGACGGATGGACCTGTCCGCTGCCGGTATCGGCTTCTCGGAACAATTCGACAACACTGTCCAGGCGGACGTTCTTGATCAGCCGCGCCCGTTTCAATCCCGGCGTTTCGAGCGGAAGAATCTCGAGCGGCAGGATGTGAAGGGCGTCCTGGTCCGACTCTTTCTTGTTCTTGCCCATTTCCGAGAGCGACATTTCCATGTACGGCGCGGCGGCTTGCGACATCAGACATCCTCGACAGATCGATCGGGCGCCGATTCCTAGGGCGCCCCCATGGCCGCAATATTGAACGGAATG
>JAKZTB010000142.1:0-6982 GCA_047517345.1 Alphaproteobacteria bacterium
TCTACAATGCCCAGTGGATCGTCGAAAAGAACGGCTACCTGAGCCCCGCTCAAGCTCGTCAGGCGTGGCACGCCGCGATCTCAATCAGGCCCGCCGCGTGAGACAAACTTGTGTCCAAGGAACCGGGTGCGCTACACAATATGGGCCGCGTTCTCGCGTGGCGTGGCGACGATATCGCGGCCGTTCGGTATTTAAAAGATGCCTGCACGCGCGACCCGAACAATCCGATATATTGGAACACACTCGGCGTCGCCTTGAGTCAGACTCACGAGTTCGACGAAGCGCGAGGGGCATTCATACGCGCGATAGAGATCGACCCGGAACGCTTCGATCCACATGTCAATCTGGCGCACGATCATTTATGCAACGGCGAATTCGAGAAAGGGTGGGCCGAACATGAATGGCGGTTGCGGCGCCCGGAATTCAAGCAGCGGATGCGGACGGCGCCGTGGCAAGGCGAGGACATCTCGGGCAAAACGATTCTGCTTTGGCCGGAACAAGGTCTTGGCGATGCCATTCATTTTGTCCGCTACGCGCCGCTAGTTGCCGCACGCGGGGCACGCGTTGTTTTGGAAGCGCGCGCAGCGTTGCAGGGAATATTCCGATCCGTGGAAGGCGTGACCGATGTGGTGTTGCCGGGCCAATCCCCGCCGCATGATAACCACGCGGCTCTTATGAGCTTGCCTTCGATATTTGGTGTCTTGGAGGGTACCAAACCGTATCTCGCACCACCGCCGGCGATAAATTTGGAAAATTCCGACCGCCGCCGCATCGGCTTGGTTTGGGCGGGCAATCCGGCGCATTCGAACGACCGAAACCGCAGTCACAGTCTGGAACGATTTGCACTGCTGGCAAACGATAACCTTGCCTTTTACGCGTTGCAGGTTGGGGAAGCTGCGCGGCAACCCGCACCGGCGGGTATGTCGCTTCAGTATTTGGGCGAAAGTTTTCGCGACTTTTCGGATACTGCAGCAGCCTTAGCGGCGATAGACCTGCTTATTGGCGTGGATACATCGGTGGCCCATCTCGCTGGCGCTTTAGGAATTCCAACCTGGTTGATACTTCCGTCCAACCCGGACTGGCGATGGGGGCGTGAAGGGGATCGGACCCCGTGGTATCCGACGATGCGGCTGTTCAGACAAACACCGAACGAGCAACCACAAGCCGTATTTGACCGCATCGCAATGGCACTTGCCGCGGACCAGTGACCCGTTAAGCTATGCGCTAGCAGTAAAAATGGGATAGAGCGATGCGCGTCGGCGTACCGAAAGAGATCAAGTCGCACGAATATCGAGTCGGACTCGTTCCCGGAAGCGTGCGCGAGTTCGTCCATCATGACCATGAGGTTATCGTCGAGACGGCGGCCGGCATGGGAATCGGATTTGGCGACGAGGCCTACCGGTCGGCAGGCGCGACAGTTGTCGGTTCGGCGGCCGACGTCTTCGCGCAGGCGGATTTGATTGTGAAGGTAAAGGAGCCGCTGCAGCCGGAATTGGCCATGCTGCGGGAAGGCCAGGTTTTGTTTACCTATCTTCATCTGGCTGCGGACAAGGCGCTGACCGAAGGTTTGATGGCAACGGGTTGCATTGGCATCGCCTATGAAACGGTGACCAACAAGTTCGGTAACCTGCCGCTGCTGGCGCCGATGAGCGAAGTCGCCGGCCGCATGGCGGTACAGGTCGGCGCGCATAATCTGGAAAAAGAACAGGGCGGCGCGGGCGTCCTGCTCGGCGGCGTCCCCGGTGTTACCGCGGCGCGAGTCCTGATCGTTGGCGGCGGCGTTTCCGGGATCAACGCAGCCCGTATGGCGATGGGGATGGAAGCCAAGGTCACTGTCCTCGACAAGTCCTTGGACCGGCTCGCAGAATTGGATATGCGGTTCGGCGGCCAGTTGAACACACTCTATTCGACGGTCGATGCAATCGAATCCCATGTCATCGAAGCCGATCTTGTCGTTGGTGCGGTTCTGGTGCCGGGTGCCGCGGCGCCTAAGCTCGTGACCGAAGAGATGGTCCGCGCAATGCGGCCCGGCTCCGTGATGGTCGATATCGCTATCGATCAGGGCGGGTGTTTCGAGACGTCCAAACCCACGTCGCACGATGCGCCGACATTTATAAAACACGATGTCGTGCATTATTGCGTGACCAATATGCCGGGTGCGGTCGCGCGGACATCGACCTTTGCCCTCAACAATGCGACTTTGCCTTTCGCGCTGGCCATCGCGGAGCAGGGTTATAAACAAGCGCTGCGCATGGATCCGCATTTACGCAACGGGCTGAATATTCACACGGGCGCTGTAACCTATGAAGCGGTAGCCCGAGATACCGGAACCGAGTTCCTGCCCGCGGAGGAAGCGCTCGGATAGCATTGGACCGATGCGCGAATTGAAAGCGCGTCTAACCTTCCCATATCCGGGGTGAACGCGCGATTTCAGTAAAGGGGACTTCCCGTTGTATGCGGTTTCGGTTTTTGGATTAAAGCGGCTTTGGTTCATCGCCGTTGTGCTGTTGTCGGCCGCATGTGCCGTCAAGTCGGGCGACGAAAATAGCGTCGCGATTGAATATACGACACACCAGTTCGGCATAGCGGAGTGGACCGCCAAGGATCATTGCGCCACGTTCGGGAAGCGCGCTGTTCTGATGCGCAAAGGGCCTCGCCAATCGAATTACGGGCTAATACCGCAAACAAACGTCGCCGAATTCGATTGCGTAAAATAAAGAGACTCCGCGACGCGGTTTCCTATTCCGCTGCCGCGGTGCCGGTCCACTCGCTGCAAAATTCCATCGCGTCCGGTCGCGGCTTTCCGCTGAGTCCCGGCTTCGGCGTACCGAGATAGATGAACCCGACCAATTCGTCTTTTTCCTGCAGGTTGAAGGCCTGCTTCACATGCGGGTCGCGCGCGTTCTTGCCGGTCGAAAGGAAACTGCCGAATCCTTTCGCGTGTGCCGCGTTCATGATGTTTTGAATTGCGGCTCCCGTCGATACGATCTGCTCCATCGGCGGGACGTTAGGATTGTCCGTGGTGATTTCCGCGCAGGCGACGATGACGACCGGCGCAAAACTCGTCCGTTTTCGCTCTTTGGTGATGACCGCTTCGGGCGCATCGGGGTCCCGTTTCAGCAACGCTTCGACGAATATTTCAGACAGCCGGGCGCGGGCTTCGCCGCGGACGATATGAAACCGCCATGGCTGAATTCCGCCGTGATCGGGCGCGCGCACCGCCGTTGCCAAGATTTCCCGCAGAGTGTCTTCGTCCGGCGCTGGCTCCAACAACAATTTCGGCGGTATCGAGTTCCGAGACATTAGGATTTCAATTGCATTCATAACGGGCCTCTTAGTCGTTCGTCTGCGCGTGCTCGATACTACACATGGACGTTTCGTGCTCAAAGGTTGGAGTGTATCCACTAGTCGCCGCCGTGGGCCGCGTCACCGTTCGTACGGCGGAGAAACAGGTTGATTAGAACAAAACCGGCAACGAACCCACCAAGGTGCGCCTCCCAGGCGACATCGCCCTCCATGCCGAACAGCGCCAGGCCGATAATTCCGAATACAAAGTTGAACACAAGCCACAGGATAACGAATGTCAGCGCAGCCTTCCTGTTCCGGAAGGGCATGCCATGTCCCGGGCCGCCGGTCAGGCTGATGCGGCCGACCGCACCGAACATGCCGGATATCGCGCCGGAAGCGCCGAGCAACGGGCTGACCGTTTGCGGATTAAACGCCGTCCATAGTGCGGCGCCCGCCATGCCGCAAATGACATACAAGACGCTGAAATTCAGGGCGGACATGCGTCGTTCGATCGGCGTGCCGAAAGCCAACAACATGGCCATATTCAGCAACAGATGAACAAATCCAGCATGCAAAAAAAGGTATGTGACGGGCGCCAGAACGAAAGCAATCGGATCGAATTGCCACGCGCCGGCGATGGTATAGCGTGCCGCAACGAAGGCGAAACGCTCGATCATGTCCATAGCCGCCGGCGCGGGCAACAAAACCATGACGACGTGAATAATCACGCATGCCAGGACCAGTCGCCCGACCATGGGCGAGGTATTGAATATCGGCATGTCGCGCCGGTTGAGCGGATTTCGCACGTTACGTCTTGGTCCGTTGATGTGGATTGCCTAAAGATTTCCCAGCGAACTTGCCACGATGGCTGTGTGGCGGCAAGATTTCGACATACGATTACGGAGAATTGTTGATGAATATCGCCAACCACCTTGTCCGCGCTGGCATGGCGCGGGGTGAGCGTCCCGCGGTAGCGCGCGGCGGTACGGTCTTGCTGAGCTATGCGCAACTCGCGGATCGGGCCGCGCGCATTGCCGGCGCGTTGCGAAATAGGTTTGGTCTCGAACCGGGGGACCGGGTTGGTTTGGCCCTGAAAAACTGTCCTGAATTCCTGGAAGCGCTGTATGGCTGCTGGCATGCCGGGCTCGTTGCCGTACCGATCAACGCCAAGCTCCATAAAACGGAATTCGCCTATATTCTCGAGAACAGCGAAACACGTTTGTGCCTTGCGACAAGCGATCTAACCGAAACGATCGCATCGTTGCAGGGCGGTGCGTTGGAACGCGTTGTCGAGGTGGGGGGAAACGAGTATGAGGATATGCTCGATACCGAAACGATCCCTTGTACGACACGGGCGCAGCAGGATCCTGCCTGGCTGTTCTATACCAGCGGTACAACCGGCCAGCCGAAAGGCGCTGTCCTGAGTCATCGCAATCTGCTCGCGGCTATTTTCTGTTACTTTGCGGACATGGACCAAGGCGCGCCGTGGAATGCGATTTTGCATGCGGCGCCGATGAGCCACGGTTCGGGCTTGTACGGTCTCGCCCATGTGACGCAGGCGTCCTGCCACGTGCTACCCGAAAGCGGCAGCTTCCTTCCAGGGGAAATTTTCGAGATCATCGGCCATTGGCCCGGACTGGTGTTCTTTGCGGCGCCGACGATGGTCAAACGCCTGCTGGACCACGATGAAGATGTCGATACGTCGAACCTGAAGCAGATCCAATATGGTGGCGGGCCGATGTATGTGGCGGACAGCCGCGCCGCGCTTGAGCGCTTCGGACCGAAGTTCGCCCAGCTTTACGGTCAAGGCGAAAGCCCGATGACCATAACCGCGCTGTCCGCGCGGGTTCACGCCGATAACGAACATCCCCGCTGGCTCGAGCGGTTGGGATCGGTTGGTACGGCGCAGAGCGTCGTCGAAGTGCGCGTTGCCGACCCGGAAGACAACTTTTTGCCGGTCGGCGAAGTCGGCGAAATTTTGGTTCGCGGGGACTCCGTTATGAGCGGTTATTGGCGCAATCCGGAAGCGACGGCGGAAACGCTGCGCGGCGGTTGGCTTCACACCGGCGATGTCGGCTCGTTCGATGCGGACGGGTTTCTGACTTTGAAGGACCGCTCGAAAGACATGATCATCTCCGGCGGCACCAATATCTATCCACGCGAAGTCGAGGAGGCCCTACTTCGCCATCCCGAGATTGCCGAAGTGTCCGTGATCGGACGGCCGCATCCGGAATGGGGGGAGGTCGTCGTCGCTTATGTGGTTCCGGCGGCCGGTGAGCCGGACCCCGCAACCCTCGACGCCTATTGCATCGATAATATCGCACGCTTCAAGCGCCCGAAGGATTACCGATTTGTCGGCGAATTGCCGAAAAACAACTACGGTAAGGTGCTTAAAACCGAACTGCGTGCCTTGGATACCGCCGCGTTGGCCGAGAAAGCGGAGTAGCTCCGGTTAGCCTGCCGGCGCGAGCCCCTCGATAAAGCGGCCCAGCCTGACAGCCGTCTGTCCCGGATGCAGGCGGCGCGACGGCATGATCAGTACGCAATCGTCGTAAGGCGCGCGTATTGGCGTATCGCCGTCATGACCGATCACGCTTCCGTATTTCGGAATGACTTCGAGGCCTGTATAGGGTTGCGCGAATTCGAAAGCATTGCTCCGAACGGTTACCGCCTCGGTCACTTCGATGAAGCGCTGCCGCGCAGGCTCCGTTGCCGGCAGGTGGGCTTTCGCGAATTCGGGATCGATCGCATCGAAGTGACGAAGAAATCGCAATGTAGTTTCAAGCGCAACGACCGCACTATCGGCTTCCCAATGCTGCCCGCATTCGACGAGCAACGCGTTCTTCGGGCTATTCGGATCGCCAAAAGCGGCGTAATCGCGCAGGCGGTTGCCGGCCGCATGACCTTCGTCCGAGACGACATGCGTCGGAAAGCCGACACCGGCCGCCAGCATTCTGCCTTTGGCAAGCGGACCGCTCAGCATTAATGGCGGGCTGCTCTGCTGCATCGAATGCAGGTCGAGCAGCACATCGACAGTGTCGATGAATGGCCGGAGTTCGCGGGCGCGTTGCAATTCGAGCGTGTCGGGGGGACCGTCCAGCACCTCGGGAGACCAAAGCCGGTTTATGTCCTCGTCGACATAACGGGAGCCTGTTGGCGCGGCAGGATCGAACTTCAGGAATGCCATAAAGTTCGCAAACCCGAGGGAGAGCTTTCCGCGGGTCGGGCGCACATCGTGGCGGAACAGAAATTCGACAGCTATGGCGCCACAAAGCTCGTTTCCATGGGTCACGGCATTGATCAGGATATGCGGTCCGGGCTTTCCGCTGTCGAATGTCGTGTAATAAGGAATTCCGGTGTTTCCCTCCGCATAGCCTGAGATGTCCGGCGGTGTGAGTTCGATCCTGGTCGTCATTTGGTTCGTTCGTCAGTTCGGCGGCAAGACCTTAGGGCTAAATTCTACAACCGTTTCAGGCTATTATTATAGTCTCTCGCACCGGTCCCGCTAGCCTCGGATCGATCACGACAGCTTGTCCTTCGGCCGTCCAATCACGAGTGTCGATAACAAACTGAGTTGACCGCTTTATGTACCATATGAATTGACCGCTTCTGTTGTGGTGGTTGGGCCTGTGGGGAAGTGGTCAGGTCGGCTGCTTTGCCGAGCTGTCCACTTATCCACAGGCCCGGGCTCGGT
>JAKZTB010000143.1:0-10157 GCA_047517345.1 Alphaproteobacteria bacterium
GTTTTGCTCGGCATGGTCCTTTGGGACGACATCCCGGATGTGCGAATGTTCGGCGGTGCCGCTCTCGTCGTGGCCAGCGGCCTGTACATCCTGCATCGGGAATTGCGGCGAAATGCCTAGCGTCTTATCGGCCAAGCCGGGTTCCGCGCCGAATCAGGATCTGCGAATCATCGACCGCGATCCTACGTTCCTCCACCGGCGCGGTTCTTCTTTCCGGATTTTATTGCGACCTGTCAGCGCGTGTGGCAGAAATCGCTGAGAATACGTGGAGGATAGAATGATCGCCAAAGGGCTTTGGCAGGCTGCCGTTTTCACGTTAGTAGCGGCGACTTCGCTGCCGGCAAATGCGCAGCCGAATTTTCATACCTGGCTGAAGGCGCTGCGCGGTGAGGCGGCGGCTAGAGGCATCTCCGCCGCGACGCTCGACGCGGCTTTGTCTGGTATTAAGCCCATTCCCCGCGTTATCGAACTCGACCGCAGACAGCCCGAGTTCACGTTGACGTTCAATCAGTATATGCAACGCGTGGTACCGCAATCGCGTGTACAGAAGGGTCAAAAAAAGCTCTCTGAAAACAAAGTATTGCTTGCGGAAGTCAGTCGAAAATACGGTGTGCCGCCGCAGTTCATCGTCGCTTTTTGGGGTATTGAAACCGATTTCGGCCGCGTTACCGGCGGCTTCAAGGTCATCGATGCCTTGGCGACGCTTGCTTTCGACGGCAGGCGCAGCGCCTTCTTCCGCAAAGAACTGCATTTGGCATTGCAGATCGTCGATGGTGGCCACATCAAATCCGATGCGATGATGGGATCTTGGGCCGGCGCCATGGGGCAGGCACAATTTATGCCGTCCAGTTTCGTAGGTTACGCGGTCGATTACGACAAGGACGGTCGCAAGGATATCTGGACGACGCGGGCGGATGTATTCGCGTCCGCCGCCAATTATCTATCGAGCTACGGCTGGCGGGCCGGCGAACGGTGGGGGCGGCGCGTTCAGGTGCCGAAGGATTTCGACCCGAAGCGCGCGGATTTGAAAGTGCGCAAAACGGTGTCGGGCTGGGCTGCGGAAGGGGTCACGCAGGAAGATGGCTCCGCCTTGCAGGACAGCGACCTCGCCGCTTCTGTAATTTTACCCGCCGGCGCCGGCGGTCCCGCATATCTCGCTTACAAGAACTACCGGGTCATTATGCGCTGGAACCGCAGCCATTATTTCGCGATCGCCGTCGGGCGCCTTGCCGATCAAATTGCTGGGCGGTAGAATATCAACATTCTGGGGGTGGGCCTAAACAGACTACTAAATCATGGGGGCTTTGGTGTGACGCATCGACGTACCTGGCTCGCTGCAGCAGTGCTTTTGTTGAGTCTCGGCGGCTGCGCCGAGACTGAATTCATTGTCTCTTCGGCAAAAAGAAACACAGGGTCTACGGAAGCGACGGCGAAAAAGGATCCGACGCCGGGTCGCTACAAAATCGGCGATCCGTATCAGATCTACGGCGTCTGGTATTACCCGAAAGTCGACTACGGCTATAACCAAACCGGCATCGCGTCATGGTACGGCCCCAAGTTCGATGGCAAGAATACGGCGAACGGCGAATCTTTCGACATGAATTCGATCAGCGCAGCGCATAAAACTTTGCCGCTGCCGAGCGTCGTCCGGGTCACGAACCTGGACAATGGCCGGTCCCTGAAGGTTCGCGTGAATGACCGAGGACCGTTCGCGCGCGGCCGAATCATCGATATGTCGCGCCGCGGCGCGCAGCTTCTCGGCTTCGAACGTACCGGTACGGCAACGGTGCGCGTCGAAATATTATCCTGGGAAAGCCGGCAAATCGCAGCGTCTTACGGGCGTGTGGTCGATATCCCGGTTTCGGATAAACCGCCGCCGAAAGCCGCTCCCCGGGTCGCGGTGACGAGCAAGTCTTTGGCGCCGCCGCCGGGAGCGTCGGTAGCACCGCCGCCGACGAATAACCATAAGGTCGTTGCCGTTGAGACCGTACCGGAAAGGGATATCCGCCGACGGCTCTCCGAGCCCGTGCTCGATCAGACCGTCAAGGTTCTTCCGGTCGGCGCCAAACCCCGCATTTTCGTGCAAGTCGGCGCTTTTAGCCAGTACGATAACGCAAATAAGATGCGGGCACGGCTGTCGCTGATCGGTCCAGCCGATATCTACCAGGTCCTGGCGTTCGAGCGACCGTTTTTCCGGGTACGGCTTGGACCGCTGATGGATGTGGCAGAGGCAGACGGGTTGCTGGAGACCGTCATCGATGCCGGCATGAAAGATGCCCGGATCGTCGTCGATTGATCGCATTCACCGTCACATTGCGGGCTAAATTTGCAGTATAAACTTGCGGAAATACCGGCTCTAAGGAAAATTTGAGGGTAAGTATGAAGCGGATCGCGAGATTGGCGGTAGTATTTTCCGCAGGCGTTGCACTGCTCGTTTCAATCGGCAGTGCGGGCGCAATCGAAACCGACGCCAAACAGGCGATCGTCATCGAGTTCGATACCGGGGCCGTGCTGTATCGAAAAGACGCGGATTCGGTCATCTACCCGGCTTCGATGACGAAGATGATGACGGCCTATTTGCTGTTCGAGCGGCTCCAGAACGGCAGCCTGTCCCTCGAAGACACCTTTCGGGTCAGTGAGGCGGCGTGGCGCAAGGGCGGTTCGAAAATGTTCGTCAAAATCGGCGACCGCGTTTCGGTCGAAGATTTGATCCGCGGCATCGTCGTGCAATCCGGGAACGACGCGACAATCGTCGTCGCGGAAGGTATCGGCGGCAGCGAGGCTGCATTTGCCGAGCTCATGACCGAGAAAGCGCGGAAAATAGGCATGTCGAACACGACGTTTCGAAATGCCAGCGGCTGGCCCGATCCCGACCACGTGACGACCGCTGAAGATCTCGCGATTTTGGCCGAAAGGACGATACGGGATTTTCCGGACTATTATCATTACTACGCTGAATTATCTTTTAAATACAATAAGATAAATCAGGGTAACCGGAATCCACTGCTGTACAAGAATACGGGCGCCGACGGGCTTAAAACCGGGCATACCGAAGCATCCGGTTACGGCCTGACCGCGTCGGCAAAGCGCAAGGACCGGCGACTGATCGTCGTCGCCAACGGGTTCAAGTCGGTCAAGGCGAGAGCGGCCGGCAGCGAGCGGCTGATCGACTGGGGATTCCGCGCCTGGAACAACTACGCGCTGTTTCAGGCGGGCGAGAAAGTAGCCGATGCTTTGGTTTGGCTCGGCGAGGCGGAAAGCGTGCCGATCGTCATCAAGGATCCACTCGTCATCACCATACCGCGCAAGTCACGATCCAAATTGAAGGTCGCCGTGACCTACGAAGAACCCCTTCCGGCGCCGATCAAGACGGGGACGCGCATTGCAACGCTGGTCGTTTCCGCGCCCGGAGCCGACACTGTCGAAGTGCCGCTATATGCCGGCGCCGACGTTGCTCAACTCGGCCCCGTCGGGCGGCTGGGCGAGGCGCTGCGCTATCTCGTATGGGGAGGCAAATTCTGAGATGACCGGCCGTTTCGTCACGTTCGAGGGCGGCGAGGGGGCTGGAAAATCGACCAATCTACGAATGTTGGTCGAGGCTTTGGAAGCGGCTGGACAAAAGGTTGTCGCAACGCGCGAACCGGGCGGTTCGCCGGGCGCTGAAGAGGTCCGGCGGCTGCTGGTCGAAGGCACCGTTGAGCGTTGGGACCGGGTCTCGGAAGCGCTGCTCCACTATGCCGCCCGGCGCGATCACGTCGAACGGCTTATTCGGCCGGCGCTCGAACGCGGCGAATGGGTCGTTTCGGACCGCTTCGCCGACTCGACGATGGCGTATCAAGGCTACGGCCATGAACTCGGGCGCGCGCCGATCGAAGCGCTGCATACGCTTGTTCTAGGTGATTTGAAGCCCGACCTGACGCTTATATTGGATTTGCCGGTCGAAACGGGTCTTGCCCGGGCCGGGTCGCGCGCCGGCAACGAAACGCGGTACGAGCGGATGACGGACGGTTTTCATCAACGTTTAAGAGACGGCTTCTTGGATATCGCGCGCCGCGAGCCGAACAGGTGCGTGGTCATCGACGCGACGCAGGATGCCGCCGCCGTTCAGGCGGTAATTCGGGAAATCGTTTCAACGCGTCTTACAGTTACCTTGAAATGAGCGATCTCGAGACTCTAGCGCCACGCAAAAACCCAACCTTGAAAGGGCATGAAACGGCGGAGAACATTCTGCTCCACGCGGCGGGCTCCGGCTGTCTCGCCCATGCTTGGATTCTTTCCGGGCCGCGCGGGATCGGCAAAGCGACGCTGGCATTCCGCTTCGCCCGATACTTGTTGGCCGGCGGCGATGCGCAGGGCGGCGGGCTGTTCGGCGATGCGCCGGCATCGATGGCGGTCGACGAAGAGGATCCGGTATTTCGCCGGGTCGCGTCCGGCGGCCATAGCGACCTGTTTACGGTCGAGCGTACGGACAGTCCGACGACCAAGAAACTGCGCACGGAAATTGTCGTCGACGATGTCCGCAGGGCCACGAATTTCCTCCGGTTGACGCCGGGCGAGGGGACCTGGCGGATCGTCATCGTCGACGCCGCGGACGAGATGAACCGGGCCGCGGCGAACGCCATCCTCAAAATGCTGGAAGAACCGCCGCCGGCGACGGTTTTTCTGTTGGTCAGCCATGCGCCGGGACGGTTGCTGCCGACGATTCGATCGCGGTGCCGGATGTTGCCGTTGCGGCCGCTCGAACGCGATGTCGTGATGGCGCTTCTGGCCGAACATCGCTACGAGTTGGAAGCACACGAACGCGCGATGCTCGCCGGTCTGGCGGATGGTTCGCTCGGCGAAGCGATTGCCCTCGCCGATGCCGGCGGATTGGCGCTGTATCGGGAAATGGTGAAGCTGCTCGGCTCGATCGGAGCGTTGAACATCGAAGCGGTACATGCACTCGGAGACCGCCTAGCCCGGGCGGGAAACGCGGCGGCCTTCGAGACCTTTGCGAGGATGCTGTCGGACTGGCTTTCGAAACTGGTGCGCGATACGGCGGGCGGCGCGCAAATCGAAGAAATCGTCCCGGGCGAGGCGGAAGCGGCCGCGGCTTTCGGCGGTACGGCGCGCCTTGCGCAAATCCTGGCGGTGTGGGAAAAGGTCAGCCGCTTGCTCGCTCAGGCGGACAGCGCCAATCTCGACCGCAAACAAGTCGTCGTCAGCGCTTTCCTCACACTGCAGGCGGCTGTAAGACCTTGAAAACACGCCTGCACTGGCCGAGGACGACATGGCGAAGGCCTACTACATCACGACCCCGATCTATTACGTCAACGATGCGCCGCATATCGGCCATGCCTACACGACCTTGGCCTGTGATGTGCTGGCGCGGTTCATGCGGCTCGACGGTTACGACGTCCATTTCCTGACCGGCACCGACGAGCATGGCCAGAAGGTCGAGAAGGCGGCTTCCGATGCGGGGGTGTCGCCGAAGGATTTCACCGACCGGGTGTCCGAGACGTTCCGCTCGCTGCCGGCGGCGTTGAACTTTTCCAACGACGATTTCATCCGAACCACCGAGCCGCGCCATATCCGCGCGTCGCAGGCGATCTGGAAGGCGCTCGAGGCGAACGGCGATATCTATCTGGGCTCCTATGCCGGGTGGTACGCGGTGCGCGACGAGGCCTTCTACACCGAAGGCGAGCTGACAAAGCGCGAGGACGGGACGCGGATCGCGCCGTCGGGCGCGGAGGTCGAATGGGTCGAGGAGCCGAGTTACTTCTTCAACCTGTCGGGATGGCAGGACAGGCTGCTCGAATTCTACGAGGCCAATCCGTATTTTATCGGCCCGGACAGCCGCCGCAACGAAGTGATCAGCTTCGTTAAGGGCGGACTCAAGGATCTGTCGATCTCGCGCACGACCTTCAAATGGGGCGTTTCGGTGCCGGGCGACGACGCGCACATCATGTATGTCTGGCTCGACGCGCTGACCAACTACATCACCGCAGTCGGCTATCCGGACAGCAAATCAGATATGTTCCGGCAATTCTGGCCGGCCGATCTGCATATGGTCGGCAAGGATATCGTGCGCTTCCACGCGGTCTATTGGCCGGCCTTCCTGATGGCCGCGGGCGTCGCGCCGCCGAAACGCGTTTTCGCGCATGGCTGGTGGACCAACGAGGGCGAGAAGATTTCCAAATCGCTCGGCAACGTCATCGATCCGCTGCAGCTGGTGGAGACCTACGGGCTCGATCCGGTGCGCTATTTCCTGCTGCGCGAGGTGCCGTTCGGCAATGACGGCGATTTCTCGCACGCGGCCATGACGCACCGCATGAATGGCGACCTGGCGAACGATCTCGGCAATCTGTGCCAGCGCGTTCTGTCGATGATCAACAAGAACTGCGCCGGTAAAACGCCCGAATTCGGCGCCCTCGATCCGGCGGACGAGGCCTTGCAGGGAAAGGCGCGCGGATTGTTGGAACCTCTGCGCACTGCCATGAACGCGCAATCCTTCCATACCGCCCTGGGGGCGATCTGGGAGGTGATCGGCGACGCCAACCGCTATGTCGACGCGCAGGCACCCTGGGCGCTGCGCAAGACCGATCCGGCCCGCATGGCGACGGTATTGTATACGCTGGCCGAGACGATCCGTTGCATCGCGCTGTTCGTGCAGCCCTTCATGCCGGACGCCTGCGCCAAGATCCTCGACCAGCTTTCGGTACCCCAAGACGCGCGCGATTTCGCCAGCCTCGGCGCCGCCTTGGCAGCGGGGCAGGCGTTGCCCAAGCCCGCGCCCGTGTTTCCGCGCTTCGTGGCGGAAGAGGAGGGGTAATTGTACGTCGACAGCCACTGCCACCTCGACTACCACGAGCGCGACGGCGATCTGGACGAAGTCGTCGCGCGGGCGCAACGCGCCGGGGTGGAAACACTGGTGACGATCTGTACCAAACTCAGCACGTTCGATACGGTCCGCGGCATCGCCGAACGCTACGACGGCGTCTGGTGCTCCCTCGGCATCCATCCGCATGAGGTGGGCAACGAAGCCGTTCCCACGGTGGCCGATCTGGTAGCGCTGGCCGAGCATCCGAAAGTCGTCGGCATCGGCGAGACGGGGCTCGATTACTACTACGAACGCAGCCCGCGCGCGGCGCAGCAGGAATGTTTGCGGGTGCATATCGAGGCGGCGCGCCGCACCGGATTGCCGTTGATCGTGCACGCCCGCGACGCCGACAACGACATGATCGATATCTTGCAGGAAGGCTATCGCGAGGCCCCCTTTCCAGGCCTCATTCATTGCTTTACGGCTGGCCCTGAACTCGCTGAAAAAGCGATAAAAATAGGCTTTTACGTTTCCTTTTCCGGGATCGTGACGTTCAAGAACGCGCAGAACCTGCGGGATGTGGCGAAATCGCTGCCCTTGGACCGAATCCTGATCGAAACCGACGCGCCGTATCTGTCGCCGGTGCCCAACCGCGGCAAACGCAACGAACCGGCCTATGTCGTCCATGTGGCGGAGATGTTGTCGGAAGTCCGGGAATTGGACGCCCAAGAAATTGGCCGGATCACCACGGAGAACTTCCACAGATTGTTCAGCCGCGTTACCGCAAGTGCCTGACACCGATATAAAAATCACGATTTTAGGGACCGGACCGTCCAGTGGTGTACCGATGGTCGGCGATATTTGGGGCGATTGCGATCCGAACGAGCCGCGCAACCGCCGCCGCCGCGCGTCGATCCTCGTCGAAACCGGCGAAGTTTCGCTGCTATTCGATACGTCGCCGGATTGCCGCGCGCAATTGCTCGACGCGGGCGTCGCGCGGCTCGATGCCGTTATCTATACCCATGCGCATGCAGACCATAGCCATGGCATCGACGATCTGCGCTGGATCAACTTCGTCATGCACGCGCCGTTGCCGGTCTATGGCGACGCCGACACCCTGAAAATCCTCAACGAACGCTTTGGCTACGCGTTCACGCCGCTGCGGCCGCCGGAACCCGGCGAACCGGTGCGCTACTACAAGCCGGTCCTGGTGCCGTATGAGATCACGGGCGAATTCGAAGTCGCCGGCGTCGCCATCAAGCCGTTCGAGCAGGATCACGGATACTCAACGACAAAAGGCTTCCGGATCGGAGATTTTGCCTATTCGACGGACGTCGTGGCGCTGGACGAGGCGGCGTTCGCGGCGCTGCAAGGGGTTCATACCTGGATCGTCGATGTCTTCCGCCGCGACCCGCATCCGACCCACGCACACCTCGATCTCACCTTGAGCTGGATCGAGCGCGTGAAGCCGCGGCGCGCGGTGCTGTGCCACATGGGCACGGATCTGGATTACCGCACGCTGTGCGATGAACTGCCGGTTGGTGTCGAGCCTGGGTACGACGGGATGGAGATTGAAGTCGCTGGAGTAAGGGCAGCTGTGCATTCCGCGCACGAATTGACACAAGCTGCTGATTAATATCAGTATAAAAATTCCATAATATACATTATACGACTAATACCACGAGAAACCGGCAAGCGCGGCAATCTTCTCCCATACCGTAGCCACTGCCCTATTCTCCATAAAATTTGCCAACAAACCGCGCCAGTTCCGGTTCCACTCGGGTCTTGGGCAGCTCACCGCGATGGGACCATTGGATGCCGTTGAACTCCTCACGGCAATAGTCGAGCGACACTTGCCGGTCGCCGGTAATGGCGTACCAGAGACAAACGTCCGTGTGACCCGCCGTGCGGCCGACCGTATCGACGACCGTCAGCATCACCGGTTCCGGCCGGGCGAATTCCGCCGCCATTCCAAGTTCCTCGACCGCTTCCCGGACCACCGTATCGCGCGGATGCTCGCCCGGATCGACATACCCGCCCGGCGGCAGCCAAAGGCCGGAATTCTTATGGTCGACCATAAGCACATGATTGCCGTCGACAACGACGAAATAGGAAATCAGATGCTTCGGCGGTATGGCGGGTTTTTGTACGCGGAAGAGTTCGGCACCGGACAGTATCCAGGCCAAGGTCTCGGAAATCTGGCGCGCTTCCTTATCGTCGTAGGGCGTCATCGAGAGAAGTTCGGCGGTAAGGGTTTCCCGCATACCTGCGCCCTCACCCCGTACCGGCATTTAAGCCGCCTGCTCCGCCTGTGCCGCTTCCCAGCCGATCATCGCCAGCTTGCGCGCTCGGCCCCAGCGGTAGCCGCCGATGGCGCCGGTCTTGCGGATGACACGGTGGCACGGCACCAGGTAGGAGATCATGTTCGTCGCGTTGGCGCGGCCGACGGCGCGAGCGGCGTTCGAGGTGTAGCCGAGGCGCCGCGCGATATCCTCATACGTGGTGAGCGTGCCCGGCGGGATCGTCAGCAGCGCGCGCCAGACGCGGGTCTGGAATTCCGTGCCGCGCATCAGCACCCGCAGCGGCGCCTTCGCGCCCGCCTTCCCGTCCGATTTGGCGGCAAACATGCGGTCGACATAGCTTTGCGTTTCGTCGGGCGATTCGACGATGTGGGCGTTTTCCCAACCGTCGGACAGGTATTGCAGCGCCGACTCGCGGGTTTCGTTTTCGTCGGTGAAGGCCAATCCGCAAATTCCGCGATCCGTGACCAGCAGCAGGCATTCGCCGAACGGGCTGGGATGCGCGCCGTAGCGGATCGTCATCCCCTCGCCCCGCGCTTTGTATTCGCCCGGCGTGACCGCGTCGCAGGTCACGAACAGATCGTGCAGGCGGCCCGGCCCCGATAGGCCGGCGTCGTAGGCGGCGTCGAGCACGCTGGCGGACGCCTCCAGGCTGCGTTTGGCGCATTCCAGGGTCAAATGCTTGAGGAACTGCTTCGGGCTGATGCCGACCCAGCGCGAAAACAAGCGCTGGAAATGGAATTCGCTCAGGCCCGCCTGCGCCGCAATCTCCGCGAGCGACGGCTGATCCTGGAAATGCGTGTCGACATAGGCCAGCGCGTGCGAAATCCGGTGATAATCGCGGCTTTGGGCCAATTCTTCGTGCTGAATGATGTCTGCGTTCATCGCCATTGTCCTACAAGCTGTCTACAGCATTAAGCCTTGCCTATCCGGTTAACGCCCATGACCGCTACATGTAGGGTGCCGCCACTCTCCCGAGTAAAGCTCGGCATAGGTTGGAGCAGAGGTGTCGCCCGCGATGCCGAGCAATGAGCGGAAGGCGTTGAACGGGTAGAACC
>JAKZTB010000144.1:0-13754 GCA_047517345.1 Alphaproteobacteria bacterium
TTGAGGCCGTAATCGCAAAAAATTCCCTGTTCCCACCAAACTCACCCTTGCATCGCGCTCGCGGAGACCGCACGCCGGGAACCCCGGCAATGGCCGGAAATGCTCCCGCGTTCGGGAGCTCCGAATTGAGATTGACCGCGAAAGAGGCCCTGTTTTCCGCGACTTGGCCGCGCCAGGCGATGAAGAGACTGCTTCGCCGGGGTCGCTGGCTGGGGCGGGAGGATTCGAACCTCCGAATGCCGGTATCAAAAACCGGTGCCTTAGGCCACTTGGCTACGCCCCATCAGGATCGGTCGGCCGGGAATGTAGGCGTATCGCCGCGCGGTCGCAAGCCCAGAAAGGCTGGATTGCGAGCCGCAAATCTGCGGGTACCCGAGCGCGCGCCAGAGGCTTGTTGTCCGACGTCTTTGGCAGGAGAAAAATCCGTGTTGTCATCGGTGCGCACGCTTAATTGAGCACGTTAGGGGTGGGGCGGTTATGGTCAGGGAAATCTAAGGGCTCGGTACGCTGCTGCTGGCCTTCGATCTCGGCACCAGCGTGAGTCCCTTTATGGCCTCGCTCGCGATGAAGTATCTCGGGCTTGGCGGGCTTTTTTACGATGCCTCCGCATCGCCGCGCGAAGCACGCCTAACCACGACGCAAAATCATCCCGGTCAAGCGGCCGCATTTGGTTGCAACGTGCTCTAGGCCAATTCAGTCGGCGCGACCCACCAACCGTCGCGGGCGACGGCGGGGGCTGCGGCTTCGGCTGCCGCCAGATCGTCGAATATTCCGAAACAGGTCGCACCGCTCCCGGTCATCCGCGCCAAGTGACAGCCGGGCGCTGCCGCCAATGCGGAGAGCACGTTGCGAATGATCGGGCAGAGGCGTATCGCGGCGTCGGTCAAGTCGTTGTCGCGATCGGCCAGCATCGCGGCGAGCGATGCGGCGTCTTTCGGCGGCTTCGTCAGGCGGTCCGGCGGGTTGAATCCGCCGCGCCGCGCTTGGAAGACCGACGCCGTGACGAGGGCGACACCCGGGTTGGCAAGGAGGATGCCGGCTTTCGGAAGCGGAGGTGCTTCCTCCAATACTTCGCCGATTCCGCTTGCATAGGTCGATTGCGCCAGCAGGCAGGCGGGCATGTCGGCACCCAGCGTGCGGCCCAGTTTGTACATATCGACATTGCCGTCCGCGATTCCCCACAGCGCCGCCAATGCTTTCATTGCCGCTGCGGCATCGGTCGAGCCCCCGCCAATGCCCGCTGCTACCGGCAGGTTTTTGGTAATCGTAATATGCGCCTGCGCTGGCACGCCGGCTGCATCGGCGAGAAGTTGCGCAGCCCGGTATACCAAATTTTTCGAGGGCGGCGGCAAGCGGCCTGCAAACGGACCGTCGGTGACGATATCCAAGGGTTCGCCAGCGCGGATGGTCAATACGTCGCCAAGAGTCGTGAAACCAACGAGACTGTCGACCAAATGAAAGCCATCGGCTCGGCGCCCCGTAATGTACAAATACAGGTTGATCTTGGCCGGCGCGCGGACAGTTGCGACTCCTGATTGAGAACCGCTCATCCGCCGGATCCGCTTGGCTTGACGTCCTTGAGTCCGTTTTCCAGCTTGGCTTCGATGTTGGGGATGAGGTCTTCCGACGGATCGAGAACGAGCGCACGGCGCCATTGAAATTCGGCTTCCAGTTTGCGCCCGACTCGCCAATAGGCATCACCCAGATGATCGTTGATGACCGGATCGCTTGGCTTCAATCGGATCGCACGCTCGAGTTGCTTGACCGATCCGGTGAAATCGCCGAGCCGATACAGCACCCAGCCCAGACTGTCGACGATATAGCCGTCGTCCTGTCGCTGCTCCACCGCGCGTTCGATCATCTTGCGGGCGCGCGCTATATTCATGCCCTTTTCGACCCAGGAATAGCCCAAATAGTTCAAGACATAGGGCTGTTCCGGCCGAAGCTCGAGCGCCTTCAGGAAATCCTTCTCCGCACGGTCCCAGATATTTGAGCGTTCGAGCGCGATTCCACGATTGTAGAAGAACAACCAATGTCCCGATTTGATCTCGCCGAGCCGCTTTTCTGCCGCATCGTAGGCGTCGACCGCTTCCCGGTAGCGCTCCTTGCTTCGCAGAATTCCGCCGAGTTTCATCAGTGCGTCGGTACGTTCCGGGCGCTCCTCCGCCATAGCGCGAAGGATTTCGACCGCGCGGTCCGTCGTATTCATGTCGGTCAGATTGTCGGCGATGCGCAGCCTTGCGGACCAGCTGTAAGGGGAGGCGGTGTCGACCTTTTGGTAAATCGCGTTGGCGTCATCGTAACGACGCTGATTGTCAAACAGATCTCCCAGCAGCAGCCGGGCGAGTTCGAATTCCGGCTGCAAATATAAAGCGATGCGACTGTACAATAGCGCCATCTCGGTGGAACGCTTGCGCGGCAGAGCGGACGCGATATTGAACAGGCTCTCCGCGATGCCGCCTTGCGCATCGCCGATCAAAGGTTTCGCCGGACGACCTGCTTCCAGCCGTTTCAGCGCCCCGCCAATTGCAATATTCCCCGGCTGGGCGGTCAAAAAATCATTGTAGAGTTTGCGCGCGTCGTCCGTTCGCCCGGTTCGCTCAAACAAGGAACCTGCCGCACGGACGACGCGGACCGGCGCTTTGTGAAGTTCGGACGCAACGGCGCGGTAATTCTTTTCCGCGGCTTCCGGGCGGTCGGCCAGGTCGTTTATCAAGCCGGTGTGCAGATCGCGCATCGCCGAAAAACCGCTTTTCTTGTCGAGGGCTTCAAGCTCTTTAAGCGCCGCGTCGAAGTCGCCGGCCCCCGCATTCGCCCAAGCGGCAGCAAGGGGTGCCGCATAGGCTGTGAGGCCACGGCGCGGCAACGCTTCGAAGCGCTTAATGGCGTCCGCATAATCCGCCTTGCGGGCCGACTCGATACCCAAGAGCAGCGCGGCCGTGGCCATTCTGCCGCCGGCAATTTCGATTCGTCGGGCGAGCTCGATTGCCGGCTCGAGCTTTCCCGCGGCGAGCGTCAAAAGAAAGGTACGGCGCAATAGCTCCTGATCGTCGGGATTTTCTTCCAGGACGCGCAACATGAACGCAGAGGCGCTATCCGCGTCTTTCAAGGCCTGCGCGTGCCGGCCCGCCAGATAGCTGCCGTATTCCGATGTGGCCTGCGCCGGTGCAGATACGGCGAGCGTCGCGGCGCACAGCGCCGCCAGCATGCTCTTTCGATAAAAAATTCCGCGCAATAACATATGTTTCTCCGAGAAGGCGCCTATTTTAGACGAAATCCGGCTAATTCGACAGTCGCCAGTTTCGACGGCTGCCCTATCAAATTGTGTCCAACGCGGTTGATTCCAAGCCTCCCCGCCTTGACCGAACCGGTCGGACAGGCTGCTTACATATTCGGGTAGTTCGGTCCGCCGCCGCCTTCCGGGGTCACCCAGACGATGTTCTGTGTCGGATCCTTGATGTCGCAGGTCTTGCAGTGGACGCAGTTCTGCGCGTTGATCTGCAGCTTCGGATTGCTGCCGTCGTCATCGCGGATGATCTCGTAGACGCCGGCGGGGCAGTAGCGCTGCTCCGGCGCGTCGTAAAGTGCGAGATTCACATCGACCGGCACAGACGCATCCTTGAGGGTCAGATGCGCCGGCTGGTCCTCTTCGTGATTGGTCGCGGAGAAGGAGACATTCGTCAGCCGATCGAATGTCAGGACGCCGTCGGGTTTCGGATAATCGATCGGCTTCGCCGAAGCCGCTTTTGCCAGGGTCGCGTGATCCGCGTGGCCGTGTTTCAGCGTCCACGGCGCGCGACCGCCCAGCAGCTTCTGATCGAAACCCGAATAAAGCGTGCCGCCGATCAGACCCCATTTGAAGGAGGGACGGAAATTTCGCGCCTTCCACAGCTCGTCATAAACCCAGGAGTCGCGGAACGCGGTTGGATAGGCGCTCAGTTCATCGCCGCCCTCGGCGCCGTCGGTCAGCGCGTCGAAGGCGGCATCCGCGGCGAGCATTCCGGATTTCATGGCGGTATGGGAACCCTTGATCTTCGACGTGTTCAACGTACCGGCTTCGCAGCCCACCAGGACGCCGCCTGGGAATACCATTTTGGGCAAAGATTGAATGCCGCCTTCGTTCAGCGCACGTGCGCCGTAGGCGACGCGACGGCCACCTTCAAAGGTTTCGCGAATTTTCGGATGCGTCTTGAATCGCTGGAATTCTTCGTACGGCGAAAGATGCGGATTGCTGTAGTCGAGGCCGACGACGAAGCCGACCGACACTTGGTTGTCCTCCAGGTGGTAGAGGAACGATCCGCCATAGGTGTCGTTGCTCATCGGCCAGCCGGCGGTGTGCAGGATGAGACCCTGTTGATGACGCGCCGGCTCGACCTCCCACAGTTCCTTGATGCCGATACCGTACGTTTGGTCTTCGCAATCGGCCCGGAGGTCGAACCGTTCCATGAGCTGCTTGCCGAGACTGCCGTGGCAGCCTTCGGCGAAGAAAGTGTATTTGGCGTGAAGTTCCATGCCCAGCTGATAGTTCGGACCTTGCTCGCCCTCCTTGGTGATGCCCATGTCGCCGGTCGCGACGCCCTTTACCGCACCGTCGTCGGTGTAAAGAACTTCCGCTGCGGCAAAGCCTGGGTAAATCTCGACGCCAAGCGCTTCCGCCTGCTCGCCGAGCCATCGGCAGAGGTTGCCGAGGCTGATGATGTAGTTGCCGTGATTGTGCAAAGTTGGCGGCAGCATCACGGTCGGCAAGGAAACGCCACCGGATTCCGTGAGGAACATGAACTTTTCCGCCGTGACGGGCGTGTTCAACGGGGCGCCGAGTTCTTCCCAGTTCGGGAACAGTTCGTTGAGCGCGCGCGGTTCCAGCACCGCGCCGGAAAGTATATGGGCGCCGATCTCCGACGCTTTCTCGAGAATGCAGACGGAAATTTCGCGATCCTGTTCCGCGGCACGCTGTTTTAGCCGAATCGCCGCCGCGAGGCCGGACGGGCCGGCGCCCACCACGACAACGTCGTATTCCATGTATTCGCGTTCCATCGATTCTGTTCCCCAAAATCCGGCGAAATTGCATCGCGCGGCGTTGTCTATAACAAAGCACACGAATCTTGTAGATAATAGTTGGTAAAGCAGGCGCGGTAATCACCGCGCAATCGCTAGAGGCTACAGCTTGTCGAAAGATCCAGATCCTTTAGAAGCCTTGCGTTGGACCGTCGAGATGGGCGCCGATGAAACGATCGGCGACGAACCGGTCGATCGGTACGCCGAGTCCGCGGCTGTCGCTGCCCAGCGCGACGCGAAGGCTGCATCTCCGGCGGCGGCACGCCCACAGGTATCGGAACGTGCGCCGCTCGCGTCGAGTCAGGGCGCAGCGGACAGCATGGCGGCCGCGGCGGCGGCCAATACGCTGGACGAACTGCGCGAGGCTTTGGCCGAATTCGAAGGGTGCGCCTTGAAGCATACGGCGACCAATCTCGTCTTCGCCGACGGCAACCCGGAGGCGGACGTGATGATTCTGGGAGAGGCGCCCGGTGCCGAAGAAGACCGCCGCGGCCTACCGTTCGTCGGTGCCAGCGGCCAACTGATGGATCGGATGTTGGCGGCGATCGGCCTCGACCGCAGCAGCGTTTATATTTCGAATATCCTGTTTTGGCGGCCGCCGGGCAACCGCAATCCGACAACGGCTGAAGTGGCGGCTTGTATGCCGTTCGTACAGCGGCATATCGCGCTGGCGCGACCCCGGATCCTGGTTTTCGTCGGCGGCGCTTCGGCCAAGGCGATGTTGGACCGCACGGAAGGTATTATGCGCTTGCGGGGCAAATGGTACGACTATCACGGCTCTAATCCGGACGCGCCGGTCCCGGCACTGGCAACCTTTCATCCGGCCTACCTGTTGCGATCGCCCGGGCAGAAACGGGCGGTTTGGCGCGATCTTCTGATGTTGAAGGCGCGCCTGGATGAGTTGACTTAAGATCGTTACCGCCTTGCGAATTCAATGTTTCTCCGCTAGGGATGTGGCTCGTAAATTTGCAATCCGAACCGTTGAAATAGACTGTTATCTGCGTGGTTTAATGAAACAACCCAGACGACAATTCCGGATCGTTTTGGCGATGCTTATGCTCCTCGCGGCGCCTGCCGTGGCGGAAAATTTACCGTCGTTGGATACAGCGTCGCTGCCGCGCGGCGATGGCACGCAGCGCGCCGGCGATTCGCTGCCGCAAGTGCTGACGGAAGCGGACGCCGCGCGCTATCGGGAAGTCTTCAAGCTGCAGCAAGCCGGCAAATGGCGTCTGGCCGACAAGCGGATAGAGAGTCTTTCCGATCGCGTCCTTATGGGACATGTGCTGTTTCAGCGTTACATGCACCCGACCGCCTACCGGTCGAAGTACAAGGAGCTGAAGGACTGGATGGCGGCCTACGCCGATCATCCGGGCGCGATGAGGGTCTACCGGTTGGCCTTGAGACGGCAGCCGAAAGGATGGCGATCGCCGGAGCGGCCGGTTGCGGAGCGCGCCCTGCAGACCAAACCGGAAGTCAAACCGGCCAAACGCGGTAAGGCAGGATTGAGCCGTTCGCAGCGCCGGCTGGTCTACCGCGCCTCGATTAGGATAAAGGGCCTCGTCCGTCGCGAGCGGCCGACCCAAGCCCTGAAGCTCTTGAACTCGAAAACGTACCGGCGGCTGAATGCCGTCAGCCATGACCAGAATCTTGCCATAATCGCGCGCGGTTACTATCACGCCGGTAAGGATGAAAAAGCGCTCGACACGGCTGGGCGTGCGATACGCCGGTCCGCGTTGAAGGCACCCTACGCGTATTGGTGGGCCGGGCTCGCGGCTTGGCGGCTCGGACGGTTCGAAGTCGCTGCGCGGTACTTTGGCGATATGGCGCGCGCATCGGACTTACTGGATTGGGCGCGTTCCGGGGCGGCATACTGGTCGGCACGGGCCTCGCTGGTCGGCAGAGACCCCGCAAAAGTTGCGGGCATGCTGGAAATCGGCGCCCGGTATCCGCGCACATTCTATGGGCTGTTGTCCTTGCAGGCGCGAGATGGGGAGATACCGTTTGATTGGGCTCTGCCGCAGCTCGACCCGATCGACCTGGCGCTATTCGACCAAATTCCGGCCGCGCACCGGGCCCTGGCGTTGATCGAGGCTGGACAAACGGTTCGTGCCGAAAGCGAACTAAAGCGCCTGACCGGCGCGCCGTCGCCGGAGTTGACCCGTGTGCTTCTCGCCCTCGTCGGCAAGGCCAATTTGCCCGACGTTTCGATCCGGCTCGGGTTTAAATTGCAGCGCGTCCGCGGCGAACGTTATGACGCTGCCTTGTATCCGGTACCGGGATGGACGCCGCAGGGTGGCTATAAAATCGATCAAGCGCTCATCTTCGCTTTCATGCGGCAGGAATCGCGATTTAAGGCGAATGCCAAAAGCCGGCGGGGCGCTGCCGGTTTGATGCAGCTTATGCCGGCGACGGCTCGTTTCATTGCCCGCAAGCGGACAAGCCGTCGGTCGTTGTTCGTACCTGAGAAGAATATTGCCCTCGGTCAGAAGTACATCCGTCACCTGCTTGAGAATTCGACGATCGATGGGAATCTTTTCTACGCCACCTCCGCTTATAATGCCGGTCCGGGCAATCTGCGAAAATGGCGCCGTAAGGTGGACTATCGGGACGACCCGCTGCTTTTCATCGAAAGTATCCGGTCGCGCGAAACCCGGAATTTCGTGGAACGCGTGATGACGAATTTCTGGATTTATCGCCTTCGCCTTGGGCAGGGCGTACCGTCATTGGCCGCCGCCGCCGCCGGTGAGTGGCCGGTTTACATTCCACTCGATACCAACAGTGCAAAGGTGGGTCGTGCCGATTAACAAGGATCGACCGTTTTTAGCCGTTTCGATTGCCGTGCTGACGGTTTCGGATACCCGCACCGAAGCCGACGACCGGTCAGGCGATACCCTGGTGGCGCGGCTCACCGCAACCGGTCATGCACTCGCCGACCGTGCAATCGTCAAGGACGATGCAGATGTTATCGAAGCGAAATTGCGCGATTGGATTGCCGATCCGGGAATCGACTGTGTCATCGCGACCGGCGGTACCGGGGTGACGGGACGCGACGTGACGCCGGAGGCGCTAGACCGGGTCTGCGAAAAAAAGATCCCGGGGTTCGGCGAACTGTTCCGCTGGATCAGTTTCCAGAAGATCGGCACATCCACCATACAAAGCCGTGCCGACGCGGGTGTTGCGGAGGGGACCTACCTGTTCGTTGTTCCGGGCTCTACCGGTGCTTGCAAGGACGCCTGGGACGAAATTCTCGTCCATCAGCTCGATAACCGGTTTATGCCGTGCAATTTCGTCGAGCTGATGCCGCGCCTGCAGGAAAGCTGACAGCGACACGCGGCGCCACTTTGTTAGAAGCTGCCAAGCATGCCGTCGAAGGCGACAAAGCTCGGCATAGGCCGATGAGCAGCACCGATTTCCGGTTCGATTTCGAGCAATTCCATTTCCCGTTCGATTTCGAGCAATTCCATTTCCCGTTGCAGTGTTTCTTTTTCAATGCGTGCCAATGCGTGTTGTTGGGCTTCTTCTGAGCGTCTTGCGGCACCATCATAGGCGAACGCGCCTGCGCCGTTATAGACGAACAGAAGCGGCTGCGGTGGCCGCGCCAGCGAAAGCGCCTCGTAGCCAATCCGTTTCATCGCTTCCAGCGAAAGGTCCAAAATTACGTGGCTTGCGGAGAACCCGGTCCGCTGCCGCTCCGTCCGCTTTTCATCGCGTGCTCGTTCGCGAGAATGCGCGACAGCGCCCGTCGGCAATATTTCAGTGACGTACATTTAACCGGACCTAACGCTCTGACGACTTCCTTCGAGCGCAAGGAGTGCACAATACGTGCCACCTGGGAGATCTAAATTATTATCGTAATTTCAATATGATGGTCGGGATTCGTCTGGACGGATGCCCGACCAACGGAAGAAGTTTCCCGGCGTTTTAGGATCGAGCGCCGGGAACTCGCTCGTCGCGGCAGAAATTACTTGGCTACGGTTCGATGAAATCTCTCTTCCTCAAATCCGTCAGCACGGAACCCCAAGCTCGATAGATCCTCGTAAAGGCGTCCATGACTGCATTCTCGGCCAATGGAAATGTGACTGAATTCAACAAATTCCGCCCGAGACCGACCTTATCCCCGGATATGTATACGCGCATCGGAACAGGTTGGCCGTTCAGTTTATTCGCCCATTCCAGGATTTCGATTTTTCTGCCTTGCTTAAGTTTGATATCAGCGAAGCTGGTGATGCTAATAACTTGCGCGAGGGGTTTGCCGTCGTCGCTGCGTCGCGCAATCTTCGTATCGATCAATATGACGACCGAAGGCATATTCTTCTCTTCAACGGCCTTGAACTGCGCCCGCAGCACAACATCCTCCGGCTTACCCTTTGGGGCTTGCAACGAGGAGTTGACCTTCAGTCTTTCAAGAAGGATTTTCGCCAGATGAATTTCCGTGTCTTTCAGCGAGTCGGGGACTCGGAGAAATACGAGATTGGTGGCGCCTTTCGACTGCGCAAAGGAAGCATTCGGTAAAAGGAATGCGGTTGCGATGGCCACCACGCAGAGGAACATTCGCATGAAGGTGTCTCCGATTTTCCGCCCCGTTGGAGCGTATTCCAATCGCCCTCTCGCGAAGGCTGAGGACGATCCGCGTTATCGCCTAAATATCGGGTCAAGTGAAGGCCAAATTATGACAATACTTTTCCGTAGGCCTGCGTCGCCGTTTTCGCGCTGATGAAGTCCTGCGCGAGATCTTGAGCGACTTTTTCGGGAGCCCGTTCACCGGAATCGCCGTAACCGCCGCCGCCGCCGGTCTGGATCATCAATACATCGCCTTTCTGCAGTGCGAAACTGCCCTTGGACGGGAGTTCGAGGGTTTCGTTACCGCGTTTGAGAAAGGTTTCCGCGCGGCGGCCTGGCTTTCCGCCGAACAATCCGTCCGGGGCCAAGCGGAAGCGGTCGGAATAGGTCGCGAAAGTGACGCCGTCCTTGAGAATTTCGTAGTGCCGGCATAACCCCATGCCGCCGCGCGATTTCCCATGTCCTCCGGAGTCCGGCCGCAACGCGTAGGCGACGATGCGAAAGAAATCGTAGTCCAGATCCATAGATTCGACCGGGACATTGCCGCAGTTCGACATGGGGCTATCGACGGCGTCGCACCCGTCATGTTCGGGGCCGCCGCCATAGCCGCCGCCGAAAATTTCCAGCGAAATGCGGTATCCGTCCGGCCCGAGATGGCTAAGGCAAACCGATTCCGTCGTGTCGAACCCTGTTGCGATCACCCTGTCGGGCGCGGCCTGGGCGAGCGCTTTCATCACCGCGTTGTACGCGCGGTAACTGGCCGTCAGGCGCGCGCGCACCGGCGCCGGTGGTTTCGGGTTGAGGATACTGCCATATGGTGCGGTTATCGAGACCGGGCGCAGGCTTCCTTCGTTGAACGGTATGTCGGGGCTGGTCAGTACCGATTTCACCACAGACAAAGCCGTCGCGATGGTCGAGGCGAAGGGGCAATTGAGGTTCAGGGTGACCTGATCGCATGTGCCCTTGAAGTCGACAGCGATGGAGTCGCCGTCGATGGTAACCGTGGCGCGGACCGGTAAGGGCTGGTCGCCGATGCCGTCATCGTCGAGAGCGTCTTCGCCGGTGTAGACGCCGTCGGGCGCGGCGGCAATGGCGTGCCGCATGCGGCGTTCGGAATAATCCAGCAATTCGACCATGGCCGCTTCGAACGTTTGGACGCCGAATTTGGCGCATAGCGACCGGACCCGCTCGATGCCGATGAAGTTGGCGGCGAACTGGGCATTGAAGTCGCCGATCGTCTGGTCCGGTACGCGGATATTGGCGCGGATCAGCCGCTCCAGCGGGCCGCCCGACCAGTCGCGCGTGTGGTTGTATTTGCTGGGTGGGATGATCAGCCCTTCCTGGTGCACGTCGGTGGCATTCGGGTTCAGGCCCGGCGCGGCGCCACCGAGATCGAGGTGATGCGCGACCGTGGCGCTAAACCCGACCAGCGTGCCATCGAAGAATATCGGCGAGAATAGGAAAATATCCGGTAGATGCTGGCCGCCGTGAAACGGGTCGTTATTGATGTAGAAGTCACCTTCTTCCAAGGTTTCCGGCGGAAACAACTCGGCGCAGGGTTTGAAAGTCGCGCCGATCGATCCCAACTGCATCGGAATGAGTTCGGCTTGCGCGACGACATTGCCGTGCCGGTCGAGCAGCGCCGCCGCGCAGTCGCTCGCTTCGCGTACGATCGGCGAGTAGGCGGAGCGGATCAATTTCGCGCCCATTTCCCGCGCGCCGGCGATCAAGCCTTGCGAGATGACCGCCTGGTCCGCCGGATCGACGCGGTTGTGGTTTGCACTGGTCATTGTTTGCCCTCTTCTTGCCGAATGATGAGATTATCGTACGAGTCCACCGACGCCCGCCACCCTTGCGGCACGTAGGCGGTCGAGGTCGCGTCTTCGATCAGAAGCGGGCCGGCGAGCTCGCCTGCAGCACGAATATCGTTTCGACCGCGCAGCGCGCAATCCCGCCACGCGCCATCGTCGAAGATCTTCGTGTCGGCGCCCCGGATCACCGTGTCCTCTTCGCGGAGTGCCGGCATTTGAGAAGGCGGTGCGAGAGCGCCAATCCGAAACGAGACGATTTCGCACGGTCCAAATTCGGCGCCGCCAAAGCCGAAGAGTCGAATATGGGCTTCGGCGAAACGGGCAGCGAGTTCCTGCGTGGTCAAGGAATCCAGTGCGGCTGCGTCGAGCGGCACCTGTATCTCGAAGGCCTGTCCGACATAGCGCATTTCCAACGTTGACTCGAATACGGGCTCGGCTTCGATATCATAGGCGACGAAGGCCTTGCGCGCGCGCTCGGCCATTTCAGCGAACATGTCGCGGACGATCCCCGGCGCATCGTCGTCGACCGCAAGCTTTCGCGTCAGCGTGTCGTACTGCGCGAAGTCGGCGGCCAGCAAACCGAACGCCGAAAGGACGCCCGCATTCGGCGGCACCACGACGGTCGTAATGCCGAGTTCCTCTGCGACACGCACCGCATGCAACGGTCCGGCGCCGCCGTAAGGCGTCAAGACGTAGTCGCGCGGATCGCGGCCGCGTTCCGTCGAAACGAGCTGGATGGCTCGAACGATGTTCGCATCGGCGACCCTTATCGCGCTGTCGGCGAAGGCCTCTGGCGTCAGCTCCAGCGCATCGGCAAGCGGTTCCAGCGCGGCGAGTGCGGCGGCGCTATCGATATGCATCGCGCCGCCGAGGAATGCCTCCGGGCGGATCGAACCGCGGACGATATGCGCATCGGTGATCGCAGGCTCCATCCCGCCGCGCGCATAGCAAGCCGGGCCCGGATCGGCGCCGGCAGACCGCGGACCAATTCGTAGCATCCCGCCATCGTCGATCCAGACGATCGAACCGCCGCCGGCGCCGACCGTCACGATATCGAGTGCGGGTGTACGAATCGGCAAACCATCGACTTCCGTTTCGCTCGACAGATCCGCTTTACCGTCCGTGACGACGCAAACATCGGTCGATGTGCCGCCCATATCCAACGTGACAAGGTCCCCGTACCCGGCCAAAGCGGCCTGCCGAATGGCGCCGTTGACGCCTGCCGCGGGGCCTGAAAACAGGCAGCTCACGGCATTGCCGGCAATTGCGGAGGCGGGCAGATGCCCGCCATTCGACTGCATGATCGAGAAGCGGCCGCTGAATCCGGTTTTGGACAAGCTGTCGGCGAAGCGTGCGATGTAGGCGTTCGTCACCGGTTGGACATAGGCCGCGATCGTCGTCGTCGACGCGCGCTCGTATTCGCGGAACTCCCGGGTCACGTCGCAGGAACAGGTTACCGACAAGGACGGAAAATTCTCGGCGATCCACTTCGCGACGGCGCGTTCATGTGTTGTATTTGCGTAGCTGTTCAGCAGGCATATTGCGACCGCCTGATAACCGCCTTCCGATAGTGATTGTGAAAGTACCCCTGCCAGATTTCCTGTCGCGAGCGGATTGATTATCGCGCCGTCCGGTCCGACACGCTCGTCGATTTCGAACGTATCGCGGCGGCTGACGACAGGCGCCGGTTTAACGTAGAAAAGGTCGTAGATCTGCCGGCGATTGTGCCGTTGTAGCAGCAGCAGGTCGCGGAAACCCTTGGTAACGATGAAGGCGATCCGGGCGCCTTTGCGCTCCAAGATCGCATTGATGGCGACCGTCGAGCCATGAATCAAGTCGTCCACCTGGTCCATCGAAAGGTCTGCCGCATTGAGTGCCGCAAGCGCCCCTTCGTCGGGTGCCGACGGAACGCTGGGTACCTTTGCGATTCGAATTCGATCCCCGTCGATCACGACGAGATCGGTGAAAGTGCCGCCAACTTCAACACCTACGCGCATTATCAACACCTAAATTTTCGACACGCCGAATACGCCATCCAGGCCGAAATTCGAGAAGTAGCATACGAGCCGTTCTCGTTTTCCCCGTCGGCTGAAGCGGTGCCGCTTTGACCTACACCAACAGGATTGCTTCGGCAAACATAGAGCCGTCTCCAAATGGTCGCGATCAATTAACCTGCAGGTGTCAATGACACATAGAGATGTCCGGTTTTTGTAGCACATTAAATGTCCGCTTCTTTGTGAGGAGGCCTGTGGGTCAGGGCTAGTTTTTTGTCCGCCTGCCGAGCATCGTGAGCCGATGTCGGGGCTGGCCATTCCGTTCTCGATGTGG
>JAKZTB010000145.1:0-6914 GCA_047517345.1 Alphaproteobacteria bacterium
GACGAGCCAAGCTCGCCCGCATTTACCACAGGCCCATCAACAGCAACTTTCTTCTCAAAATTATCGGTCATGTTCCGGTCCTCCTTGGACACTTCGATTAAGCCAATTCTGTGTCCAAGGAAATCGGGTCCGACTCAAGAAAAATAGCATCACCGTATGAAATTGAGCATCACCTTGGGGAGAAGCCGCTATGAAGTACCGTTTTGCACTTAACGCATTAAAAAGCGCCGCAGTCGGAGCAGCGCTCTTAGCGAGTAGCGCAAGTCCGAGTTCGGCGGTGCCGTTCGCATTCGGTGACGTTTTTGCCGCCATCGGTAGCGGGTTGGTGCAACACTATACCAACGCCGGCGTTTTGCTGGAGACCCTGGATACGACCAACGGCGGTTTCACCACAGGCATGGCGTTCGATGCTTCGGGCAATTTGTACGTTACCAATTTTTCCGCTAACAAAGTCGCCAAATTCGACAGCTCAGGCGCCTTGATCACCGCCGATGCCTTGGCTGGGCTAAATACACCCGAGTCAATTGTGTTCGACAATGCCGGCAATATATTTGTTGGCAACTTGGGCAACGGCATCCGAAAATATAGCGCGGCGCACGCGTTTCTTGGCACCGTCACCAGCGCCAGAGTTGACTGGTTTGACCTATCGGCAGACCAATCGACATTCTTATATGGACAGGAAGGCAACCGCATCCTAACAGTGTCCAATGGACTTCCGGGAACGGACGGCGCTGATTTCGTTGCTGTTGGCGACGTAGGGGAAGCCTTCGCGATGCGGATCCACTCAGACGGCGGGTTGTTGGTAGCGGACGGCGTCAACATCAAGCGCTTCGATTCGACGGGAACCCTTGTTCAGAGCTATGATTTAGTCGGCCTCGACCGCTGGTTCGCCTTGAACCTGGCCGCCGACGGCATATCGTTCTGGAGCGGCGACTTTGGTGCCGGCACCTTGCAGAAGTTCGATATCGCCTCCGGGACTCACTTGCAGACTATCAACACCGGATGTGGCGCCTCATGTCTCTTCGGCGTGGCTATCGCCGGCGAACTCACGGCGGGCGCGCCAGAGCCAACATTTGGCGTCCCCGAGCCCTCCGCGCTGCTTCTCTTCGGTATCGGCCTTGTCGGCTTGGGCGCCGCTTCGTATCGGCGTAGAGGCCGCGGCGAAGCGTAATTTCAGGATTGCGCGCGAATACGGCGGCCTCTTTCATCGGAGAGTCGCCGTTTTTCGTTGGTCGTTAATTATTGAGGGCGTCTGAAAAGTGTCGAAGCCGCCAACGGAAAAACTTTACACAAACGGTTTGCGCATATGTCGCTTATATTCCATTTTATTTGAAAATTGCCACATTGATGCTCTTAATGCGATAAGTAATATCCGGCGTTTTTGTGAAAGCGAACCATGAAACGCTTCTTGCCCGCCCTCGTGATAACATGGTCGTTTGTCGTTGCGCCGGATTCGGCCCTCGCCGAATCGCCCGCGCTGGTGTCGGCGTACCTGCAATTTGAAGGGTTAACAGTACAGGGCAGGTTGGCGGAGGCCGTACCCTTCGCCCGAAAGGCGATGGTGTTGGGGAAGGAGGAATTCGGCCCCGATCACATTAAATATGCAAAACTGGTCTACAATCTGGCGGCGCTGTACAAGCGTCTGGACCGCTACGGCGAAGCGGCGCCGCTCTACAAGCAAAATTTGGCGATCCGGGAGAAGGTCCTAGGCTCCGACCATTCCGATGCTGCAAAATTGCGTAACGAATTGGCCTTAGTGTACCAATCCCAGGGCCGCTACAACGAAGCGGAGCCGCTCTACAACCGCGCCCTGGCGATCGCCGAGAAGACTGGCAAACTTGGCGATGTAGCGATAACGCTGAACAATCTAGCCGGATTGTACTGGAAGCAACGCCGTTATGACGAGGCTGAGCCGCTTTTCAAGCGCTCCTTGGCGATCGGGGAAAAAAACCCAGACAAAGAGCTGGAGGTCGCGACAACCCTCAACAACCTGGCATTGCTGTACAAACGTCAAGGCCGATACGGCGCGGCGGAGGGCCACTTTGAGCGCGCCTTGGCTATCTTCGAGAAGGTTCACCACCCTGAGCATCCCAGTGTCGCGATAACGCTCGATAATCTGGCGGGGCTGCACCAGTCTCAAGGGCGCTACAGTAAAGCGGAACCGTATTACAGGCGTTCACTAGCCATTCTCGAAAAAGCGTTCGGGCCGGAGCATCCAAATGTCGCCCGTAGCCTTGAAAACAATGCCAAACTCTTGCGCGCGGCAGGTCGCGAAAGCGAAGCCGGTGATATGGAAGATCGCGCCAAGGCGATGCAAGCCAAACATCCTGAGTGGAAATCGCGACGGCCATAGGACTCGATCGGCGGTTGACGATACAAAAAGGGGTCAAGTCTTGAATTGTGAATTTCGCTTGCCATAAAGCGATGATCTTTTGATCAATGTATAATGCAGGTCGACTCGGGAGGAAGTTCACGCGAACGTCATTCAAAAATCAAGACGTGACCCCTTTTCCCTCAGATAGAACTGCGGCACGAAATGCTGTTCACGATGGCTGCCCATAATACATGACACTATGATGATTCGAGCGCCAAAATCCAGACTCGGGAATTTCAATACCCCTGACTGTCAGCGCGTTGTTTTCATAATGCAAATTTCTTGGCTTCCTTGACCCGCGCGGTAATAGCCAATAAATACGATGCCGAGCGCGGCACCAGCAATCACGGCCGAAACCGAGGAGGAAAGGGGCTTTGGTAAACTGTTACCGTATTTCAGCTTAGGATTGTACGTATTTGGCGGTGTATTCAACGCGCGCTATAGCGCCGCGTCTCTGATGCGCTCGATTTCCTCTAGCGTCTGTTAAGGGCGCTTATCAAATATTCTGGGCTTTGAGGCATGGCTATCAAAATTCCAAAAATCGACAATCTGGCGCGTGGCTTAGGTTACATAAGCATTTTTGGTCGTGGCTTGAAGATGGCCTTGATGATTGCCTGGAATCGCTCGTCCCTCTCGAAGAGGGACATGTCAGTCGAAGTGTCACTTCAAATATCGATGTTCGAGACAAGGTCCGCATGCTCCGCGCCATCGCCTACATACGTCGTGTCGACGACGAGTGGTTCCACGAATTAAACGAGGTGTTGAATAAGATCGACAGCGACTTGAGGGAAAGACGAAACCGATTTACACACGACACTTGGTTCAGACTAAAAGGACTAAGTCATAGGCGACGTAAATATGCAAAAATCAAGCGCCCTCAGGCGTTTGCGTTAGAAATAGCGACCGAAGAGAAAGTCCTAGTAAAAATGGCCGAAGTATGGAGCTTAGGTCAAGAGATACTCGAAGCACAAATCGAAATCGCAAGACTTACAATCTCATTTCAAGACGTTAAATCTGAATTTAACACCCGACTGGAGGAAAAATTCGACCCTCAAGTTATCGATAAAATTTGGCAAGCTGTTTCAGAGAGTAACGAGAATATATTGAAAACCAAATCTTCTAGACCGACTCCTCATCGGCGTAACCGAAAAACTCATCAGAAGAAAATGCGCTGATTATCTCCGCACCAGCGCCCTTCACTTCAAAAGTAACATGCAAAGCGGTCAAGTCTTGAATTGTGAATTCACTTTCCATAAAGCGATGATCTTTTGATCAATGTATAATGCAGGTCGACTCGGGAGGAAGTTCACGCGAACGTCATTCAAAAATCAAGACGTGACCCTTTTTCCGAGATTAAAGGCCGTCGCAGATTATGAGTCCGTGACCTAAAGTGAAACCCGTCAGCCCGCCGCCAGGAACGCCACCGCCGCGTCGACACCGCCCTTCTCGTGCGGAATGCCGGTCGCTTCCAGCGAGGCTTCGACGCCGGCGAGCGCGCCCAGGATCATCGGCTCGTTCAGATAACCCATATGACCGATGCGGAACGCCTTGCCGCGGGTCTTGCCGAGACCGGAGCCGAGCGAGACGTCGAACTTCTCGCGGCTGACCATGCGCAGTTTGTCGGCATCGTAGCCGTCGGCGACCAGGATCGTGGTCACGGAATTCGCCCGCTCTTCCGGATTGACCGCATTCAGGCTCAGCGCGTTCGCGCGGCTCCACACCGCAACAGCGCGGCGCACCGCTTCCGCCAGCCGGCGATGGCGGTCGAACGCATTCTCCAGCCCTTCTTCGAGGACCATGTCGAGGCCTTCGCGCAGCGCGAACAGCAGATGCTCCGGCGGCGTGCCGCAGAACCAGCGGTAATAGGCTTCTTCCATGCGCCGCCGCCAATCCCAATACAGGCGCGGCAGTTTTGCCGTCTCGCAGGCCGCAAGCGCCTTGGCGCTGACCGCGTTGAAGGCGATCCCCGGCGGCTGCATCAGGCCTTTTTGCGAGCCGCCGACCGCGACATCGATGCCCCAATCGTCCATGCGGAATTCGGTCGTCCCCAACGCGGCGACCGTATCGACCATGTAAAGCGCCGGATGCTTCGCATTGTCGATCGCGCGGCGGATCGCCGGCAGGTCGCTGGTGATACCGGTCGCCGTATCGGTATGGACCGTCAGGATCGCCTTGATCTTATGGTCCTTGTCCTCGCGCAGACAGGTCTCGACGGCGTCCGGATCGATCGCGTGCCGCCAATCGCCGGGCGCGGCGTCCACCACGATGCCGAAGGATTCCGCCATTTCGGCCCAGTTCTGCGTGAAATGGCCGCTTTTCGGCACAAGCACATGATCGCCCGGCGACAGCGTATTGACGAGCGCGGCTTCCCAGGCGCCATGGCCGTTGCTGGCGAAACAGATGACCTCGCTTTCGGTCCGGAACACCCGTTTCAAATCCGTGAAACAACTTCGCGTCATTGCCAGGAAATCCGGGTCGGTGAAATCGACTGCCGGGCGCAACATGGCGCGGAGCACCCGTTCGGGAATGTTGGTAGGCCCCGGCGTGTGCAGGAAGTTACGGCCACCTGATGACGTCATGATTTCGATCCTCGGGACAGTCCGGCGCATCAATCGCGAAGCGGCAATTCAGGCGCGCCGGGTTCAAAGTTCGACTGCCCTCATCCTGTAGGGAATGTGGTGAAGAAATGTCAGGCCCGGTTCTTAACCTTTTTCGGGTCGCAGGGAAAGCCAGCGGATGTCAAATCAATGGGTCAAATCAATGGTAGAAACAGGGTCGCCGCGTCTTCGATTGCGTCGTCGACGGTGCCGTCGCCGATCAATGGCTGGTGAATCGTGATCCACCCGTCATAGCCGGTTTTCTTTAGCGCGGCGATAAGGGGACGCGGATCGATCGCAGACGAATCGTCGAGGCCCACGAAACGCACGGCAACAGCCCCGTGCCGCCGGGTCGCGAACGTTGTGGTCGACGCCGGATCGAGACGAACATTCTGGAAGTAGGCGTTGAATATATGCGGCGCGAGACGCTCGATCGCAGCCGGTCCGTAGTCCTCACCGCAGGCCAGCAGGTTTGCCGGTTCATATGTCACACCGAAGTTCGGGCGACCGATCCTCCCCAGCATGTCCAGTGCGCCCTCGACGGTCTCGAACATCGAGCCCCAATGCAGCTGGTGGCTGAGCCGCATCCCGCGCGCCGCCGCCGCGTCGGCAGCGCGGCGCGCGTCCGCGATTTCGGCCTCGCGATGCATCATCACGCGCACGAGGTCGCAATCGAGCGCCTCCGCCAGATCCAGATAAGGCGAAATATCTCGCAGCGCCCGCGTCGCATCCGCATTGTTGATCGCCAACGGCAGATCGCCCGTCACCATCGAGACGCGCAAGCCGAGGCCGTCGAGCAAGGCGCGGACGTTGCGCACGCGCTCCGGCGGCGAGCCGATGTGTAGCACCGACGCGCGCATGGAAAGCCCGGAGAATCCAGCCGATTTCGCCAGTGTCGCCACCGTTTCTACGGGAACTGCAGCAACGTCTTTGCGCTTGGGAGACTCCGCAATACGAACGGAAAGGGAGAGCCTCATCGCTGCAATCTATGTATTCGTATGCTTCAACCGCGTAACGGCAAACGACCACGCCGCTCCCACAAGCCAATCAGACGCTGTGATCTGGCGTTTCGCCGGTCCGGCCTATCGATTGTTACAGTGCTGACATGTCCGTCCCGCTGGACACGAATCATGCAACGTCCCTGGCGTCTTCTTCTTTATCGTCGGTGGTGGATTCACCGGTGTTGAAACGGGCCACGGCCTTGACTGCCAGGAAAATCGAGCGGCGCACCACCGGATCGGGAATTTTTCGATAGGCCTTGACGAATTCCTGGACTTCCGGCTCATTGAACGGGTTCTCGTCCGGCGTAATGGTCGGCGGTGTCGCTTGTGCGGCCGCCTTCATATCCATTGGCATATCGTCGAAGAAAAACGAAACCGGTATGTCCAGCAATCTCGCGAACTCATGCAGTTTGCTGGCGCTGATCCTATTCGTACCTTTTTCGTATTTCTGGAACTGTTGGAACGACAGTCCGACACGCTCTGCCAGAAACGTCTGGCTATAATCCATCATAATTCGCCGGTAACGAAGACGGCTTCCGACATGGCGATCGATTTCGCGGACTTCTTCCTTTGTCAGCTTGTTGTGCTGCGCGGGCATTATTTCCTCCAAAAAAAACAGTAACAGCTACGCTATACCACCAGTATAGAGGTTTTACGATGCCGAAGTCGTTAACGTTGCATGCGATAATTTATCGCTGTCTGACCGTACCGCAGCACCGCTTATCCTAACAACCTCTTTCCTCGTAGCTTGTCGCTAACACACGATATGACCGGTCTATGTAACAGATGATCTGTCCGGTTTCCGATTCCTCCAAATCTGGAGGAATCGGATGCGCCGGACGGAGCAGTTGCAGGGACTGAGATTGATGAAGTTCGAGGATGTCTACGGACGCTGTTATCGGGGTGATTTGAGCCAGGCCGAGGCCTCGGAGATCCTGGGCA
>JAKZTB010000146.1:0-6231 GCA_047517345.1 Alphaproteobacteria bacterium
CAAAGAAGCGGACATTTAATGTGCTACAAAAACCGGACATCTCTATGTGTCATTGACACTGTACCTTGGGTTGCTTGCCTGGAGGCCTTTATCCGCCGTACAATAGTCCTCGATACGGTCCCTTATGGGGGTGCCAAATGATCGGTATCTCGGTATTAAAATATTGCGCAGCCGCAATTTGCTTCATCGCAACGCTTGCGGTCGCGAATCTTGCGAACAGCGAACCGAGCTGCACCTGTCGCTACAAAGGCCAATCCTACGCGCTCGACGCCTGCGTGTGCCTTTCGATGTCTGACGGGCCGCGCATGGCGTGTTGCGGTCTGGTGTTGAACAACACGTCATGGAAATTCACCAAGCAACAATGTCCCGTCGTCGAACGCGCCTTGCCCGTGCCACAACAATCCTTCGCAGCCTGGCAGGATAGAACGCAAACGAGCGATCGGCTTCTACGCCGGTAGCGCAAGCATATTCTCGGTTGACGGGCTCTTAGGCATTCGGCATGGCGCTTCGATTGCTTTCGAAAACATATTGGCATGGCACCCAGATCCGATTCCGCCGGCCCGTCGAGGATGTCGTCGGCACGCCTGTTTCGATCGATGCACAAGACGGTGCGCGGCTGCACGGTGTTTGGTGGACGACATCGCGGTCGCCGACGCCGCGCGTCGCGGTCATTGCGGCCCACCCGCGCGTCGATTTCTCCGAGCATCACGCATTCCCCGATCTTCTCGACGCCGGCTACGGCTGCATGGGCGCCAATCTGCGCAACCTGAACAACGATTCCGACTGCCTGCATGAAAAACTGCTGGTCGATATCGCGGCGCATATGAGGTGGCTTAGGGAACGTGGTGTCGAACAGATCGTCTTGTTGGGAAATTCCGGCGGCGGCTCGGTATTTTCCTTCTATCAAAGCGAAGCCAAGAAACCGCCGGCGGCGCGCCTCGGTCATATGCCCGACGGCCGGCCGACTTTCCTGGAGCGGGCAGAGATGGTTCCCGGCGATGGCATCGTTTTCATGGCAGCACATGCCGGGCAGGGCCGCATCATGAACGAAGTCATCGATCCGTCGGTGATCGACGAGACTGATCCCCTGCGCACCGATCCCGCGCTAGATATGTACGACCCGGCGAACGGGTTCCGGCCGCCGCCGGGATGGAGTCGTTATGAACCGGAATTCGTCGAGCGCTACCGCGCGGCCCAGCTTGACCGGGTACGCCGGATCGACGACCGGGCGCGCACGTTCATCGCCGACGCCGCCGGCGCCGGGAGGACCCGCGAAAGCGACGAATTCGACGGCCTCTCGTCGGCGGCGCGGCGGGAGATCCTACAGCGCGAAGCATTCGAGCCGGTGATCGTGGTCTATCGTACGATGGCCAACCTGAACTATACCGACAACAGCTTGGACGCTTCCGGGCGAGGTTACGGGTCCTTGCTCAGTCCGCGGCCGGATCTGATGAATTTTCAACGCCTCGGATTCGCACGCGTCGTGACCCCGCAGGGCTGGCTTTCGACCTGGTCCGACCTCTCGTCCAACGCCGATATCACCAGGACGGGGGCATCCGTAACAGAGCCGGCCGTCATCATCAACGCCGGGCGCGATCTCGACGTTTATCCGAACACCCATTCGCGCTTGATTTACAACACTATTCGGTCGGCCGATAAGCAGTATTGGAACTTCGACGATGCGTTGCACTATTTCGAGCCGGACGATGGCGAGGCGGGCAATCCGTCCTTGGATGCCCTGATGGCGAAATTGGTGCCGTGGCTGGAAGAAAGGTTCCCGCTTTAGCCGAACAGGTACGCCGTGATCGCCACCGCCGCGGCAATGCCGGCGAAATCGGCAGTTAAGGCGGCCGCCAGGGCATGGCGGATTCGGCGGATTTGTACGGCACCGAAATAGACAGCCAGAACGTAGAAGGTAGTCTCGGTCGAGCCTTGGAACGTGCTGACCAGGTAGCCGATATAGGTGTCCGGTCCTGTCGCCGGGTCCTGGATGATCGAGGCCAGCACGCCATAAGCGCCCGAGCCCGAAAGCGGCCGCAGCAATGCCATGGGCAGCGCTTCGGCGGGCAGGCCGAGATGCTGGGTAATCGCGCCCAGCGGCGTAATCAGCAGCTCCAGCGCGCCGCTCGCGCGCAGCATCGCGACGGCGACTAGAATCGCCACAAGGTAGGGAATGATGCGCAGCGCCACGTCGAACCCGTCCCGGGCGCCTTCGACGAAGGCCTCGTAGACCCGTACCCCGCGCAGGGCGCCGAATCCCAGCAGTGCAACCATCAACCCAGGAATGATCCAGGGCGCGATATCGCGGCCGTAAACGATCGTGACCGGAATCAGGGCGACGACGACCGCCAAGACGGTTGCGGAGACCCAGATCGGATAGGGTTTGCCCGGCTCTTGCGCGAGGTCGGCGCTGTTTTCCGCCGTTTCTTCGATTGCGGTATCGCTCTCGTCGGACACCGGGGCGAGAGGCGCGGTGAACCGCTGATACAGCTTGACCGCGATTATGGCGACCGTGGTCGAGCAGATCGTCGCGAACAGCGTCGTCGGCAATATTCCGGCCGGGTCCGCGGAACCGGCCGAGGCGCGCAGGGCGATCACGCCTGTCGGCAGCAAGGTGACCGACGAGGTGTTGATCGCCAGGAACATGACCATGGCGTTGGTCGCCGTGCCCTTTTGCGTATTGAGCTTGTCGAGTTCCTGCATCGCCCGGATGCCGAACGGGGTCGCCGCATTGCCGAGGCCAAGCACGTTGGCCGAGATATTCATGATCATCGCGCCCATCGCCGGGTGATCGGCGGGGACATCCGGAAACAACCGCACCATCAGGGGCCGCACGGTCTTGGCGATGATCGCCAGCAAGCCGCCCGCTTCGGCGACCTTCATCAAGCCGAGAAACAGCGCCATCACGCCGACCAAGCCGATCGCGAGCGTGACCGACCCTTTCGCCGCATCGATCATGGCGAGGCCCAGCGCATCCATCGGCGCGGCCGCGTCGGGCGCCGGCACGACTGTAATCTGACGGTATCCCGCGACGACGAACGCGATCAGCACGGCGGCGAGAAAGACCGCATTCATCGGGAGGAAAATTCAAAGTAGCGCATCCGTTTCCTATACCCGATTCGCAAAAGGAATTTGCGTTGTTGGGGGCGGAATGCGAAAACGGCGCGCCCGACGCTAGTGGTTAGCCCGACGCTAGTGGTTAGAATGAAACATACGGTACCCCTACGACAGTTTCCTGAGTTCATCCGGTTAGGCGCGCGTTGCGCGGAGATGCGGGGTCATCACAAGCGATGCGCAACGCAGCCGGTGGGCCCGGGAAACCGGGAAACCGGGAAACCGGGATACGGGATCGTAGGGATACCATATGTTTGATTCTATCCACTGGATTATCCGAGGATGGAGCGTATGAACGGTCCGCTCGACGGCCTGAAAGTGTTCGACCTGACCCGCATCTTGGCGGGGCCCCACTGCACGCAGATTTTGGGCGATCTTGGCGCCGAAGTGATCAAGATCGAGCGGCCCAAGGTGGGCGACGATACGCGCAACTTCGCGCCGCCCTATCTGCCCGACGATACCGGCGCGGACAGCTCGGAAAGCGCCTATTTCGCGGGCACCAACCGCAACAAGCGGTCGATCACGCTCAACCTTTCCGATCCGGAGGGGCAAGCCCTGGCGCGCCGGCTGATCGCCGAATGCGACGTGCTGGCGGAGAACTTCAAGACCGGGACACTGGCGAAGTACGGTCTGGGGTACGAGCAGTTGCACGCCGAGTTCCCGCGTCTCGTCTATTGCTCGATTACCGGGTTCGGCCACACCGGCCCCTACGCCGACCGGCCCGGCTACGACGCGCTGATCCAGGCCATGGGCGGTGTGATGAGCCTGACGGGCGAACCGGAAGGCGCGCCCATGAAGGTCGGCGTTTCCATCGCCGATATGATGGCGGGCATGTATGCCGGCATGTCGATCCTCGCCGCGGTGCGCCATCAGCAGATCACCGGCGAGGGTCAGCATATCGATATCGCCATGCTGGATACCCATGTCGCGTGGCTCGCCAATCAAGGCATGAACTATTTGGCGACCGGCGAGATTCCACCGCGGCTCGGCAATATGCACCCGAATATCGTGCCCTATCAGGTGATGCCCTCTTCCGACGGTTACTTCGTGCTGTCCGTCGCGAACGATCCGGCCTTCGAGCGATTCTGCGAGATGGCGGATTGCCAGGAATTGTTGGACGACGAATGCTTCAACACCGCGGTCGAACGGGTCCGCAACCGCGAGCACGTGACCGAAACGTTGAACGAAATCACCCGCAAGCACCCGTCGTCATGGTGGCTGGCGGAACTGGAGAAGGTGAAAATCGGTTGCGGCCCGATCAACGACCTGGAACAGGTCTTCGACGACCCGCAGGTCAAGGCGCGGGAGATGACCGTCGAGATGGCGCATCCCGCGACCGGCGGCAAGCCGGCGAAACTGATCGCCAGCCCGATCAAGATGTCGGAGACGCCGGTCCGCTACCGCCATGCGCCGCCGATGCTGGGACAGCATACTGAAGAGTTGTTGGGCGAAATGCTGGGATTGTCGTCCGACGACGTTGCCGCGCTGCGGGAGAAGGGCGTCGTTTAAACTGCTATCCGGCCGCAAACGGCATGAAAAGGACGGTAACGAGCGCGAAAAACGCCGTTTCGTCCCAATGATTCAATTCCGGGGCGTTGAACTGTTGCCGCGCGCGCATCGCAAGCGCACCGGAGACGAACACCGCGAGACCGCATAGGCCGACGAAAAAACTCAGCCTGAAGTCCGAATTCGAAAGCAGGGACACGACCGCTGCGACCGCAAGCGTGATGGCGATCCTTTTGACCGTCAGGCGGGAGGTTGGGTCGAGTGTCGGGAAAATCTGGCTTAGCATGGCTGCCGTCTATTCTCGCATTGCGGAAACGACCTTTCAAAGGATCAGTCGCGTTTAGGCAATCGATTATAGCCGATCGTTTCCATGCTAACAGGCGACATGCCGGCGACGATGTCGGCTTTGGTGTTGTTTTGGTCTGCTTTTTCCCAGCTCCGGGCGTGCCGAGCGATACCGCGATTTGGTAACTATTGACCCAGAGGAGACTCTGACGCAGCCGCTCTCTAGCACCGGCGAGCATCTGGGATTTGCCTCCAGTATCCGAAGGCCTCAGACATTTCGTTACCCCCATGACTGCTCCGATTGCTTCCGGCCGGAGCATTCGCCGGGTGGATTTTCACCCACTGGAAAGCGCCGCCTTATCACGGCGCACACCCCAAGCGGACATTCGATCGGTATTGCGGTTCGCCGGTAAATTACCGAAAATACCTGAGTTCTTTGACTAAAGATGCGTGAGAAATGTTGCTGGTCAACACGTCGGAAGAAGGCGGTACGCTTTGAGAAATTTCGTGATGATGGCTCTAGCCGTTGCGTTAGCTGCGGCGGCAGGTCAGGTGACCGCGGCAGAACCGTGCGCCGCCGACAACAGGACTCGTGTTTCGGCAAATGACGAATGCCTGGTGATCAAAACCTACGGCGAGTCTGCCAAGCGAACATCACTGATCATCTTCATCCACGGCGACGGATATCGCCCCGATCCTTCCGACTACAGGCCATCCGACTACATGTATCGGATTGCTCAAAAATACGGGGCGAAGGGTGTGGTCGCCGTCGGCTTGATCCGGCCCGGGTACTTTGATTCGAAGGGGAATCATTCAACGGGCACCAGCCACCGGGAAGGGGACAACTATCAGCCTGATGTGATTGAAACCGTGGCCGCCACCGTTAGGGTGCTCAAAAACCACTACAAAGCTGAAAACGTTATCCTGGCCGGGCATTCCGGCGGAGCGGCCATATCAGGAGTCATCATTGGCAAATTTCCAGGCCTGGTTAACGCTGCCGTTCTTGCTGCCTGTCCTTGCAATGTACCTGTATGGCGGACCATGAGACGAGGCTACAACAACTGGCTTTTGAGTCTTTCGCCGCACGATTTCATCGGTGGAATGGACAAGAACACCAGGGTTGTCGCCGTTACCGGTGCCGACGATGGAAATACAGAACCTGTTTTAGCCAGAGATTACGTGGCAAGCCTTAACAGCCCGTTGAAAAAGGCGCTATTGACCGGGTTTCACTCGACGGCGAAACATAACGCGACGAAGGCGGTTTCGCCATCCTCCGAGACGATGAGGACCATCTGAGCGACCAGAACGGCTCCAGCTGGCGCAATA
>JAKZTB010000147.1:0-18000 GCA_047517345.1 Alphaproteobacteria bacterium
CTGGCTCAACCGCTGCCGCCGACTGGCCAAGGACAGGGAGAACCTCAACCGCAACGCGCTCGCCTTCATCAAGCTCGCGTCCATTCGACTCATGCTCCGAAAACTCTGTAATCCTACATAAAGTCTCCGGACGGACTCTAAGCCGCGTCGTCGAAACGTCATTCGAATTCCCAAGGCGGAATCGGCGTCAGTTTCTCGACGAGAAAATCGATAAACACACGTACTTTTGGCAAAAGATGCCGGCTGTGCGGATAGACCGCATAAATAGGCTTGCCTTCCGCGACCCGGTCCTCGAGAAACGAAACCAGCCGCCCCGCGCGAAGGTCGGGCGCCACAAGATAAGCCGCAAGTTGCGCGATGCCGATTCCATCGAGTGCCGCTTCGTGCACCGCCACACCGCTGTTCGTTTCGAAACGCCCTTCGACATGGATTGTGCGGATCGAACTGCCGAACGAAAACACCCAGTCGCGCACCGAAGGTATGTTTGTGATCACCAGACAATTATGGTCGCGCAACGCTTCAGGACTTCGCGGAATACCGTACTTTTCGATATAGGAGGGCGCCGCGCAGACGACACGCCGGTCCAAGGCGAGACGGCGCGCCACCAACGAAGAATCTGTCAATTCCCCCATTCTGATCGCAATATCGAAGCCCTCTTGCACCAGATCCACGATGTTGTCCGAAAGGGATAGCTGCAAGCGCAAGTCCGGATAGGTATTCAGGAACTCCGGCATCATGGGCACGATCTGATGGCGCCCGAACGTGATCGACGATGTGACCCGTAACGTACCGCTCGGCGTGCCGCGGCGGTCGGATACCATTGCCTCCACCTCTTCGATATCGGTGAGGATCTTCGCCGCTCTGTGAAAATACGTCTCGCCCTCGTCCGTCATGCTGAGCTGACGCGTCGTCCGGTTCAACAACCGGACGTTCAACCGGTCCTCGAGGCGCGATATCTGCTTGCTGACGGCTGAAGGGGTCAGTTTCATCGCCTTGGCGGCGGCCGAAAACCCGCCCTCGCGGACGACATTCACGAAAACAGCCATTTCATCGGATCGTTGCATTGTTTCTCAATTGTTTCCTAATTGGAAAATGTAATTTGAATTTTATCATCATTATTATCATTTCGGAAACCAACCATATACATCGCAACGCGGCGAACCATGCCGCACAGTCGCTAACGACGCGCGAAAGGAAACGAAAATGATTAAAGCGCCAGAACTTGATTGGGACCGTATCGAAGCCGCTCGGAAGAACGCGCATTACCTGCGCAGCAAGGCCGCCTACGACATCGCCACCGCAATTCGCAATGCCGTACGTCCCTTATTCCAGGCGAGCCCGGTACAAAAGAGCGGCGATGCTTCGGCGAAAAACACCTCGTTCGTCACGCGTTGCATCGAATTTGCGACAGCAAGGTCTCCGCTTGAGAAAGGTCTTCAGGCCGGTTGGTATTGAAGAATGGATCGTAAGGCGAAGTAGAGAACGCGACAGTGGACAGGCTGTAACGGCCGGTCCACTCGTCGACCTTCCGAATGCCTTCGACGGTAATCGCCTCGCGCAACGCCTCGCGTAGTCGAACGGGCCAAAGCCCGCAAACCGGATGGTGCCTTCCGGCCGACGCCGCACACGCCATATCTGCCCCTTCCAAAGCAACAGCGCGGCGCATCCGGCTCACCAAGTCGCGAGGGAGAAACGGCGCGTCGGTCGGTACCGTCGCAATCCACGGCATAGCCGGATGGTGTTCGGCCGCCCATTCCATCCCCGCTAAAACACCGGCAAGCGGCCCGACATTTCCCGCTATGGAGTCTGCGACGATCGGCAGACCGAATGCTGCGAAACGTGCGGGATCGCCGTTCGCGTTCAACGCCAGGATATCGACCTGAGGCTCGATTGTGTCGACGATCCGCGACAAAATCGGATTGCCGCCCAGCAACCGCAAACATTTGTCGCCGCCCCCCATTCGCCGCGACAAACCACCAGCCAGAAGCACGCCTACGACTCCCTCAACGCTGTTCAAACGATACCTCCTCCGACCAGATTTGGAATTGGTTCCTGCCCCCACGCTTCGCCGCATACAACGCACGGTCAGCGTGCTCGATGGTCTGCTTTAACGGCGTTTCCGCATCGACCATACACAGCCCGAAGGAGACCGTGAGGGGAAGTTTCGTATCGTCCGCGAGCGCAACCGGAAGTTCGGTTACGGAAAGGCGAAGCCTTTCGACGATTTCAGCTGCCGATACCGGATCGGCGTCTGGTAGGCAAATCAGAAACTCCTCGCCGCCATAGCGGAAAATTTCGTCATACGGACGCAACTTAGCCAGGAACCGGCCTGCCACCGCACGCAGCACGAAGTCACCCGCCACATGCCCATGCGTATCGTTCACCGATTTGAAATGATCGATATCCGCCAGCACAACGCAACATCCGGTGCCGGAACGCACCGCACGCTCCCATTCGCGCTCGAGAACCGCCATCATGACCTGGCGATTGTGCAACCCGGTCAGCGGATCGAGTTCCGAAAGAGCCTTGCGAAACGCTTCTCGGATGCGCCGCGCTTGGGCGTTGAAGTGCTGCACTTTTTCAGCGAACGCATCGTATTCGACCGCAGGAATTTGTTTCCCTTGCGCCGAATTCAACGCCAGGAAACGGCCGAACTGATGCATATCCTCGTGAATTTTTTCCAGTTCGCGAAACGCGGATTGATCCAATAGGCCCTGGCCTTTGTTGAGATCCATCCAACTCCCGAACTGCGAAAGATATTGCGCGTATTCGGAAACCACGCGCTGATCCGGTTCCTCGCCGCAAATAATGGCGCGATGCCACTTTTGCAGCCATTCCGCATTTTCATCGATCGCGGCATCGATGCTGCGCAGCACCTCGCCGGGTTCGAACGGGGTCGGATCGCGGTGAACGTCAGAATTCGCCATCTAGGCGCCTGTACCGGCCTTGCGCTGTACCTTACGCGGCTCATCCGGCACATCTGTAGGGTTAGCATCATAGACGATACGGCTCTCGCCCGATAACGCGACAAAACGGCGGCCGCGCGCCCGACCGATCAAAGTGAGTCCGGCCTGACGCGCCAACTCAACGCCCCAGACGGTGAATCCGGAACGGGAGATCAGGATCGGAATGCCCATCTGCACCGTTTTTATCACCATCTCCGAGGTAAGGCGCCCGGTCGTGTAAAAAATCTTGTTCTCCGGTGAAATGCCCTTCAGCGTCATATAGCCGGCGATCTTGTCGATCGCATTGTGCCGGCCGACATCCTCCATGTAGAGCAACGGACTGGCGCCTTCAGCGAGAACGCAACCATGAATAGCGCCTGCTGCCAAATAGAGGCTCGGTGTCGTGTTGATCGTTTTCGTCAATGCGTAAAGCCAAGATGTCTTCAGCATGGCCTCTTTCGAGAGGGCAACCTCTTCAAACTTCTCCATCAGGTCGCCGAACGCCGTCCCCTGTGCGCAGCCTGAAGTCAAGGTCTTCTTTCGAAGCTTATCCTCGAAGTCGGTTTCACGATCCGTCCTAACCACGACGACCTCGATATCCGCGTCGTAGTCGATCCCCAGGATGTGGTCTTCGGGGCCAAGCATGTTCTGATTGATGAGATATCCAACCGCGAGATACTCGGGGTAATCGCCGATCGTCATCATCGTGACGACTTCCTGCTTGTTCAGGAACAACGTCAGCGGGCGTTCGACGACGACGGACGTTTCAACAACGCCACCGTTCTGATCGACGCCGACAATTCGCTCTGTCAGCCGTTCGTCGAGCGGGTCTGGCTTCACGATGTAGTCGCGCATGTCGAGACTATGGCCCGTACCGGCGACCCCGGCAAGCACACCAAGCATTGCCAGAGACGCCTTTGCGCCCTATTTAAGTGTCCTGGCGCGCTCATTCAGAGACCCGTATAGGGTCAGAGGATTTGCTGATGATCGACCCGTTCGGTCGGACCGTTTCATACCTGCGCATTTCGGTTACCGACCGATGCGATTTCCGCTGCGTCTATTGCATGTCGGAAGACATGGTCTTTTTACCGAAGGCAGAGATCTTGACGTTGGAGGAGCTGGAGCGCGTCTGCAGCACATTTGTCCGCTTGGGTGTCCGGAAACTTCGCATGACCGGCGGCGAACCGCTGGTGCGGCGCAACATCATGTGGCTGTTCCGTTCGCTCGGCCGGCATCTCGATTCCGGTGCGCTCGACGAACTCACGCTCACCACGAACGGTAGCCAGCTTGCGCGTTTCGCGGAAGACCTCGTCGATGCCGGGGTCCGGCGCGTCAACGTATCCCTCGACACGTTGGACCCGGACAAGTTCAAGGCGATCACCCGCTGGGGACGCTTCGAGCAGGTCATGAAAGGGATCGCCGCGGCGCGCGACGCGGGGCTCAAGATCAAGATTAACGCCGTCGCATTGAAAGGCGTCAACGACGACGAACTGAGCGACATGGTACGCTGGTGCGGCGCCGGTGGCTATGATTTGACGTTCATCGAGGTCATGCCGATGGGGGATATCGGCGGCGAAACCCGGCTCGATCAATACCTGCCGCTGTCCATGGTCCGCGCGGAGCTGATGAAGCAATGGACGCTGACGGACAACGACTATAATTCCGGCGGTCCTGCCCGCTATGTCGATGTCGCCGAAACCGGACAGAAAATCGGCTTCATCACGCCGATGACTCACAATTTTTGCGAATCCTGCAACCGCGTCCGACTGACCTGTACCGGAACATTGTTCATGTGTCTCGGTCAGGAAGACGCGGCCGATTTGCGCTCGCCCGTGCGGGCGAGCGACGACGATGCACAATTGGAAGCGGCAATCCACGAGGCGATCGGCCGCAAGCCGAAGGGGCACGATTTCATCATCGACCGCCGCCGCGGCGACTCGGGCGTCAGCCGCCATATGAGCGTTACGGGCGGTTAACCGCCACAGGCCCGCTCAAGGCCCCTCGCAAATCGCACTCGCGACATGGTCCTTCCTGGTCATCAAATCGACTCGCAAGGTAATTTCCTTGCCCAATAACGGCCAAAGACCGGAACCCTTGCTCGGGCAGGCGTATTTCGCGATCAGAGACTGAAACATAAGGCTGTGCGCATCGATGGCGTCGGCATGCCGCTTGTCCGGGATGTCGACATACATACGGATGAGTTCGGCGCTCTCGACGGTAATCTTTATTATTTCGCCGATCTTTCCAAACGGTCTGAACAAACGATTTTTGGTCAGCCAGTTCGCGGCCGTTTCGGCCTTGCTGCGGTCTTCACTGCATGCAGACGCTCCTATGCCGACAACGAAGAGCAATATTATGAAATAACGCGGCATTAACTTCCGGTCAGCGTCAAGGTGACTTCCCCCAGCGCTTCGGCCGTAAATTCCAGTCGATCGCACGGCTCGGGGAAATAGGTTTTCACGATGCTGCCCGTCATGACGATCATGCCCGACTTGAGTGATTTACCCTGTGCCGTCAGGTGATTTGCCAACCATGCGACAGCGGCAAGCGGATTGCCCAGCGCGTCCGCCCCCTTCCCTTCACCGACCGTCTCGCCGTTGACCCGCAACACCCCGCGTATCGACAAGAGGTCGAGATCGCGCCAATTCACCATTGGGCGACCTAATACGTTTCCACCGTTCCACGCGTTGTCCGCCGCCAGTGAATACGCATCGATATGGTCGTAATCCGCATTGCGGTCTTCGATCAATTCGAAAGCCGCCATCACCGCACCAATCGCGGGAGCGACGCTATCGGCGGTATGACCTTGCTGCCGATCCGCTATATCGGTCTCGAGGCGAATCGCAATCTCGCATTCGACTCCCAAATGCTGGAAGTCGTGCAAATTAAGGCTCATCGGCGAATCGTGAACCCGGCTCGCAAAGATCGCCCCGGCCAGCGGATGGTCCAATCCGACAAATGCCTGCATCGCCGGCGACGTCAATGCGATCTTGTAGCCGACGATATCGCCGCACCCGTCGGCAACAAATAGTTCCTGCATCAAATTCTGTATGCTGTAAGCGTCTTCGAGCGTACCGCTACGCTTCAAAGGTTGAAACGGTTGGCGCTTTTGGTGTTCTTCGAACAACCCCTGTGCAACGGCCTGGAAGTCTGCTGCCATTCTTCTTTCTCAGTGAATTTGCCGACCGGTAATCGTCATGCAGTCGAAGCTTAACGGATTCGCCTTACAGGGGCAACCAGAACCGCTCGATTTCCGAAGGCGGCCCAACCGAAATATTCCCCTGGTACGGTATCCGGATCACAGCGCTGATGTCAGATTACCGGTCACGGTGACCCTGACACGGCCAAGGTTCGCCCGTTGCCCAATCGGCGTAATCGGGCGCGATGGCACGCCTCCTCGCGCTCGGTTAAGGACCGCGCAAGGGTCTGCCCGATACCGCGAACGGCGCCGGTAACGAGAACGGTTTTTCCTTCGAAGCCGATATCCATGCCGGCCCTATTGGTGCGGCGCCGGGCTCAATTGCGGGTATTCGGCAACGATATCGCGCAAAATCCTCTCCACCTCGCTCCCGTCGCCGGTACGCTGATCGTCATCCAACGCAGCGACCGCCTCGAAGACGCGGCCCTTGATGAAGAAGCGCCAATGCGTCGGCAGGGCGGCTAGGCCTATGGTCAGCGCATCGTAGTTAGCTTCGGTCCAGACCGTTTCGTATTCTTCCCGCTCCCGTCCGAAATCGAAGAAACCGTCTTTGGCATCCGCCTGCATTTCTTCACGGCGCTGGTCGGTCGCTGCCACGTCGATCCCACCATTTTGCAGCACCACGCCGTAATCCCGCTCCGCGCCTTCCGGCGACACGAAACCGCGCTTGACGTCCATCAGCACATCCTCGGCCGGGCGCTCCCAGGCATGGCCCCAACCCGCACCGCCGCCGCAACCGACCCTGATCACGTCGCCAGGCGCCACGGTCAAGATGTCCGTATTGCCGAGATTGACTTCGAGATTGCTGCCCGGATTCAGCAGGAAGGTCGACGGCCCGCCAGCACGCCCGCCCATGATGCCCCAGGCCCGGAAACGGGTGCGGTCGCGGTTGCGCGCCGTGATTTTCGTGTTCGGCGCATAGACGCGGAATTCGAGTTCGGTCGCCAGCCCGCCGCGATAGCGTCCCGCGCCCGCCGAATCCTTGGTCAGACCGTAGCGCGAGATGCGGATCGGGACTTCCGCCTCGTTGATCTCCACCGGCGTGTTCTTAAGAAAAGACGAGTTGGCGCCGGAGCCGTCCGCGCCATCCTCATGCGGATTGCCGCCGGCACCGCCGGAAATCGGATCGATCGACGCCACCACGCGGCGCCCCGTCCGGTGATCGACGGAATTCACATTCATGATCGGCCCGCCGCTGGCCGGGCATGCCGGCATCCGGTCCGGCGCCACCTGCGCGAACGCGCCAAAGATGACATCCATTAAACGGGCCTCGGTCAGCGAGCGCATGCCGACCGCCGCCGGAAACTCCGGATTGACGATCGTGCCCTTTGGCAGAATGCAATGGCAGACACGCGTCATGCCGGAGTTCAATAAAATCGAGGGATCGAGGGAATAGAGGACATAGTCCAGTCCGACCATCATGAGGATGTGCCGAGGATCGCCCCCTGTCGGCATATTGATGGAGGATTCGAGCTGCGGATCGCTGCCGGTGAAGTCGAATTCGATGCTATCGCCGTCGATGGTCAGTTTGAGGGCGATCCGGCACGGATTTCCCCCCGCGGAATCCTCGTCCAGATAGTCGGCAAACCGATAAATGCCGTCGGGCAGATCGCGGACAAGCGCGCGCGTCTGCGCTTCCGCGTAGTCCAGCAGATCGAAAATGCCCTGCCGGAATGTCTCGATCCCGAAACGCTCGATCATATCCTTAACCTTGCGTTCCCCCGTATTCATCGCGGCGATTTGCGCTTTGAGGTCACCCCAGTTCTGATCCGGCACGCGCACGTTCGTGCGGATCACGTCGAGGATCGGCTGATTGAGTTCACAGGCGCTGTAAAGTTTGGTTGGCGGAATGCGGATACCTTCCTGGTGCACTTCGGTCAGCGTCCGCGACAGGCTCGCCGGAACCGCACCGCCGACATCGGTGTTGTGCACATGGCCGACCGCAAAGCAGACGATCTCGCCCTCGTGGAAAATCGGTTTCCACAGATGCATGTCCGGCGGATGGGTGCAAACGAACCCGCTGTAGGGGTCGTTCGTCATACAGATATCGCCGTCCTGGTAGTCGTCGAAGAACTCGATGACGTTGCCGTAATTAAGGCCGACGAACCACGTCGCGCCGAGATCGGTCGGCGTCGCAAAGGTCTGCCCGTCCGGCGTCGTCAGGCCGGTGGTGAAATCCTCGGTTTCCTTGACGAAGGTCGAATGCGCCGTGCGGTACAGCGTGAAGGCCATGCTCTCGGCCGCCGCGGCGCAGTGGTTGGCCAGGATTTCGAGGGTAACCTTGTCGATCGCCATCGCCTCTATCCGTTCAATAAGATGTTGCCGAACGCGTCTATCTCGGCCTCGAAGCCGCCGAGGATGCAAGTCGTGCAATCGTCCTGCTGGACAACCGCCGGTCCCGCAATCCGCTGGCCCGCCAGCAGTGCGGACCGGTCGTATAACGCTGCTTCGTGGATCTCATCGTCGTAGAATACGTCGATCGCACCAATCGGTTCCGGAGCTGCCGACCCTTTCGGAAGTTCCTTCAAATCCGGCTTCGGCGCCGCGCCAACGATTACCAGACGCAGATTGATGACTTGTACCGCGGCGGCTTCGTCTGCGTGATCGTAAACGCGCGCGTGTTCGGCGTGAAACGCATCCGCGATCGACTGCAGATCGCCGCCTTCTATCCAATCCTCCTGCAACACCGTTTCGATCTCGAAGGATTGACCGCGGTAGCGCATGTCGGCGGTGTAGAGCAATGTCGCATCGCCTTCGAAATCCTGCTCGTTGTGCAACCAAGTCGTGGCGTCGCGACGCAACGCTGCGTACCCGTCTCGCAGCACATCGGTTGCCGTATCGAGGTCGCAATAGACCGTGCTGATGAAATCGTTCTTGATATCGGCGATCAGCCCGCCGAACGCGCTCAGCACGCCCGGCGCCGTCGGGACCACGACACGCTGCATGCCGAGTTCGCGCGCCACGAAACAGGCGAGCATCGGGCCGGCGCCGCCGAACGCCTGCAGCGTGAACTCGCGCGGGTCGATGCCGTAGCGCGAAACCAGCTTGCTGACCTCCAGATACATGCCGGATACCGCCACTTTGATGATGGACTCGGCTGTTTCCTGTGGTCCTAGTCCCAGTTGACCCGCGATCTCACCGATCGCCTGCCGCGCCCGCTCCACATCGATTTGAACCGCGCTATAGCCCAGATCGGCCTGACCGAGGAAACCGCAGACGCAAAATGCGTCCGTAATCGTCGCCCTCATGCCGCCCTTGCCGTAGCAGGCCGGCCCTGGATCGGACCCGGCGCTCTCGGGTCCGACCTTCAACACGCCCTGCGCATCGACCCAAGCGATCGAGCCGCCGCCTTCGCCGATCGAGGTTACCGAAACCGTGGGAATGTAGATCGGAAATTCCCCGATCATCTCACCAATACCGTATTGCGGCGCGCCGTCGCGGATGAACGCGACATCGGCGCTGGTGCCGCCGACATCGATGCTCATCGTATTCGCGGCCCCCGTCATTCGCGCAACGTAGCTCGCGCCGATGACACCGGCGGCGGTACCGGACAACAGCATTTGCGCGCATTGCGTCTTGCCCAGCGCGGCGCTCATCACCCCGCCATTCGATTTGGTAACCATCGGCGCGGCCGGAACGCCGGCACCCGCGAGCGACCGCTCCAGCGCGCTCAGATAGTCCGCAACGCGGGGCTGCACGTAGCCGGCGACGACTGCGGTCACCGTGCGTTCGTACTCCCGGATGACGGGCCACACCTCGCTGGCGCAGATCACCGCGATATCGGGCGCTTGCGCCCGAACTATATCGCGGACCTGTTGTTCGTGCGCGGCATTGCGGTAGGCGTGCAACAAGGCGATCACGATGGCTTCGCCGCCGACGCCGCGCGCACCGGCGACCGCCGCGCGTACGCTCGCCTCGTCAACCGGCTCGTCCTCGCTTCCGTCAGCGAGAATGCGTCCGCCGATTTGAAAAACCTTCTCCTTGGTCACCAGCGGCGCCGGACGCCGCGAGAACAGGTCGTAGGGATCCGGCATCTTTAGCCGGGCGACTTCGAGGACGTCCTCGAAATTCTTCGTCGTGAATAGGCAAAGATTGACGCCCTTGCGCTGTATCACCGTATTCACGCCAACGGTCGTACCATGTGTGAAGTACGAGATATCCGAGGCGGCAATGCCATAGCGGTCCTGCAGCGCCATAAGCCCCTGGACGACTTCCTCGCCGGGTTTGTCCGGCGTCGAAAGAACCTTCAGCGTGTGCACCGTCTTGCTTGCTTCGTCGAATGCGCAGAAATCCGTAAAAGTGCCGCCGATATCGACACCGATCCGATAGGTCATACCAATGTGCCGACGCGCGGCTCCTCGTTTACCACGGCTCCCTTTCTACAGTACCGGCAGCGTCGGGGCGTAACGTAATTTGGTGCAGTGGAGAATTAGCGGTTTCGCCAGGTGGAATATCCAGTCAAGCCCGGCACTTGATATCGTCAAAATGATCGTTTCGATCAGTCGAACATCGAGTCGATGTCGTCCTGGGAAATGCCTTCACCGGCGGATTGCGGCCCTTCCAAGGTAACGTCCTCGATCCTTGGTTTCCTCTTGTTCGATCAATTCCGCGAAAGCTATTTCGTCTCCGCCCAGGCATTTAATCATTGCGTCGACCCGCGCCTCGACATGTTTCAACGTTTCGATAACTTTGGTAACGCGCTGTCCTGTCAGATCTTGGAAGTTACACGACTCATAGATTTTTATAACCTCTGCGCTGACATTTTCCAGTGCGACGAACTGGTCATCGTCGACCACATTAATTTGCAATTTTTGTACTTCAGAATCGATCTCCTCGGCCGACGCAAGGATGTTGTTCGTCGCGTCTTCCGAGGCTTTGACAACTTCGTCGAGCTGATTGTTCATCGTCGATATTCGATCGCCGTAAACCGAGGAATAGCGCAGGCCGGCAATCTCCTTCTTCGTATCGTCGAGCGCTTTGGAAAGCATTTTCAGCTCGTTCTCGACGAGAATTTTCTCCTGAACGATCCGCTCGGTATCCGCACCGAGACCGGCGCTTAATCCGTCATCGCTTAACAAATCCTCTCGCAACGCCGCGATCGCATTCAAGACCTCTTGGGTTCCTACGCTTGAATTGTCGGTAATTAGCGGCGGGTTGCCATTGAGTTGCGCCATATACTCTTCCTGCTGTATTTCAATCCTGAACTTTTTTTGTGGTCGAGCGGACATTCATTTTCTCCCAGCAGCACGCCAATTAGACTATCTACGGCGATACCCAAATTCGAACGATTTGCTTCTCGATACCAACGCATACCCGGACAAGAAGCGGCCTATACAATTTACGTAATTGATTAAATTTCCATCAATTTCGCCCTTACCGTCGCGTTTTGCCTTCCTCGCCCGATGTCCTAAGCATCTGTATGCAACCCGCCGACAAACAACGTGATTGTCAACGGAATCCCAGACTCCCCAACCGAACGCGACCTCGCACTGGAATGAAAACGCCGAGTCCGGTAGCATTAGCGCCTGTGTTCAAATAATCTCCCGGAGGCTCCGGCATGGAACTGACCGCCGAACAGCGCGCCCGTTACGAGGAAGACGGGTTCCTGATATTTCCGGAGCTGTTTTCGCCGGAAGAAGTTGCGGGCCTTCGCGGTGAAGTCGAGCGCGTCTCGAAAATCGAGTCGAAATGCATCGTGCGCGAGGAGGAAGGCGGTCCTGCCAAGACGATCTTCCGCATGCATGAGGATAATGGCGAGACCGCCTCGGCCGCCGTCCGCGCCGCGGCACGATCGCCGCGGGCTCTCGGGGTTGCCCAGCAATTGCTCAATGACGACGCGTTGTACCTGCATCACTGCAAAGTCAACGTGAAGGCGGCGATCCAAGGATCCGCCTGGCCCTGGCATCAGGATTTCGGGTCTTGGCATCTCGACGGGATCGCCGAACCGCATCTGACGACCATGGTCGTCATGCTCGACGAAGCGACTGAATTCAACGGGTGCCTCTATCTACTGCCGGGAAGCCACCGCGAAGGACGCCAAAAACCCTATTGGGACGAGTCGACCGCCTACAGTCTTTGGGCGGTCGGACCGAATAATATGCGCGACATGATCGCCCGTTATCCCGACCCGGTGCCGGTAACCGGTCTGCCGGGGACGGCGGCTATCTTCCACTGCAATAATTTTCATGCGTCCGGCCACAACCTGTCGGCACAAGATCGCTGTCAGATGTATTTCAGTTTCAACAGGGTCGCGAACCATCCTGCCGATATCGAAAACCCGCGCCCCGATTATGTCCGCTCGCAGAATTGGCAACCGATGACGCTAGAGCCCGAAGACGGCATATTGCAAAGCGTTTCGGTTCCCGCCTGACGGGAGCGGGTAAACGCCAAAACACTACCGACTCCAACGCCGACCGTAGCGCGTACCATTTACTTCGATTGCCGCAATAGGATCGCGAATGTTCTTGCTAAAGCAATGTAACCGCGTGCTGGTTAGACTATGCGCGGTTCATAAGGGTTGAAATCTGCGTCTATTTCCGTGATTCTAACAACGACTTATTCGAAGCCAACTGTTACTATTTGCGCTTCAACGTCGCTGGTTCCGTTATAGTGGCGGTCCGGATATAAAAATTGCAGAATAACCTGCTCCGATGTTCGGGGGAGATTTCAGGAGGGACACGATGAAAAATGCTCTAGTTATAGTAACCGCGGTCGCCGCAATGTTCGCTCTCGGCGCCTGCGCGTCGAAGGAAGAAGCCAAAATGGCCAAGCCAAAGACGATGAGTGCGAAAGAATTGGCGAAGGCCTTCGCCAAGGGCAGCAAGCAGTGCAATGTTGTTCTCGCGAACGGCACGAAAGCCGAAGATTTCTATTACAAGAACCAAACAGCGATGTCGGGTGACCTCGACCGCAACATCGGCAGCGCGACCAAGCAGGGTGCCTGGAAAATCCTCGGCCCGGGCTTCTGGGTCAAAGTCGGCAAAGGCAAGAAGGTCCGAGGCACGTGGATGAATCTGGCCAAGACCGGCAAAAAGTCATTCGACGCTTATGACGCTTCGGGTAAAAAGGTCATGTCGATGAAATGTAAGTAGCGGCTTGACGCGACGTTAGTTCGATCAAGTAAAAGGGCCGGCGTTTTTTCGCCGGCCCTTTCGCATATCTGGGGTGGCTGAGGGGAATTGAACCCCCGACCCCTAGATCCACAATCTAGTGCTCTAACCAACTGAGCTACAGCCACCATAGCGGGGCCTTGATTTAGTCCGCGGTAGAACGCGCGTCAAGCGAACCCGTTTCCTATACTGGACAAACACAGAGGCGCGGCGCGAATATCCGAACGTGCCTTCCGAAGCCTACGGGGAACCAAAAGATGATCACGATGGCCGAACATATGAGCCGGCTCGGTACCGAGTCCGCATTCGAGGTCTTGGCGCGCGCTGCAAAGCTGGAAGCGGACGGTATGGATGTGATCAATCTCGGCATCGGCCAACCGGACTTCAAGACACCCGATCATGTGGTCGAAGCAGCGATCAAAGCGATGCGGGACGGACATCACGGGTACACGCCGGCAAACGGTATCCTGCCGCTTCGCGAAGCGGTGGCGGCGGATTTCGAGAAACGGAACGGCGTCATCGTCGACCCGGACAATGTCGTGGTGCAGCCCGGTGGCAAGGTGACGATGTTTTTCGCAATCCTGATGTTCGGCGAACCGGGGGCCGAAATCATTTACCCCGACCCTGGATTTCCGATCTATCGCTCCGTCATCGATTTCTCCGGCGCCAAGGCCGTTCCCATGCCCTTGCGCGAGGAGAACGAGTTCTCGTTCAAGTCCGAAGAGGTTCTCAGCCTCATCACACCCGCGACACGGCTGATAATCCTCAATAGCCCGGCCAATCCGACCGGAGGCGTACTGCGCACCGAGGAACTGGACAAGCTCGTCGAGGGGCTGCAGGAACATCCGCACGTCGTCATCCTGTCCGACGAGATATACAGCCAGATGCTCTATGACGGCCGCCGGCATGTGAGCTTGATGACCTACGAGTCCATCCGCGACCGCGTTATCCTGCTCGACGGCTGGTCGAAAACTTATGCCATGACAGGTTGGCGCCTCGGCTATGCGATTTGGCCGAAGGCATTGGCGGAACCTGCGACGCGGCTGGCGATCAATTGCCATTCCTGCGTCAACGCGCCGACACAGTATGCCGGAATGGCGGCGCTGACCGGACCGCAAGACGCCATCCAGACCATGACCGAGGCGTTCGACGAACGCCGCAAGATCATCGTCGAGGAATTGAATTCGATTCCAGGATTCCGTTGCCTAAATCCCGGCGGCGCGTTTTACGCATTCCCCAATATCGGCGATACCGGCATGACGGCACGTCAGGCGCAAGACGGATTGCTGGAGGAGGTCGGCGTTGCCACCGTCGCGGGGACCAGCTTCGGCGATTACGGCGAAGGGTTTTTGCGATTTTCCTATGCCAACAGCGTCGAAAATATTCGCGAGGCGCTGCACCGCATTCGAGTTTGGTTACAGGCGCGCTAGATCGCCGTAATTTGCATCAGCCCGTTGCCTAAAAAATAGTCAGTTGCCAATACAACAGGCTCATACCCATGACGCGTCCGGGCTACGACCTACCAAAACCGGCAGAATTCAGCCAATTTTAATTAGGTGACCCCATGGCACAAACTGTGCTTTAAGAATGCTCAGGCGTGCGCGGCCATCTCGCTGGCAGTGCGCAGGTTAAAGGAATGTAAAAGGTTCGGGAGCCGGCGCGGAAATGAAGAAGATCGAGGCGATAATCAAGCCGTTCAAGCTCGATGAAGTGAAGGAAAGCCTTCAGGAAGTCGGCATTCAAGGTATTACGGTTACGGAAGCGAAGGGTTTCGGCCGGCAAAAAGGCCATACGGAACTCTATCGCGGCGCGGAATACGTGGTCGATTTTCTGCCTAAAGTAAAACTCGAAGTCGTCGTCGACGATACGCTTGCCGAACGCGCGGTCGAGGCTATTCAGACCGCCGCGAAAACCGGCCGTATCGGCGACGGGAAAATATTCGTTTCCGAAATTCAGGAAGCCATCCGGATTCGCACCGGAGAACGGGGCGCGGACGCGGTCTAACCGGAGCTATAGACCGCATCCAATTCAGACGCGACCGACGGACGCGAGAGATCTATATCCAGAAACCAAAAAAACGACAGGAAGAACGACAATGTCCGACATAGCAACCATCCTCAGTATGATCAAAGAGAACGACGTGAACTACGTCGACCTTCGTTTCACCGACCCACGGGGCAAATGGCAACACTTGTCGATGTGCGCGGAAATGATGGACGAGGACGCTTTCACCGACGGCATCATGTTCGACGGATCTTCGATCGCGGGTTGGCGTTCGATCAACGAATCTGACATGACGCTCATGCCGGACCTGTCGACCGCCGTAATGGATCCCTTCGCGGCGCAACCGATGCTGATCATTTATTGCGACATTTACGAACCGCTGTCCGGACAACCCTACAATCGCGATCCCCGGTCCACCGCAAAGCGCGCCGAAGCCTATCTCAAGGCCAGCGGCATCGGCGATACCGCATTTTTCGGTCCGGAAGCGGAATTTTTCATTTTCGACGATGTCCGGTTCAACGTCTCGATGAACAGCACCTTCTATGAAATCGATTCGGAAGAAGGCCCGTACAATTCCGGCCGGCATTTCGACGAGGGCAATACAGGGCATCGCCCGGTGGCCAAAGGCGGCTATTTTCCGGTCCCACCAGTCGACTCGGCCAACGATTTACGGGCAGAAATCGTGACCACAATGGGTCAGATGGGCCTCATCATGGAGAAGCACCATCACGAGGTCGCGCCCTCGCAGCACGAATTGGGTATTAAGTTCGATACGCTGCTTCGTTGCGCCGACAACATGCAGATTTACAAGTACGTCACGCACATGGTCTCGCACAGCTACGGCAAGACGGCGACCTTCATGCCCAAGCCGGTCCTCGACGACAACGGTTCCGGCATGCACGTCCACCAGTCGATTTGGAAGGAAGGCACGAACACCTTCGCGGGCTCGCTCTATGCGGACCTGTCGGAGAGTTGCCTGCATTATATCGGCGGCATCATGAAGCATGCGCGCGCGATGAACGCGTTCACCAATTCGACGACGAACAGCTACAAGCGGCTGGTGCCGGGCTTCGAGGCGCCGGTCCTGCTCGCCTATTCGGCGCGCAACCGCTCGGCCGGCTGCCGTATTCCCCATGTCGCGAGCCCGAACGGCAAGCGCGTGGAAGTTCGTTTCCCGGATGCAGCCTCGAACCCGTACTACGCCTTCACCGCGATGCTGATGGCCGGGCTGGACGGAATCGAGAACAAGATCAACCCGGGCGATCCGATGGACAAGGACCTTTACGACCTGCCGCCCGAAGAACTGGCGGATGTCCCGACCGTCGCCAGTTCGCTCGGCGAGGCGCTCGACGCGCTTGATGCCGACCGCGAGTTCCTCAAACGCGGCGACGTCATGAGCGACGACCAGATCGACGCCTATATCGTGCTCAAGCGGGAAGAGGTTCAGCGCCTCGATATGACGCCGCATCCAGTTGAGTTCGATTTGTATTACTCGGTCTAAATCGGCATTTGAATGAAGCCCCCGTCGGCACCGCCGGCGGGGGTTTTCTTGTGTCCGCTCGTCTGGTTTTTCCCTGACGAGACCTTGCATTGCAGAAGTTAGGGTAGTTTTAGCGTAAATTCCTTGCCGCCGACGCCGTGCACTTTGTCATGGGCGCGTACGATCACTTCCCTAGTGCCTGCAGGGACCTGGACGCCCGATAATGACCGCGTGAAGGGCTGTTCGTTGACGTGCGGATGATACAATGTCCGCGTACCCAACACCGTACCGTCCGGCGCCACCACCTCCCAGGCATCGGCGTAGTGCTTCCAGCCCTCATCGGCATGGCGCACCGTGACGCCGAATGAATAGCGGTCTTTCCCTTCCTTTGTTGCGTCCACCGCGATGACGTCGGCCTCGCCCGCGAGCGCCGTAGCACTCCAGAGCAGCGCAAATAAGGCACATTTCGTCCTACCCATAGGGACCCCTTTCGCATCCGTTCAAGGTTTCATTTTAGCATTGAAGATAGTTTCGACCAAAATTCACATAAAAGGGTGTAATAATAAATTAGTCAGTAATTAATTACGCATAAAAATAGTTAAACACTTAATGGTTAAAATATAATTACGTATTTTTTATGTTACTAAATTTTTTCTATTATTATTTTTAATTTTAATTATTTTATTATTTAAGAATTTTTTTGTTATTATGAAAAAATTACTGAATACAAAAAACTCCTCGAACAGACTTCCGCAATAAAATTCGCGATGGAAGAATTGATAGCCACCGAGATTCGACGTTTGGTTGCGCAAGCGGATGTCTATGTCTTTGCGCTATACGATCCGCGCGAATCCGGGTCGTGTCCCAGGACGTGGTGTAGGAGTTGTTGGAGCCTCTGTTAGCTGTGGGTAGGCGGCTTCCCGCTTTGAAATTTTCCGTCTTCGATGTGCGCAAGTATGTGGCGGACGTTGAAGGTATCTCTTTGTCGCCGGCAAATATACCAAACCCCTACGCCCTCGAAATCGAACCGTACGTCGACAACGATCCGATCGGCGGTTTCTTCGCGCTGATAACATTTGAAATCGATCGGCCCGCTTTCGGATTCGGATCGTGTCCCGGCGCGTGGTGTAATACCAGTGAGCCTATGAAATCACCTTCATGATCCATGGATAGGCGCAGAGGGTTCGCATACGATCCGGTTCTGCGATGAGGTCGATCCATGCTTGGCAACAGGCGTCGATGATGGCCTCGGTGTCGTCGAGG
>JAKZTB010000148.1:0-9997 GCA_047517345.1 Alphaproteobacteria bacterium
GCGGTTGTCGGCAGTCCACATGGGGCACCTCAAGAGTAAATTCACCACCCCAGAGAATCACAGCTGATTCAGCTCTTCAAGAGGGGGCGCCGGATAACCGATTCATCCGACTCATAAAGTCCCCGGACGGACACTAAGAAAATTACAATATCTACGCCTATAAGTACAAATAACCACAATATGTATTGCAATACTCAACAGATTGTGGCGAAATAGAGATTGTTCCATATATGTGGTGTTGCGAATCGGGGAAAACTCCACAATTGAAACGGCATTTGACGATGGGACAAGGTGAGGGAGGTCGACGGGAAGCAGAATGATTTGCGACGACCGGCCCAGATTAACGCATCGATAAAGTACCAGGCCGGGGAAAAGCATAAATGCGCATCGAACGCCGATTCACTACCGAAGGACAGCCCGCGTACACCGGGATCGAGTTCCGGAAGACCACCAGCGAAATCCGCAATCCGGACGGTTCCGTCGTCTTTCGTCTGGAAGATATCGACGTACCCGCGAGTTGGAGCCAAGTCGCGTGCGACGTGCTGGCGCAGAAATATTTTCGCAAGGCCGGCGTCCCGGCTTGCCGGAAGAAAATCGAAGAAAATGACGTTCCATCCTGGTTGTGGCGCAGCGTGCCCGACGATGCAGCGCTGAACGGCATGCCGGAAGACGATCGCTTCGGCGGCGAGATGAGTGGCAAGCAGATCTTCGACCGGATTGCCGGAACCTGGACCTATTGGGGCTGGAAAGGCGGTTATTTCGACGCCGAATCGGACGCGCTAGCCTACTACGATGAAATGCGCCACATGTTGGCAAGCCAAGTCGCTGCGCCGAACTCACCGCAATGGTTCAACACCGGATTGCACTGGGCCTACGGGATCGACGGGCCGGCGCAAGGCCACCACTTTGTCGATTTCGAAAGCGGCGTTCTGACACGCGCGAAGTCGGCCTACGAACACCCCCAACCGCATGCCTGCTTCATCCAATCGGTCGATGACGACCTCGTCAACGAAGGCGGGATCATGGATCTGTGGGTCCGGGAAGCCCGGTTGTTCAAATACGGCTCCGGTACCGGCAGCAATTTCTCCAACATACGCGGCGAAGGCGAGCCGCTTTCCGGCGGCGGAAAATCTTCCGGTCTGATGAGCTTCTTGAGGATCGGCGACCGTGCGGCGGGCGCGATCAAGTCCGGCGGTACGACACGCCGCGCGGCGAAGATGGTAATCATCGATATCGACCACCCCGACGTCGAAAACTACATCAGCTGGAAAATGATCGAAGAGCAAAAGGTCGCCGCGCTGGTGACCGGCTCACGGATCAACAATCGCTGTTTGGGCGCCGTGATGGACGCCTGCCAAGAGGGCGACGCCGACGACGATGACCGTTTCGACCCAAAGTCGAACGCGGCCCTCAAAAAGGCCATCATCGCCGCGCGTAAGCACGACGTCTCGGAAAACTATATTCAGCGCGTCATCCAGTTCGCACGGCAGGGTTTCACAACGATCGAGTTCGAAACCTATGACACGGACTGGGACTCGGAAGCCTATCTGACGGTCTCCGGACAAAATTCGAACAACACGGTGCGCGTCACGAACGACTTCCTCGCCGCCGTTCGCGACGACAAGGATTGGGATCTGATCAACCGCAGGGACGGCGCCGTCGCGAGCACGGTCCGTGCGAGAGATCTTTGGGATCAGGTCTCCTACGCGGCCTGGTCGTCTGCCGATCCGGGCCTGCAGTTCGATACGACGATCAACGAATGGCATACCTGCCCTAATTCCGGGCGCATCAATGCCTCGAATCCGTGCTCGGAGTACATGTTCCTCGACGACACGGCCTGTAACCTGGCGTCGCTCAACCTGATGGCGTTTCAGGATGACGAAAATCGGCTCGACATCGCGATGTTCGAGCATGCCGTTCGCCTGTGGACGATTACTTTGGAAGTCGCCGTGCTGATGGCGCAGTTCCCGTCCAGGGAAATTGCGCAGCGTTCCTACGACTACCGCACATTGGGTCTCGGCTACGCCAACATCGGCGGTCTCTTGATGGGAGCCGGCCTGTCTTATGACAGCGATACGGGCCGTGCGCTTTGTGGTGCTATTACCGCGCTGATGACTGGTATCGCGTATGCGACTTCGGCCGAAATGGCGGAAGAACTGGGCGCTTTCCCAGATTACGAGCGAAATGCGGAGCCGATGCTCCGTGTCATCCGCAACCATCGCCGCGCCGCGCATGGCAAAAGTTCCGGCTACGAAAGCTTGAGCGTCATGCCCACGCCGCTCAATCGCGCCGTATGCCCCGATACGGACCTCAGCGACGCGGCCTGCCGCGCCTGGGACCTTGCCTTGGCCCTCGGCGAGAAGCACGGCTATCGCAATGCGCAGACGACCGTCATCGCGCCGACCGGGACGATCGGCCTGGTCATGGATTGCGATACGACCGGTATCGAGCCGGATTTTGCTCTCGTCAAATTCAAGAAACTCGCTGGCGGCGGCTATTTCAAGATTATCAACCGGACCGTCCCCGACGCGCTACGGACGCTTGGTTATGACGAACGCGAAATCGAAGCCATCGTATCCTATGCCGTGGGATTCGGCTCCCTGGCCGACGCTCCCGGCATCAATCACGAAAGCCTAACCGAGAAGGGTTTCACCGCCGAGACCATCGAGTCGATCGAAGGCGCCCTCGCCGGCGCGTTCGATATCAAATTCGCGTTCAACAAATGGACTCTAGGCGAAGCGTTCTGCACGGAGACTCTAGGTTTCAGCGTGGACCAGCTCGACGACCTCAGCTTCGACATGCTGGAGGCGCTTGGGTTTAGCCAACCGGAAATCGAGGCGGCAAACACGTACTGCTGCGGCGCGATGACCTTGGAAAGCGCCCCTCACCTTAAGGAAGAGCATCTGCCGGTGTTCGATTGCGCCAACCCCTGCGGCCGTATCGGCAAACGCTACCTGTCGGCGGAAAGCCACATCCGGATGATGGCGGCGGCGCAACCTTTCATCACCGGCGCCATCTCGAAAACCATCAATATGCCGAACGACGCGACGGTCGAGGACTGCAAGGACGCCTACGAGATGTCGTGGCGCCTGTGCCTGAAAGCGAACGCTCTGTATCGCGACGGCTCGAAGCTCAGCCAGCCGTTGCAAGCGGCGCTTCTCGACGACGAAGAGACGCTCGCCGAAGGAACCGCCGACATACCGCGCGCCGCAGCGGCGCCGATCGTTGCCGAACGCATCATCGAGCGCATCGTCGAACGGGCCATCAGCGAGCGCCGCCGCCTGCCGAACCGCCGCAAGGGCTACACGCAAAAGGCTATCGTCGGCGGTCACAAAGTCTATCTGCGTACCGGCGAATACGAAAGCGGCAGGCTCGGCGAAATTTTCATCGATATGCACAAGGAAGGCGCGGCTTTTCGCTCCTTGATGAACAATTTCGCAATCGCCATTTCCATCGGGCTTCAATATGGCGTGCCGCTCGAAGAATATGTCGAAGCGTTCACCTTCACCCGGTTCGAACCATCCGGATTGGTTGAAGGTAACGAAGTCATCAAGATGGCGACTTCCGTACTCGATTATATTTTCCGCGAAGTCGCCGTCAGCTATCTCGGCCGGAACGACCTGTCCCATGCGCAACCGAGCGATATCTTACCGGACAGTATCGGCCAAGGCGAAAAAGAGGGTGAACTGCCCAACGATCCGGCAAGGACGATCGCCGCCATTCAACGTGTCGCGAGTACCGGGTTCGTTCGCTCCTCGAACCTCTTCGTCATCACCGGCGGCATCGATTCGAACGGTGCCGCGGCGGCGGAAACGGCTGGCGGTGCTCAATCCGGCGTAAGCGAAAACGCCGTGGCCGCGTTTGCCGTCAGCGAAGCAGTCGTCACGGAAGTCGATGCATCGCTCGAACGCGTCCGCGAAGCCCGCGTGAGAGGCTATGAAGGCGACGCCTGCGAAGAGTGCGGGAACTTTACCCTGGTTCGGAACGGAACATGCATGAAGTGCGTCACTTGCGGCGCAACGAGCGGATGCTCGTGACGCGATGATACGAGATTTACAGAGCTCCCTGTGACCTTGGGGGTCGGCGGAACGCCGCCCCCATTTTTTTCCCCAGGGATCGGCGAATTTTAGGCTTAACCCGCCAATTGATTTCGATCAGTCCGGCGCAAGAAATGACAAGTACAAGAACGGGTGAATTCTGACCGGCCTCGCTACCGAAGGAAGGTTCCCGTGCAATCGAAAATTCTTCAGACACTTCATGAAGACCACGCCAATTTGGTCCAGCTGCTCGTTTTGATCGAGGCTGAAATCGAAAAACTTCGAAGCCAGGATGCGGCAGCCGATTTCGAGCTGATCTCGCTGGCGCTCGAATACTGCGTCGATTTTCCGGGCCACTACCACCACCCGAAAGAAGATTTGATCTATGCGAAACTGATCCGGCGCGACCCCGAAATCGCCGAGCGAGTGCTTAACCTGACTGAAGATCACGAGACGCTGTACGCGTTGACGGGCGAGGTTTCCGCTGCCGTTGCGGACGCTATTTCGGGAACTGTGACGGAGAGGCTCCACGACGCGGCCAACCGGTTCGTTCGGCACTACCGCTATCACATCGGCATCGAAGAAACGGAGGTGTTTCCTTGTGCCCGCCGCGCCCTAACCGAAGAGGATTGGCGGGAAATCGAAAACGCGTATGAAGAGGCCTGCGACCCACTCTTCGGCGAACATACGCGTCAGGCCTATATCGCGTTGCAGCGCTGCATCGTCGAACGGGCTGTCGCAAACTGACATCTGTCGGCGCAATGGATTGCCCGCACGGGCCCGGGTAAACTAACTTCCCAAACGAGATAACAAACGGGAGACGGGCTTATGGCCGGAGAGATTGAGGCACGGTTGCAGGAGTTGGGGATCGAGTTGCCGGAAGCCGCGGCGCCGGTGGCGAACTATGTGCCCTATGTCATCGACGGGAAGCAACTTTGGGTGGCGGGCCAGGTCCCGTTCTGGAACGGCGCTGTCAAGTATACCGGCGTCGTCGGGCAAGATATTTCCATCGACGAAGCCGTCGATGCGGCGCGTGTCTGCGCCCTCAACATCCTAGCCCAGACCAAGGCGGCGCTGGGCGATCTCGACCGGATCGCGCGGGTCATAAAACTGGGTGGATTCGTCAATGGCGCGCCGGGCTTCACCGATCAGCCGAAGGTAATCAACGGCGCATCCGACCTTCTGGTCGAAGTGCTTGGCGACAAAGGTCTGCATGCGAGATCAGCCGTCGGCGCGGGCGGCCTGCCGCTCGGCGTCCCCGTCGAGATCGACGCCGTCATCGCGATCGCGTAAGCCGTTACTAGTTGACTTGCTTCTCCTTGCCCTCCCAATAGGGTTTACGAAGTTCGGTCTTTAGGATTTTTCCGGCGCCGGATAGCGGCATCGGCTCGTCGCGGAAGCTGACGCTTTTGGGGCACTTGAAACTGGCGATCTGTTCTTGGCAGTGCGCGATGATCGCCGCCTCTTCGATACTTTCCCCTTCGCGCAAGCGAACGATGGCATGCACCCGCTCGCCCCAAACTTCATCCGGGAGACCGATCACCGCGGCCTCCGCCACGGCCGGTATCTGGTGCAGGACATCTTCCACTTCCGCCGAGTAGATGTTTTCGCCTCCCGAAATGATCATGTCCTTCATGCGGTCGACGATGTAGATGAAGCCGTCTTCATCCATATATGCGCCGTCCCCGGAACGCATCCAGCCGTCGCGGATCGCTTCGGCGGTCAGGGCCGGGCGATTCCAATAGCCCATCATGGTATTCGGTCCGCGCACGCAAACTTCGCCGACCTCGCCGCGCGGCACTTCGTTACCGTCATCGTCGCAAATCAAAATTTCGACGCCGAGCGCGGCGCGCCCCGCCGATTTGTACTTACCGGCGTTGGGTCCTTCGAAGACGTGATACTCGGGACCCGTATGCGTCGACAGCGGGGCGCACTCCGTCTGCCCGTAGGCATGGGTAAACTCGCAGTCGGGAATGACCTCCATCGCACGCCGGATCACCGCTTCCGGCATCGGCGAGGCGCCATAGACCACGCCCTTCAACGAAGACAGATCGTAGTTGTCGATGTCCGGATGGTTGACCAACGCGTTCATCATCGTCGGCACGAACAAGCTGTTGCTGACCTTGTGTTCCTGGATAGCATTCAGGCTCGCTTCAGGCGTGAAACCGGGTATGAAGACATGAACGCCGGTAGACATGGTAACGCCGAATACGGCCAAACCGTCGGCGATGTGGAACATCGGCGCGGCGTGCAGCCAGCGGACTCCGGGCTTCATATGCATGCCGCTGATGACGTTGTAGCTGTTGCAGACCAGGTTGGTATGGCTCAGCATCACGCCCTTCGATCGACCGGTCGTGCCGCCGGTATAGAACAGGCCGGCCAGTTCGTCGCCGCCGCGTAGCGCGTCGGGAACGGCCTCGGTGGCACCGAGAATGTCCTCAAAACCATGCATGCCGTCAGGCACGGTCCCGTCACCCATATAGACAATCTCGCGGACAGTCCCAAGCTGCCCTTCCAGAGCTTCCAGGATGTGTAGGAAATTGTCGTCGACAAAGAGGATCTCCGTCCCCGAATCGTTCAGCCAGAACGCGACTTCGGGGGCGGCCAAGCGAATATTGATGGGGACGAAGACGCCGCCCGCCCAAGGGACCGCATAGAAATACTCGAAATACCGGTCGCTGTTGAGCGCCAGCACGGCAACCCGTTGCCCGTCGGTGATACCCATACCGCGCAGCGCACCCGCTAGCTTCGCGATCCGCTCGCCGCATTCGTTCCAGGTGTGCACACGGTCGGCGCACACGGTCGCAACGTTCCGGCCCTCGAGTTGCATCACCCGTTTCAAAGCCTGCGTCAAATACATCTTCCCGCCCCCTCTCGACTCTCCAGTTCGGTCGTACGGGCACCGTAGCAAACTTCACCGAATGATTGGAATGCCGGAACGATTAGAAATCTGACAAAAGGAAAATGCTCCACCTATCCCTTAGTGGATACAATCTAACGCGTGGGTCCCCTAGTTTTGGCCAACGCGCGATCAGCGCGATATTGCTGCAAATCGAATCTCACGATATTCTCGTTTTGTTCTCATAAATTTGGAGGATATCGAATGGTTCGCGATGATCCGCAAAACACAGCGCGCCAAATCATAGGACGGCTCGAAACGTTCAAACGCCACCTAATAGATTTGATCGTTGCGTCGGAGCCTGAAGACACCGAAATTTACGCGAAAGCGGTTCTGGTCCGAAACGCGGCCGACGCTTTGATCGCTGAATTTGCCAGCCGCCTCGACTACCCGCCGCCCGCGGTGCTGCCCTCGACAGCACATTATCTGCGCGAACCAGAAGCGTTAGCGGACGAAGCCGTCGAGGAAAACGAATAACGCTATGCGGGCTCGCACGGCTGTGGACGCAATCCAACGCCGTAGCCTAATCTTATGGCTTCTTCAATTTCACACGAAGCCAAAAAATTATGACCATCCGAAAAATCGCCCGCATGGGCCACGACGTCCTGCGCGAAGTTTCCAAATCGATCCAAAACCCCGCGGCACCCGAGATCGCTGCATTGGCGCAGGATTTGATAGCCACCTGCGACGATATCGGCGGCAACGGAATCGCGGCGCCGCAGGTCGACGAGCCCCTCCGCATGTTCGGCTTCCGGGTCCGTCGCGGCGTCATGCCGGAAGGTGCAAGGATGCAGGAAATTCCGTGGACGGTGGTCATCAATCCAACGTTGACTTTTTTGGCGGAAGACAAAAAACTCTATTGGGAACGCTGCCTGTCCCTGCCCGGCCTCTACGGTCAGGTACCGCGATTCACCAAGCTGCGCATGGAGGCCTATGGGCTCGACGGCGAGAAATACACGATGACCGCATCCTATTTCCTCGCCCGCCTGTTGCAGCATGAGTACGATCATCTAGACGGAATTCTTTACCCGATGCGCATGCAGGATATGGCGACGTTCGGTTTCGTTTCCGAGCTCGGTCCCGCGGCCTATCCGACATTTCCGTTCGACCCCAAAGATTTCGTCGATCCCGAAATTTCATAGAGTCCTTGGACGTAAATGTGAATCGACCGACGGCCGGGTGGACGATTTTACGTTTATTTCGTGGACACCCTTGCCCTTACTATCGGGCCAGTTAGTCTTAGAGAGACAAATGCAAGGGAGCCGTTTATGCCGGACGGGCGTGAGCCGATAGCCGTCAATATTCTGGAAAGTATCGACGCTATCGCGCAATCCGAATGGGATGCGTGCGCCGGCACCGACAATCCTTTCATCAGCCATACCTTCCTGCGCGCGCTGGAAGAAAGCGGTTCGGTCGGCAAGCAAAGCGGCTGGGTGCCGCAGCATCTGGCGATAAAGGACGAAGCGGGCCGCTTGCTGGGCGCCGTCCCGCTTTACCTGAAAAGCCACTCGCAGGGTGAGTATGTATTCGATTGGGGATGGGCTGATGCGTATGAGCGCGCCGGCGGCCGCTACTACCCGAAACTTCAGGCCGCGGTACCGTTCTCGCCCGTCACCGGCCCCCGCCTTCTGGTTCGGCCCGGCGAATCTTCAAATACGATCCGTTCCGCGCTGACCGCGGGATTGATCGAAGTCGCGACGCGCTACGGGGTTTCATCCTTACATGTGACCTTCGCCGAGGCGGCCGATGCGGACTGGCTCGAATCATCGGGGTTCCTGATCCGGCATGGGCACCAGTTCCATTGGCGCAACGACGGCTACGGAACTTTCGACGATTTCCTCGACAGCTTGTCGAGCCGCAAACGAAAGAATATCCGCAAGGAGCGCCGCAAGGTCGAAGAATCCGGCATCCACATCGAGACTCTGAACGGCGACGATATCAAACCGCATCATTGGGACGAATTTCACCGCTTCTATGTCAACACGTATGACCGAAAGTGGGGCTATCCTTATATGACACGCGATTTCTTCGCCCTATTGGGCGAAGAGATGGCGGACCGAGTCGCATTGGTGCGGGCGGATATCGACGGGCTTGCCATCGCAGGCGCGCTCAATCTCGTCGGCGCCGACGCGCTTTACGGCCGCAACTGGGGCTGCGCCGGACGGTACAGGATCCTGCACTTCGAAGCCTGCTATTACCGCGCCATCGACTTCGCGATCGAACGGGGGCTGGCCACCGTCGAAGCCGGCACCCAGGGCCCTCATAAAATCCAGCGCGGCTATCTTCCTCAGCGCACCTACAGCGCCCATTGGATTCGCGACCAGGGATTCCGCGATGCGATTGCGGACTACCTGGAACGGGAACGCCGCGCGGAAGCCGGCGAGTTCGTCGCCCTGGACGAGATGTCGCCCTTCCGCCGCACCGAAAACGACTGATTCCTAATAATTTATTTACCAAACGGATGCTAACGTGACGGCCGTCACAGCGCGGTGAGCGGCGTATGCGCATAACCACTAACACCGTCGCAAGGCCGCAATTGGAAATGTCGTGAAACCGTCCGTCTTTTGACCCGGTTTCGACACATTCGCCGACTAACTTGCGTCCACTCAACAGAAGAAACGGGGTAATGGTTAAAATGACGTCGCTCGCATTCAACGTATCCAAACGCGCCAGACGGCGTGCGATACACAAGCTGTCGCCGTATCTGATTTATGCGGGCTTCGTCGGTTTGTCGCTGGGTATTGTCGGCACGCTTAGCGTCCTGTCTCTCACGGTCTAGATCGGATCAGGTTTAGTCGAACCCATTATATGGGTTCGGATAAGTCTGTGAATCCGATCTATTTCAATAATATAGAACAGATTCACGCGGTTGTTGGATCGCCAAAAGCGATTCCAACTAACCCCGATCTGCTCTAGACGCTTCCCTCTCTGCCAACATCACTGAGACACCGGCCCCGCTTGGAATTACTGTAGGGCGGTGGAGGTGAATACCAATGACCGCAGAGAGAGAATCGATGACATTGCAAGAGATGGGCGCTCCGGCCCTGGGGGTCGAGGAGCG
>JAKZTB010000149.1:0-3726 GCA_047517345.1 Alphaproteobacteria bacterium
CTCAGAAAGGCCGCCGCCCGCACCGTCGATGACCTCTGGGCTGCCATCGCCGAGATCATCGAGCTATTCACACCAACCGAATGCGCAAACTTCTTCGTCAACTCAGGATATGACCCAGAATGATCGGAAAATGCTCTAGAGGCCCATGGAGATCAAGACATCGGCCGGCGATCCGAAAAATGTCTCGGAGCGCGCCAGAGGACTACGCCTCGTAACGCTTATCGCGTCGGTCGCCGCGATCTCCAGCGCGGCGACCTTGGCGGTCACAACCAACCTTCTGTGGCCCTCGCTATCCGACAATCTCTGGAATTGGGTCACCGACCGGGGCTACTACGCCCTCAGGCATGACACCCGAATACGCGACGCCATTCCCGCCTTGCTGGCGAGAATTCTCCCCGCGCAGATCTCTCAGCCCGTGTTGCCCGAACTTGTGATCGATATCAAGTTCGAGCATATGCAAAAGCTGCAGCAGAAGCGCCGGGCGGCGATGGCGCGGGGCATTCTGTCGCAAGGCGCCGACGAATTGGTGCCGGCCTCGATCCGATACGAGGGTCGCACGATCAAGATCAAGCTGCGCCTCAAGGGCGACAACACCGATCATTTGGAAGGCAACAAATGGTCGTTCCGAGTCCACGTCAAGGGCAAGGATCAAATACTGGGCATGCGCCGGTTCTCGATCCAGCATCCCAAGGTTCGGGGTTTTCAGGGGGAGATCCTGTTCTTCGCGACGTTGCGCCACGTCGGCGTGCTTGCGCCGCGCTACCGGTTCGCGAACGTCACCGTCAACGGCGATCGCATCGGGATAATGGCGCTGGAGGAACATTTCTCGAAGGAATTGCTTGAATCCAGCCGGCGGCGCGAGGGCCCCATCCTCAAGTTCGATGAATCCCTGGTGTGGGAAGCCACCGATGGAAAGTATCGCGGTTTCTGGGGGGTTTTCGACGATTATCGCAATGTGCCGATCGACGCGTTTCGCTCATCCAAGATCGCCAAATCCCCACGCCTGTCGAAAGACTATGCCACCGCGCTGGGGCTGTTGCGCGGGTTTGTCGAACGCCGCTTGCCGGCGTCGGATGCCTTCGACAGCGAACTCATGGGCCGCTTCCTGGCGGTCGCCCGGCTTTGGGGATCGCGGCACGGGGTCGGCTGGAACAATCAGCGGTTCTATTTCAATCCGATCACGGCGAAGCTAGAGCCGGTCGGCTACGATTCGAACCTTCAGGGCCGTGTCGGCATTGGTGAGGATCTGCATGAGTCATCGGTTCATCGAATTCTCGACGATCCGAAGATCTTTGCCGCCTATAAGCGCGCCTTGCGTCGGCTTGCCAAGGGCATTGACGGCGGCGAACTGGCCGCAAAGCTCGAGAAAATCGAGCAGCGCACCCTCGACGTTCTGCGCTCCGAGTTCTACCTTTTGGAGCCTTTCCCACATGACGAGTTGAAGGCCCGCGCCAAGCACCTCGGCGACATCGCCGGCAACGAACTGCGCTCGACCACGCAGGCGGGCGACCGCTATCCCACGTTGGTTCACGCCTACATCGTGGAGGAAGGCGGCACGCAATTCCTCGAGCTGGTCAACGCCGTTCCCCACGATGTCGTCATTCAGTCGGCCAGTTGGTTTACCGAGGACGATCAGGCGGGAACGACGTTCAAGGCGCTATCCGATCACCGCTTTCCCTTGCAACTGAAGGCGAGGGTGCCGCAATCGTGGCCTGAAACGGTGCGCATTCCTTATCGGCTTCCCGCCAGCACCGTTTCCCGATCGCTCCGCGTGCGGGCGAATATTCGTGGCGATGCGCGGCGCCGGACGATCGTGGCCAAGGCCTATCATCCGTCTCTTGCCCACAATCCGATTCCAACTTCGACGGCCGATGAACAGCTGGCGCGCCATCGGTTCCTGTCCTTGGACAAGAAGCAACGCATTCTCTCCGTTCGTCCGGGGACGTGGCGGTTGCGCTCAAGTCTGATCGTTCCGCCGGGCTATACTCTGTCGATGGCTCCGGCGACCACGCTTCGGTTTGCCCCACGCCATGCCTTGATTGCCCACGGCGCGCTCAGTTTTCGCGGAACGGCCGAAGCGCCGGTAACGCTGGAAGGCGTGCCTGGCAAGGACGGTAGCGCCGGCATATGGCAGGGGGTTGTCGTGCTCGATGCCGGCGGCCGTTCACACTGGAGCCACGTCGACGTTCGCAATACCAACGGTATCGAGCGTCCCGGGTGGCAGCTCACCGGTGGCGTGACGTTCTACCAAAGCGACATCACGATCGAGCACGCCAACCTACGCGGCCATCGAGGCGAGGATGCGATCAACGTTATCCGGTCGACGTTCGAATTCAACGACCTGCGGATCTTCGATTCCGCCTCGGACGCGTTCGATTCCGACTTTTCCAACGGTACCGTCGTGGGCGGGCTATTTCAAGGCATCGGCAAGGCCGGCGGCGGTGACGCCATCGACGTCAGCGGTAGCACGCTCACCGTAACTGGCACCCGTTTCGTGGATATCGGCGACAAGGCCCTGTCGGTCGGAGAACAGAGCATCATGACGGCGAAAGGCTTGGTGATCGACAAGGCGGGTACCGGCGCCGCGGCCAAGGACGGCTCGGTCCTGCGCCTCGAAGACACCGCCATTCAGAACTCCCGCTATGCCGACCTGATGGCCTACGTGAAGAAACCCGAATATGGATCTGCCTCCATCGAGGCGCGCAATCTCACCTTCGCCGGGTCGCCGCCCCGCGCCAAAGCGCAAAAGGGCAGCGCCATTACGATGGACGGCACGCCGGTGCAAACGGAGGACGTGAACGTGGAGCAACTCTACAGTTCGATCATGCGGAAAGGTTTGGCCCGATGACCGCCAGTGTGCCCGAAGACGCCCGAATGGAGATCAAGTTCGTTGGCTACGCCGTCAACTACGACGCGGTGCTCAATGCGATCCGCCTGCACCCGGCGGGGTTCATCGTGCCCTATCCCGATCGCCAGGTGAACAACGTCTATTTCGATACCTTCGACTACTCGGCGTTCGCCGAGAACCTGACCGGCGTGAGTTCACGCACCAAGGTGCGCTACCGCTGGTACGGCGAGTCGCAAACACCTACCAGCGGCGCCCTGGAGGTCAAGTGCAAGCGCAATTACTTCGGTTGGAAGCTGCGCTACAGGGTACGCAATTTGAACTACCGGACAAAAGCCAGTTGGCGGGCGATTCGCCGGGCGTTGGTCGAACAGACGCCGCCCGAGGCCCGGCAGTGGCTCGACATCAATCCAATGCCGGTCATTATCAATCGCTACTATCGAAACTATTTTGTGTCTTCTGACGGCAGAATGCGGGCGACCATCGATACGCGACAGGAGGTCTGGGACCAGCGCTACACGGCGCGTCCGAACTTTAATCTCAAGGCCAACCTGCCGGAAACGCTGGTGGTCGAATTCAAGTTCGACCGCGACCTTGCGCCCATGGCCAGCAAGATGCTCCAGGGTTTCCCGTTGCGCGTCAGCCGTCACTCGAAATACGTCAACGGCGCGCTTGCGATCCAGGCCTACTGATCAATCCGCATGGCTCCGCGCGGACCTTGGCGGATGTGAGAATTGCGGACTAGTGGTTTGAGTCTAACGCTTGGAACCCACGTTTGACGCTGGCGATGATGTCGTTGGGGTCGGCGCTCCAGATGAAAGGCTTGGGTTTCTGGTTGTGCTCCGTGACGAAGCGGTTGATCGCTCCGTGGAGGTCGACCA
>JAKZTB010000150.1:0-6844 GCA_047517345.1 Alphaproteobacteria bacterium
GCGGCATCTCCGCCCAGCCTACCCCCCTGACGATCCTTCTGCTGTCCCATCGTCATCAGCGAATCCCCCGGTCAAATCAGAACGTCAAAGAATCAGACCAGGCCGCTTGTGTCCAGTGCCAACTTCGTCAACGGGCTGTTAAACCTGCACCGATCAGGTCGGGAACGTCACCGGGATGCTGCGCGGGCCGCGCACCTGACCGCCCGCCCAGGTGACAGCGTCGGGATCGGACAGCTCGAACTCGGGTATGCGGTCGAACCAAACGCGGAGCGCCACGTCCATCTCCATGCGCGCCAAATTGGAGCCGGCGCAACGGTGGATTCCGAGGCCGAAGGCAACGTGGCGGTTCTTCTCGCGGTCGAGCACGACTTCGTCGGCGCGGTCGAAGACTTCCGGATCGTGGTTGGCGGCCGGGAAGTTGAGTATCAGTTTGTCGCCCGGATTCATGCAGGCGCCGCCGATCTCTACCGGTTCGAGTACCTTGCGGGCCATCATCACCGGGCCGTAGAAACGCAGCATTTCCTCGATCGCGGTCGGGAACAACTCCGGTTCGGACGCCATGCGCCGGCGGTCCTCCGGATGGCCGGCAAAATGCCACAGCGAGGCGCCGATCGAACTCCAGGTCGTGTCGATTCCGGCGACCAGCAACAGGTTGCAAATTCCGATAACCGTATGATCGCTGACGGGCTCGCCCTCGATTTCGGATGCGACCAGAGTCGAGATGACATCGTCGCCCGGTTCCTTGCGTCGTTGCGCGACCAGTTCCGCGAAGAAGTCGCGGATGACCCGGCGATATTTGCTGCGCAGTTCCGGATGCGTCTGGCCCAGCTCAAGCACGCCTTGCGTCCATTCGGTGAACTCGTCGCCGCGCGCCGGATCGATCCCCAGAATCGCTGCGATGACGCGCGCCGGGATCTGCTGCGCATAGTCCGCCGCCGCATCTGCCTTACCCTTGTCGACGATCCGGTCGATCAGGTCGTGGCAAAGACTCTCGGTGAAACCGCGGTAGCTTTCGGTCGCCTTCGGCGTGAAGAACGGCAGGATCAGCTGCTTGTAAGGTTTGTGCTCCGGCGGATCGGACGTGATCGGCGGGTTCTCGGTACCGTATTCCTTCGCCTCGGCGATCAGTTCTTCACGCAATTCGGGCGACGGCGGCACGACCGTGACCGAGCGCGACGACAGTTCCGGCACCATGCGCACCATTTCCCGCAAATCTTCATAGCGCGTCGCCATCCATGTCCCGCCCCAGCGTGTCGTGTGGGCGACCGGACAGCGCTCGCGCAGTTCGTTCCACACCGGCTTCGGGTCTTTCACGTACTCCGGATCGAAAATATCGTAGTCGGTGGCCCAATCTTTGACAGGCTTGCCTTCCCGGTCCATGAAGCGACTCCCTATTCCTCGACAACCTCAATGGCGAATTCGGGGCAGTTGGCAATCGCCAAGCGCGCCAATTCTTCCTGATCCTGCGGCACATTACCGTCATTCGCCGCACTTGCGTAGCCGTAATCGTCCAAATCGAACAGGTCCGGCGCGAGGGTCTTGCAGCGATTGTGCCCCTGGCATTTTTCGTTATCGACGCAAATGCGCATGGTTTCCCCCTGTTTCCTATGCCGCCTGCCGGAACCCTGCGGCGAATTCTGCCCAGGGCGCCATCGGCGTGTCGAGTGGAATCGGATCGTACAAACCGACCCGCTCAAGCAACCCATCGTAGCGCCGGCGCAAAATATCCGGTAACTCGGCCCGCGTCGAACTTGTCGCGACCTCAGCCATCAGCGCATCGGGCACAAGGGCATACATCGCCTCGAGGTCGCCTTGACGCATGAGTTGGCTCAATTCCTTTCCGAGTTCGGTGAAGCCGTGATATTCGAGCAATGCGCGATAGTTCGGCGTGGAGGCGTAGAAGGCGACTTGCTGTCGCACGGGCGCTTCCGCTTGCCGCCGTTCCGCTTCCGTGTCGCCCAACGCGGCGAAGACCGGCGCGAACAGCACGAGATCGTCAACCGACTTGCCGCGTGTCTTGGCCCCTTCGTCGATCGCCGGCCGCACCACGTCGCGCAGATAGCCCGGCGAATGCATCGGATGGACATGGAACCCGTCCGCCGCCTCGCCCGCCGCGCGGCACATGCGCTCGTTGACCCCCGCCAGGTAGATCGGGATTTCCGGATTGTCAATTGGGCCCGGCGTAAAGAACGGGTTGATCAAAGAAAACTGATAGAAAGGTCCCTTGTGGTCGGGCTTGGCGCCGGTTTGAAACGTGTCCCAGATCGCGCGCAGACAATGGATATAGTCTGTGACCCGTGCGGCGGGATGATCGAACGGCATCGAGAAACGCCGCTCGACATGCGCCCTCACCTGCGTGCCGAGGCCGAGATGCAGGCGCCCGCCGCTCGCCTTCTGGAGGTCCCAGGCGGTCTGCGCCATGGCGAAGGGGCTGCGCCCGAAGGCGACGGAGATATTGGTGCCCAGTTCCAGCGTGTCGGTCGCCTGCGCCGCCGCAAGCAGCGGCAGGAACGGGTCGTGCGCCGCCTCGAAGGTCCACAGCGCATCGAACCCAGCCGCCTCCAGCCGCTGCGCGTGCCCCGGCACGTCGTTCAAATCGATATCGCCAAGTTCCGCATCGAGCTTCATCGTCCAAGGTCTTTCGTCTGTTGTCGGGTGGCCGCATTTTGCGCAGGCGATCGCATGTTTTTCAATTTGGAATCTGCCGATCCTGAACGGGCAATTGCGGCCCTCCCCTATCATTGCCGCCCTTTATCCAGTAACACCGGACAGACAAAATCAGCGGCGCAATCGACCAGACGCGATATTCCTCCATGAAGGCCCGACGCACATGACCCGGCGCGAAGACAGTATCGAGGTTCCCTATGGCTGGGTGATCTTGTTCGCCTCTTTGGCGCTGCACAGCATCGGCCTCGGCGCGCCCAATATCCTGTTCGTCGCCCTCAAGCCGATCGCCGCCGATCTCGGCGCACTGCGCTCCGTGCCGTCCTTCGCCTATTCGCTGCTGATGATCGGGACCGGCGCCGGCGGTATCGTCATGGGCCTTTGGATGGACAAGCGCGGCATCGTTTATCCGGTCCTGTTCGGCAGCGTCATGATCGGCCTCGGCGCCCTGTTGGCGAGTCAGTCGGACGGCAAGTGGAACCTGTACCTGGCGAACGGCCTGTTGATCGGCTTGTTCGGCGAGGCCGCGATAATCGCGCCGCTGATCGCCAACGCGACCCGCTGGTTCGACCGCCGCCGCGGCTTGGCGATCGCCATCATCTCCTCCGGACAGGGCGTCGCCGGAGCGATCTGGCCGCCGGTGCTGCGCTATTTCACCGACCTGACCGACTGGCGCGAGACCTATTTCTACTACGGCATCTTCGTCTTCGCGACGATGGTCCCGCTGGCTCTCCTGTTGCGCAGCATGCCGAAACCGGCCGCGGGCGCGCCGCCGCAAGCTGCCGCCGGCAGGAACGAGATTCTGGGCATGTCGCCGAACAAGGTGCACGGGATCCTGTGCCTGGCGACGATCGGCTGCTGTGCCGGGATGGCGATGCCACTCGTGCATCTGGTCAGCCACGCGACCGACCTCGGATTCGTGCGAGCGCGGGCGGCGGAACTGCTCTCCGTTCTGTTTGCAGCCGCGTTTGTCAGCCGCATCGCTTTCGGCATGCTGTCCGACCGGATCGGCGGCGTGCGGACGATGCTGATCGGATCGGGTTGCCAAGCGGTCATGCTGCTGGCCTTCGCGTTCATCGAAAGCCACAGCGGCCTCTACGTCGCCGCCTTCCTGTTCGGGCTCGGTTTCGCCGGCATCATGCCGTGCTACCCGCTGATCATCCGCACGCTGTTTCCCGTCACCGAATTGGGATGGCGCATCGGCTGGCAATACCTTTTCGCGGGCATCGGCATGGCGTTCGGCGGCTGGCTCGGCGGCGCCATCTTCGACACTACCGGCAGCTACACCAACGCGTTCCTGACCGGCGTCGGCTTCAATCTGATGAATCTGGGGCTGATCGCGTTCCTATACATGAACCAGATTCGGTTTGGCGAAGCACGACAGGCTGTCTAAGTCGAACATCAAGCCAACCCGAACCGCTTCGCCAAGATATCCAACCCCCGCCGCAATATTTCGTAGTGACCGCGCGGGATGAAATCCTGCAGGCAGACGGCGCCGACCACGGTGTCCGACCCAATCGGCCCCACGGCGCGCAAGGCTTCGACGAAGCGGCGGTGGTGTTCGGCGGAGGCGACGTGGACGCCCTCGGCGCTGCCGCAGGTGACCATTTCCTGGTAGGACGCGACGATGCGGGGCTCGCGGCCGGTACGGTTCCAAATCTCGCGCAAGATCAGGCCGGCGTCGCGCTGCAGCACCGAGATCACGCGGTTGCGGCGATAGACGTAGAGCGGATCGTCGATTTCGATCGCGCGGACACGGTCTCGGTTGCGGGTGTCTTTGGCCTCCGCAGGGACCGCTTCGGCCACCATCGGGCCATGCTGTCCCCGTTCGGCAATTCCGAAGTCGCTGTATAGCGCTGAAGATGCGGCAGCGTCTTTTGATTTACGGCGAGAAGGTTTACGCTTGGCGCTCTGCGGCATCGCTCGGCTCCTTGGGTGGGGGCTGGTCGGTATGCGGTCAGTCTTCGGAATGGTCTTCAGGATCTGCGGCGCCCAACCGGCGAAGGTAGGCCCGGTCGGTAGCGGGCCCAGGATCGTCGAACCGACTCCCGCTGAGCGCCCGTGCGAATGACTCTTCCGCCTCGTCTGAAGGCAGGATTAAGGGGATTTCGCCCGGGCTACAGGATTTCACAATTCGCGCCATGGCGCTTCCAAACAGGGTGGGCACATGCGGTTGCCCCAGCCGCTGGATTTGAAGTTCTGACCGCAGCACAGGCAACTGCGGATGGCGGGGCGGTCGGCGGCAGGGCGACCCGACACCGCGGGTGGCCCCTTCTTGCGCGGTTTATGGCGCCGTTTCTTTCGTTCCGTCATTCATTCTATATAATAGGAAATAACCTATCTTTCAACAGGCAATTTCCTATTGACATGTTCCTATTCAATGGGAAAGAATGGAAACATGGCCAAGCAACGAACCGCCTTCGAAGATCTGGACATCCCGCGCCGCGTGATCCTCTCTCGGCTCGACGAAGCGGCTATGCGCGGCAAGACCCTGAAAAGCCTGTCCCTGGCGTTGGACCGTAACGAGACCTATCTGCACCAATTCGTCTGGTACAATTCGCCGCAAAAATTGGACGAAGATGACAGGGTCAAACTCGCCGCACTTCTGAAAATCGATCAGCAGACTTTGCGCGTACCGCACCACCTCGGCAACACGCCGGACCTGCCGCCCGGATTTGGAGCGGACACGGAGCAACAGCAAGCGATCCCACCCACAGTCGCCTACAACGCAATCGTGGTAGAACTTGGCGTTCGCGCCTCTTCCGGCGGCGGTGCGGAAGTTTCCGACGAGCCGGAACTTGGCGGCTGGTCGTTTCCGGAGCTGTGGCTGCGGACGGAACTACGCGCTTCCGTCTCGGAACTTCGGATCATCACCATCGACGGGGATTCGATGGAGGGCGTACTGCGCTCCGGCGACAAGGTGATCGTGCATGTCGGCCGTACCGAACCCTCGCCGCCGGGCGTGTTCATCCTATTCGACGGCATCGGTTTGGTCGCCAAGCGGCTCGAATATCTCGAGGGTTCGGACCCGCCGACGGTGCGCATCAGCTCCAGCAACCTCTCCTATCCACCCTACGAACGCACCGTCGACGAGGTCACGGTCATCGGTCGGGTCGTCGGCCGATGGGAAAGGTTGTGACGGCCCCCTCGGATCGATGTTGTTAATAGGATATTTCCTATTATAATGGTTCGCCTGCAAAAGAAGGGCGAACGTGACGTCAGCGTCGAAACGACTCCGCGATCTCGAAAGACGATACAACGGTCCGATCCCGCGAGCGGAACGCGACGCTGTATTGCACGCCACGCCGCGCACAATCCGCAGCGCATGGGAACGGATCCGCTTTTATCGCCGTTGGACGCTCCAAGCCATCGAAGCGAGTGCGCGCTGGCGCGCCATGGCGGCGCTGGGCGGTTATGCCCATCTGACGCCGCTCGAAATGCTCGCTCGCCGCGCCGAGCTCGCCTGCGCCATGGTTCACGCCGCGCACCAGCTTCTTGGTTCGCGCACTTTTCTGCATCAGTTGGAAAAGGGCACTCCCGAGGCACGCGACCGGAAAAGCTGAATCGACATATTCCCGGACTGCGGTAAGCTGGCGCACCGAGCGGACAAAACAGCTTGAGAAGTGCTGTCCGTGTGCCACAAAACGCTGCACCGAAAAACGCAGCCAAAACGGGGAGGCAAAGCTATGACGATCTTCATCACGCAAGGGCGCTACACCGGCAAGGCGCTCGTCGGAATGATCAACAAGGCAGAGGACCGGTCCGTGGCGGTCGCCGCACTGGCCAAAGCAGTCGGTGGAAGACTGCTCGACTATTACGTCACGTTCGGCGAGTACGATTTCCTGGTCGTTATCGAAAGCGGCCGCGGCAAGAACGAGTCCGACACCATGGCGGCCTTGTTGGCGGCAGCCGCTTCCGGCGGGGTAACCGACCTGAAGACGACCATTGCGGTGCGTCCCAAGGAGGCGATGAAAGCCATGCGCGGCGCCAAACGGATCATCAAGAATTTCAGTGCGGCCGGCCAGGCAGAGTAATCGAACCTAGCCCGGATTTCTCAAACCCCTTGATGCATCGAGGCGGGGAATCGCGGAAAATGGCGATTCGCCAATCGCTTACCGCAATTCCGGAGAGGCCCCGATGCAAACAGAGTGTAGCCCAACATTGTTCGAATTTGAACCGG
>JAKZTB010000151.1:0-2659 GCA_047517345.1 Alphaproteobacteria bacterium
CTCGCGGACAACCTCATGATCGCCGAGGCCATCCTCGCGTCGGGCGGCGACATTGCGGTCGTCCCGGAAAGAGCAGAACCGCGCCTTGCGGCGATGGCCGCCTTCGAAGCGGCGCTCGCGATACTTCGCACGCGCGTGGCAACGAACGGCACCTGAAACCTGCTGATTTTCCCTGTCGATGAAACAAGTTCTGGTCCGGGATGTCTGCTTACCGCCAATTTGCGCCCGCTTTGCCCTCTATTTCGGGCATGCGGAACGATACCGCGATTTTGTAATAAATGACCCTAAGCGGTCCTAATCGTCATTCCGGCAATCCTGCCTGTCGCAGCCTGTCTAAAAACATATCCAAAGTTTCGCCATCCTTGAAAGGCTGTGAGTTGGAGAGATTGCACAGCCGATAAAGCGGCGTGCGATCAATGAGGTGTTCGACCTCTACCTTCGCTTCATCGCGCCTCCCTATGGCTACGAGTGTGGCCGCCAAATAAGCCCTGGGCGCAGGATAATCTTGGATCGAATTCAATATATCGCGCAACGACCGTTCCGCCCCTTCAAAATCACCGAGCAAGTATTGGGATCGGCCGTGCACCATGAGATACCAGCTCGGATAATGGGGATTCATCCGCATCGCCAGATCCGTCGTGGCTAGAGCTTCCCCGGCACGTCCGGCATAGGAATAAGCGATAGCAAGTCGGGCATGAGCATCGGCAAAGTTTGGATTCACTCTAATCGCCTTATGAAAACTTTCGACGGCACGATCGTGATGAGCCAGAAAAAGCTCTGCAAAACCAAGGCCCGCATGGGCGCGCTCTTCCATATTGTTTAACGAGACCGCCGTGATCGCGTATTCGTGGGCCAGTTTCATCGATCCCTTCACATCAGTGCCCCACATTTGCATGATTTCGAATGTGTGCGTGAAGGACACTATCGCTTGGGCAAGGGCAAATTCCGGTGCCAATTGACTGGCATCTGCCGCAAGTCGGCGCGCTTTCGAATTATCCTCTTTGCTCATCCGCTCGAAAAAGGCGAAGGCCTGCAAGCACAGATCGTAGGCATCGACTTCACTTGGCTTTTTCCGCAACGACCTCGTCAGGTTTTCTTCGCTAATTCGTCCACCAAGCGTGCTGGTGATGGTGCGGGTAATTTCGTCTTGCACCTCGAATATATCTTCCAATTCCCGGTCGTAACGCTCCGCCCAGATATGATTGCCTGTGCTCCCTTCTATGAGCTGTGCAGAAACGCGAATCCGCCGGCCCGCGCGCCGCACGCTGCCCTCTACGATGAAACGGGCATTGAGATCGCGGGCAACTTGGGTTGGATCGACGGCGCGTCCCTTGAATATGAGCGTGGAATTACGAGCGAGGACATTAAAATCGCGATAGCGGGAGAGTTCGGTAATGATGTCCTCGGTGATGCCGTCAGAAAAATATTCCTGCTCTGGGTCGCCGGACATGTTGTCGAAAGACATTACGGAGATGGAAGGTTTGGTTGGCGGCGGAAGCAGTTCATTTTCCACTTGCACCCTCAACACCGATTGCTGGTCTTTCGGCAACCATCGCCAGACTTGAACCTGGCGCGTGATATTCTTCAGGGTCTGCTCACCGCCATCGACCCATTTCAGGTCGAGCCGATCGCGGATTTGACGGTAGGCATCGTCCGATAGTGCGATGCCTCCGGGTTCAGCTAACGCTTCCAAGCGCGCAGCAATGTTGACACCATCTCCCAGAAGGTCGTTTCCCTCGGCCACCACGTCGCCGACATTGATGCCAATCCGCATGAGGATGCGCCGATCCAGGGTTACGCCCGCGTTGCGCTCCGCCAGCCCATCTTGAATTACAACGGCACATCGAACAGCATCGACGACGCTTGAAAACTCGAGAAGCAAGCTGTCGCCGGCGGTATTGGCGATACGGCCTTTATGGGTTTCGATTGCCGGGTCGATAAGGGCACGCCTATGTCCACGAAGAGACTCAAGTGTGCCTTCTTCATCGACACCGACAAGGCGCGAATAGCCAACTACGTCGGCTGCTACGATTGCCGCTAGTTTGCGTTGGGTTCCCCCCGACATCGGGGGAGTGTAGCCCTAGCGATGTACGGAGTCCTATCGTGATGTTGGAATGGTCCGACTTCCTCTAGATTTAAAAGGGTAGCGTCCCCTTATCCCGAGGCGGTCGAGATAGGCCGGCGGAAGAAGGCGCTATGCCGCGACCACGGCTACGAAGGGCTGTACCCGCTCGATAATAAGGGGACCGAAGACGCGGCGGCGATCTTCACGGCGAACCGCGAGTTGATGGATCGGGCCGATGCCGGTCTGTTCAACCTCTCGCCCTTCCGCGGGCCGAGTGCCGACTCGGGCACAGTATTCGAGCTGGGCACCATGGCGGCGCAGGGCAAGCCGGTGTTCGGTAATTCGAACGACCCGGCCTCCTATGCGGCGCGCGCTGTTGCCTCGCATGGTCCGACCACCGAGGAAGATGGCATCTTGCGCGACCGGAACGGCCACATGGTCGAGCGCTTCGGCCTCGCGGACAACCTCATGATCGCCGAGGCCATCCTCGCGTCGGGCGGCGACATTGCGGTCGTCCCGGAAAGAGCAGAACCGCGCCTTGCGGCGATGGCCGCCTTCGAAGCGGCGCTCGCGATACTTCGCACGCGCGTGGCA
>JAKZTB010000152.1:0-15279 GCA_047517345.1 Alphaproteobacteria bacterium
TCTACAATGCCCAGTGGATCGTCGAAAAGAACGGCTACCTGAGCCCCGCTCAAGCTCGTCAGGCGTGGCACGCCGCGATCTCAATCAGGCCCGCCGCGTGAGACAAACTTGTGTCCAAGGAACCGGGTGCGCTACAAGAAATGGTCCTGGGCGCGCGCCACGGCCCGGTCATTCACGGCGAACGCCATAAGCAGACCGCTCCCCAGGACGGCACCGACCAGCAGGAACGATAGGGCGCCGTAGCCAAGCTGGGCTACCAGTACGCCGCCGATCGCCGCACCCGCTGCGGTGCCGCCCCAGTTGCTGCTGGATATGACGCCTGCCAACGTGCCCCGGGAGGCGCCGCCCGTTTCGGCGACCAGAATCATCAGAATGGTGGTGACGGGAACGATCAGCAACATGAAGAAGCCGGCTGTCAACACCGAGAACCACGTCCCCGCGCCTAGGAGAAATACGCCCAGTCCGGGAAAGGCGGCGGCGAGCAACAAGGCGGCGGTTACGGGAAGCCGTCTGGCGCTGCGGCCGATACTACCGCCCAGCAGAGGCGCCGCGGTCGTCCACAACGCGACGACGGCCACGGGCAGGGCGACCTCCACCGTCCGCAAGCCGTAGGTCACGATAAGAAAGGCCGGAAAGAAGGTGACGACCGCGCCCCAGGCGATGCGGGCCATCATGTTCGTTCCCGCCATGTACCAGGTCACCGGAAAGGCGGCGACCCGCCGCAGCCTTCCGGCCAGATCCAGGCGTCTCGTCTGAGGCCGGTGGTGCGGGATGAGCACAAACAAGAGCAGGGCGGTCAGCAGCAGCGCCAGCCCTAGAACCAGAAAGGGAATGCGCCACCCGGCGAAGTCGGCCAGGACGGCAGCCAGGGGGACTCCCAGCACGCTGCTCATCCCAGGCTGCATGGTCAGGATTGCGATGGACATGGGCCTGCGCGGTTCGGGGCATATGTCTCCAACGAGCGCAACGCAGGTGGCCGGCACCATGCCGCCGCCGATTCCGACCAGGACGCTGAAACCCATCGCCACGGCGAAGCTGGGGGCCAGTCCCATGCCCAAGGCGCCTGCGGCCAGGAAGCAGGTGCCCAGGAGGAGCACCGGCTTGCGCCCGTAGGCATCGGAGAACGGCCCCGCCACCAGCGCCGTGACCGCCCAAACTCCGGCGGCTGTGGTGACGAGCTGTCCCGCCACGGGAACCGTTGTGCCCAGTGCCGAGGACATATCGACGAGCAGCGGCCCCAGCATCGCCACCGCCGTCACCGTCAAGAGCACGGCCAACGCCATGACGCCCAGGAGGAGCGGGTAGCCTCTTATTGCGGTGGAGTCCGGCGACACAGACATCGGTTCCCCTTACAGCACCGTCCGTGAAACAGCACTGTTGATTATGGATTCCAGCTTTGCGCCGGTATACCTTCAAAGCCCCATTGTTGCTGAATGCAGGGTATTGGAAGCATTGGTTATTCGGGCAACATTCGTCGTATTTCGGTTGGTCGCACTCGCGTTGCTATTTTCCGGGTGTGACACTGTCAGCACTGTAAAATTATACGATGGGCCAGCGTTACAGGAGTCCAAGATATCGAGAATTCATCCCGCTGTTACAATGCGCAAGAAAACGGGCGTTTTGGGAAAGCTGCTCTATGTTCCTTCGCATCGCGTCTTGGTTAAAGCGATCGACGGGAAAAAAGTCAAAACTGGCACCTTTTCCATCCTTCAATCCTTGCTCTCCGTCCGGCCTGGCGTACACACGGCGACGGTTTCAATGGATTGGGTCGAACAGGAAGTGCCAACGATAAAATTTTCCACCGAGGCGGCACACACCTACCGCATTCAGGCTATGCCGATAAAGGGCCGTTTATGGGTCTGGGTCGAGGTTGTGACAAAATTCTACGAAGTGGTCGCAGGGGAAAGGCCGCCCGGCGCGCCAATCCCGAGTCATTCACCGGCGCCGGCCTATTATCGATAGCACGGAGAACCGGTGATTCATTTCCGTTCAGTCAACGGTTGAGCGTGGCCCGAAGACGACCGGATGGTTGCCGGTTTTGCGCGGGCCTCCAGATCGTCCAGCATGGCGTTGATGCGGTCGACGTGCGGCTCCTTGTCGTAGGCCATGTACCGGGCCGATGCGATCCGCACCGGATCGCCCGAATAGTAGCGCTCGTAGAGCTGTTGGCGGCCCGAGAAGGAGGAGACCGCGGCATCGAAGGCGAGACGGAACAGGCGGATTCGGTCGTGCGAGTCGGCGTTGCCGGCCTGGAAGTATTTTTCGGCGTCTTCCGCCCGGGGACCGTCGAGTTCCGCGAAGGAGGGGACCGCGACCAGGCCGCCTGCGCCCATGAGCTGGATAATTTCGCACATGCGGTGGAACATTTTTGGAAACATCTGCCGTACGGTGTTGAGCGGCGCCGCGTTCGGTGCGTGGATGCCGTCATGCATAACCGTGCTCTCCGCCTCGCTCGCCACCAGGGCCGAGCGGACAAATTCGGCGTAATCGATCATTTCGGCCAGCATATTCTGCACATGCAGATGGGCGTCGATCTTGGTCTGCCGCGCCAGCGCGAAACCCAGCCCCATCATGAACTCGGCCTTGGCGAGGTTCTTCGTGCAAAACTGGTGCATCATGTGATTGATGGTGCCGGTCCGGTTGAACAGCCCGTTGCACATGGCAACGTCCCGGTAGACGAAGGTGCGCTCCCAGGGCACCAGAACGTCGTCGAAAATGACCATGCCATCGCCTTCGTCGAAGCGGTTCGAAAGCGGCGCGTCCATCGGCGACGCGACGTTCAAATTGACGAGCGATGGTCTGCAGATGAAGCGCAGCCCCGGCGCCGATATCGGAATCGAAAAACTGTAGGCGTAGGGAATCGATTCATCATTTGCGTTCAGGTAGGTCGAAGGCGCCGCCAACAGCTCGTCGGAAAAGGCGCAGAGCGTCGTCACCATACGGGCGCCGCGGATTATAAAACCTGCGTCGGTCTCCTTGACGATTTTGGCGGCGACATCCTTGCTTTGTTGTTCGACCGGGCGCGAACGGTCGACCTGCGGCGGGACCAGCGTGTGGGTCATGACCAGATCGCGTTCCCGGCAAAGCTCGTAATAGCCGCGCAGATAGTCGCCGAACGGGTGGTCGTCGCGCTGGAACTCCTCGGCGGCGGACGCCATGCCGGCGATCAGGCAGTTCATGAAATCCATGGATCTGCCGACCATGCCGCAGGTGTGATCCATCCAGACCTTCACCATGCGCCGGCGTCTGGCCAAATCGTCCCGCGACCTTGGTTCGATGAACGAGAGGCCGACGCGATCTCCAGTACTGGGTGAGGGATAGGTCATCTCGTCAAGGCGCGCGGACTCGCATTGCATGTCGAAAAGCTCGGCCAATGTGCCCGCCGCCCCGGCGAAGCGCGGGTCGGTCGTCACATCCTCGACCCTCTCGCCGTCAATCCAGATTTGGCGATCGTCGCGGAGTCCCTCCAAAAACTGTTTACCGTTTCGAATACCCATCGCCTTCCCCTGACGCTGCAACGCCCTTTTTTTGCTATTCCCGATCTTCCAAGACCAGGAGTCCGTAACCCGTCAACATTGGTGCGTAATAGTTGCTGTGAACACGCTTGACCCGTGCGGAAAGCGCACCCCGCATGGTCAACCACATGATCATCTCAACCGATTCCGCGCCGCCGCGGCTGATATAGTCAGCATGGGAGAGCGCCGTCAGGTCGGCCGGCGATGTCTCCAGAAGATCGAGAAAACTGTTGTCCCATTCGGGGTTCGTCATGCCGAAGCGGGTTCCATGCAGTTGGTGAGACAGCCCACCCGTTCCCATGACCACGACCCGGAAATCGTCATCATAACTTTGAACGGCACGCCTGAGCGCGCGTCCCAGTTGGTAACACCGGTTGGCGGTGGGCAGCGGATGCTGGATCACATTGACGGCGAGTGGAAGAACCGGCGCCGGCCAATGTGTGTCCCACAACAGCGGCAGGATTGACAGAATTCCGTGATCGATCGACATCTCCTGGCAGAACGTCGGGTCGAATTCATCTTCGACCAAACTCTGCGCGACATGCCAGGCGAAATCGCTATCGCCGCTGAGGTCCGGCAAGTCGCGCTTTCCCCAACCTTCGTCGGCGCCGGGAAATACCTCGCCGACGCCAAGGGCAAATGTCGGATAGGCATCGAAAAAGAAGTTGTTCATATGATCGTTGTAAATTGCAATCAAGAGATTGGGTGCCGCTTTCGCCAACCATGGCTTTGCCGGTTCGTAGGCGTCGAAGAGTGGTTTCCAGAGCGGCGTCAGCTGTTCGCCGCTATCATACGCATGGGCGATTGAAGGGGCATGCGAAGTCCCGATCCCGCCGACGATATTACCCATTTCCTTCAGTGCTCCTCGGCCCGCGGCGTGTGGCCATGAACGCCGACAACGTCTCGCCCCGCATCGCAGCGCCCATTTCCAGCAAGTTGGAACCGACCGTCGCGGCAATCTTCAGCAACAGATAATTATTGCCACCTGCTTCAAGCAGGCCTTGCCAGTTTCGCGCCGCGACAAGCGACTTTTCGGAATCATTAAGTTTAAATCGATCCATGTAGGCGTCTTCGTCTCCGAGAAAAGCCTTGCGGTTTTCCGGATTGGTCAAAGAACTGGCCAGCTTGTTTAGCCGGTACCCTTGGCGCGACCGTGCGCCCGTGAAGACTACGGTGCCGCCAATTTCATTACCGTTTGACGCCATTCCATGCCTCTCTACTTTGCCTCCAAACCATCCGCTTAGAATAAAGGGGGAATTAAGGGTTTCGCTAGACTCCTTAAATGTGTAATCGCGGCCCGGACGTCAGTCTTCGGGGTAGGCGCCAAGCAGCACCTTGCCCATGTACTCGCGTGCATCGATCGGGGAATAGGGCTGCATGAAGGGGCCCGCGCGCACGTCCCGGTACAAACGCGTTAACGGGTTGCGCGCCATGTATCCGCCGCCGCCGCTCAAGTCCATGGTCTGGCTCACGATGTCGATCGCGTGCCGGTTCACGACCCATTTCGCGCTTTGATAATCCTTCATCAACTCATGGCCCTGCTCGTAGGTTGCCGTTGTGCCGCCATCGGTCGCCGCCATGAAGTCGTCGAGCTGCGTGCCGTGTCGTGCCAGGATGCTTTGCGCGGTGGCCAGGGAAATCTCCATTTCCGCCAGCGCATGATGCACGCCGGGCCGTGCCTTGGCCCCTTGGGCCGCCCGTTGCGCATCGAGCGCATATTGATACGCCGCTTCGGCAATGCCGAGGAAAGCACCGACCAGCGGTACGTTCGCCAGGGTGCGATGGACCAGAACAGGTATGCTCCACCGTCCCCAGGGACCTATCTTGCGCAGTGCATCGTGCGGCACCAGGCAATCTTCGAGCTGTATCGACTGGCTACCAGACGCGCGCATACCCAACGCGTCCCAATCGCCCAGCTGCCGAACGCCCTCCGTATTCATGGGCAGTATGACGTTGGCGATATGATCGCCGTCGGCATCGCGCATGCGCACATTGGTCGCGACGTGGGTGGCCAAGGGTGACATGGTGACGAAGTGCTTTGTGCCGTTGAGCCGCCAGCCCTCTTCGCTCTTTACCGCTTCGCTCAACGGATGAAGATTGTCCGTGCCGCGCTCGGTGGTCGTGGAGCAGATCAGCATCTCGCGTTTCGCCACCGCTTCGAGCAATTTTCTGGCCCGAAGGTAGGGTGCGGAGCCGGTTTCGCTGGCACGATAACGGGCGGCCATTCCGCGCGTCGCGGAAAGATGCATGCTGATCGCGATCGCGGCCGATCCATCGCCCTTGGCCAGTGTCGCGATGGTCAGCGTCCAGTCGTGCATGGAGCGCAGGCCCAACCCGCCAAGCTCCTCCGGCACGAACGCTGCCGCGATACCGGTGCGCTGCATGTCCGCATAATTTTCGGCGCAAATTTCGTTCGCCCGGTCCGCCGCGTCGGCGCGGTCTCTGAATATTTCGATCAGATCGTTGGCCGCGGCGATGACTCGCTCGCCGGCCGGGGTTGCTGGGGCAATGCTATAACTCATGGGGGGCCGTTCTTCTTCGCAATTTAAGTGCCGCGGGAACGGCGCGATGCCTCGCCGGTCAGCGCTGTTCGTTGGCCGCACGGGCCCGTGGCAACCGAAGCCAACGTCTTCAACGACAAACAGCGATCTCATCCGGCATCGCCGACACTATATTCGCGTATCGAAATCAAAGACAGTGCCGCTCTGCCGCGACGCCGGGCGTGGTGGCGCCCAGCTACCTCGGAAAACCGGACTCCAAATTGCTTTTAACGTAAATGCATAAGGAATTGTTTATTCGAATTTTTGTGCGTTACCTAAACTACCGAAGCAATGAAATTCGATGGAGTCGGTATGCCTCAAAATAGCCCGGAAATCGATTTGGTAAGACCGCGTGGCGACGACTCGACTTGCATCAGCGCTGTCGCACTGGTGACAGCGGATATGGCGGCGTCTTTGCGTTTCTACCGCGCGCTTGGCTTCACGCTGACCTATGGCGGCGAGGGCGCGGCCTTTAGCACGCTGCGCTGCGGGCACTGTTTCGTCAATTTGGCGCAGCGGGAAATCGACGTGCCGGTGCCGTGGTGGGGACGGGTGATCTTTCATGTTGCAGACGTCGACGCGATTTACGACAAGGCGGTGGCGAGCGGTTTCGACGTTGAGGCGCCGCCGCGCGATGCGTCCTGGGGCGAGCGGTACTTCCACGTCACCGATCCGGCGGGACATCAACTGAGTTTCGCCACGCCTCTGTGATATAGTCTCAAAATCGTAGAGCGCTACGGAGGGAAGAATGCCTATCCAGCGAGTCGGCCATGTAGTTCTGAAGATGCGCGATCTCGATGCGGCCAAGCGTTTTTATAACGGAGTATTGGGCATGAAGATCGCCGACGAGCGCGAAGACCGCAACGTGTTCTTCCGTTTCGACGACTACCACCACGACATCGCGGTTTTCAAAGTGAACGAGGATGCGGCGGCGCCGGAACGCAATCAGGTTGGGCTCGCCCACGTCGCCTTGGTCGCCGACAGTTTCGAAACGGTGAAGGCGATGCACCAGCGGCTGAAGGAGCACGACGTACAAGGCATCCGTACCGCCGATCACGGGGTCACGAAAAGCATCTATTTCAAGGACCCGGAGGGCAACGAGCTCGAAATCTACTGCGAGGTACCGGAGAAGCCCTGGCAGGAAGTCGACACGATCATCAAGTCCGATCCGCTCGAACTGGACGCTTAAACCTTACGAAATCGGTGCGAAGGCGCCACTGTCGGTGTCGAGCGCCAGCAACGTGCCGTCGGCGATATCGAAATAGGCCCCGCGCAGGCGTAGGCGGCCGTCGGCGATCCGTTCCTTGATGCAAGGGAACGTCATTAGGTTCTCGATCGAGTGCCGAATGGCGGCGTGTTCAAGCGCTTCCTGTTGGCGTTCGGCCGATACATTGCCCGCGCCGCGCAGTGCTTCGGTTCGCGCCGGGTTCAGCAGCGACATCCAACGGTCGATGAATCCGGGCGCGTCGGCCGGTTCGTATAGCCCGTCGAGAAAGGCCCGAATGCCGCCGCACCGGGCGTGGCCCATCACCAGGATCGTTTCGACCTCGAGACCTTCCACGGCAAATTCCAGCGCGGCGCTGGTACCGTGATAGTCGCCGTGCGGTTCGTACGGCGGCACCAGATTGGCGACGTTGCGGGTGACGAATATCTCGCCCGGGCCGGCGCTGAAGATGACCGCCGGGTCGGCCCGGCTATCGCAGCAGGCGATGATCATGGTTTTTGGCTGTTGACCGGTTTCCGCCAAACTGCGGTAGAGGCTGGCCTGCGCCGGATATTTGGTGGTGAGGAACCTCTGGTAGCCGTCGACCAATTCAGTAATGTCGCGCATGCCGTACCCCGTCGTTCGGCGAAGTGAAAGTGCAACAGTCTAACCCGCCGGGGCGGGGGGAGCGATTCCTTGCTGTCTCGCGAGGCGAATTCTATTTCCGGCGGAGCCTCGCGAAATAAGCGCGGTGGTCCGATGCGGGGACCGGCGGCAACATGACCCCTGCGTCCAGGACGTCGAAGTACCGGGGATCGATGAATATGTAGTCGATTCTTCGCTTCGATCTCACGAAGGTACCCCAACGTTGCGCCTCGCGCGCGCCCTTGGTTCCGGCGGCGGTCGCCGTATCGACGAAACGATTTTCGATCATCTCAAGACGGCCTTTGCTTGTCTTCGGGGTAAAATTGAAGTCGCCGATCAAAGCGACGGGACCGTCGATCGGTGCAACGATCTCCATGATGTATTCGATCGAACTGCCGTCATGCAGATCCTTGTCCTTGTGCACGCTCAAAAAATTCGCCGCCTTGCCGCCGATATCCAACGTCGCGACGACAACGCTGCGTTGATTGCCGCGGACAGGTTTTGGCCCCAGGGCATGTCATAGAGTTTCCCTGGCTCTTTCTGTCCGCCGATGCCGAGGCGGATATTGTAGGCCATCACGACGAGCGCTTCGCTGGACGGCGGCGCGGCAACCCGTGCGTTCCTGGTGGTAACCTGTGCCTTCTGAAACGTTTGGCATCCGCAGAGTCCAGCCAGTACGAGCGAAAAGACAATCCAAATTACGGGTCGGGGAAGATCGATCATAAGACGAATCTTACAACGTTTCTTATCGGTTCACCCCATGCTGCGCGTACAATGCTAAATCTTTGTTGATATCGGTACACGGTAGGTTTTAAAAAGCGCGGCCGATGCGAATGGCACGGCGTCAACGGGAAACGGATCATGTCGACGACAGCAATGGATGCCGCGCAGCAGCGCTACAACGACTTGCGCGGCCGCAATTACCGGATCGATATGACGCGCGGCAAACCGGCGCCGGAGCAGGCCGATTTGAGCAACGGTATCCTGACGATCCTCGGTTTCGAGGATTGTTACGGCGAGGCCGGCGACGATTACCGCAACTACGGCCATGGTACCGGAATTCCGGAGGCAAAGGCCCTGTTGGGCGACTATATGGGCATGCCGCCGGAATTGGTCATCGCGGGCGACAATTCGAGTCTCAGACTGATGTACGACACTGTTGCGGGCGCGGTTCTGAAGGGTGTGCCCGGCGGCGACGCGCCGTGGCGGGAGGCTGTCAAGTTCATTTGCCCGGTGCCGGGCTATGACCGGCACTTCTCGATCTGCGAGCAGCTCGGTATCGATATGGTCGCCGTCGAGATGCGCGACAACGGTCCCGACATGGACGCCGTCGAAGCGCTTGTCGCGGAGGACCCTTCGGTCAAAGGCATCTGGTGCGTGCCGAAATATTCCAACCCGACCGGCGCGATCTACGCCGATAGTGTCGTCGACCGGCTCGCCGCGATGGACGTTGCGGCGCCCGATTTCCGTATCTTCTGGGACGATGCTTACGCGGTGCACCACCTGACCTTGGCGCGGCCCAAGGTAAAAAGTATTTTCAACGCCTGCGTGGCAGTCGGCTGCCCGGACCGGCCCTATATGTTCGCGTCGACCTCGAAGATCTCCATCCCGGGGGCGGGACTTTCTGCGTTTGCGGCGTCGGAAGCGAATTTCAAGGACATCGCCCGCAAGATGTCTTTCGCCACCATCGGCCCGGACAAGATCAATCAGTTGCGTAATGTCCGCTTCTTCGATGGGCTTTCGGCCATCGAAACGCATATGGAGAAGCACGCGGCGCTCATCGCACCGAAATTCGATGCCGTCGATGCGGCGCTGACCCGGAATCTGGACGGCAAAGGTCTGGCCACATGGCGGAAGCCCCTGGGCGGTTACTTCTTCAGCGTCGATCTGTTGGACGGTTGTGCGAAAGAAGTCGTGCGGCTGGCGGGCGAAGCCGGGGTTATCTTGACGCCGGCCGGCGCGACGTTTCCGTACGGCCAGGATCCGCGCGACCGCAATCTGCGTCTGGCGCCGACATTCCCGTCGCTCGACGAGATCGAACGGGCGATGGACGTCTTCTGCGCCTGTGTCGAGGTGGCCAGCTTAGACAAGCGGTAACCCGATCCCATGCCGCCGACTTGCGAAGGCTCGATCTCTACGGCAAAGTGTTGCAATTCAGGACGAGAGCGGAGGCGCACCGATGGCGTCGAAAACGACGGGCTCCTCAAAGATGCTACGGGAAGTCGACGATAGGCCGATTGCCTGGACCGACGACAATCTACCGGATGACGCGGGATTGGTTCGGGTTTCGGACGCTTGCCGCGCGGAGCTTCTGGCCACGGCGGATTTGCTGGAATCGAACCCCTTGCCCGTCGTCTCCTTGCGTCCGGACGATTTCGAGATGCCGGCTTGCCGCAAAATGATGGTCCAGGCGAAGAATTCGCTTGAAGAGGGTGTCGGTTTTGCGGTGATCGACCGGCTGCCGGTCGAAGAGCTCGGCCGCGAGACCGCGACGGGTCTGTATTGGCTTCTGACCAACATGCTTGGCCAGACAGTGGCCCAGAAATGGGACGGGACGATGGTTTACGACGTCCTCGACACCGGCCGGAAACGCGTCGCGGGAAGTGGAATACGGTCATCGATCACCAATGAGGGACAGGGGTACCACACCGACAATTCCTTCAATCTGGCGCCGGATTATGTCGCGCTCTTCTGCTTGCGGGCGGCGATGGAAGGCGGCGTCAACGGTGTCATCAGTTTTCCCGCGGCCCACAACAAGATGCTGGAGCGGCATCCCGACCTGCTGGGGCGCCTGTACGAACCGTTCTATTTCGACCGCCAGACGGAGCACGCGCCGGAGGATACCGATCGTGTGAGTCAGGCGCCGATTTTTCGCTACGACGGCGATACGCTGCACACGCAGTTCGCGGATATGCTGGTTTTCGCGGGCTATGACGTCGCGGGCGAGACGATGGACGCGAAAGGGCGCGAGGCGATTGCGGCGTTGACGGCGATCATCGAGGAACCGAATGCGCGGCACGATTTCCTGTTCGAGCCGGGACAAATCCAGATCGTCGACAATCGGCGTCTCGGCCATCGCCGGACAGCCTTCACGGACTGGCCGGAACCGGAACGGCGCCGCCACTTGGTCCGCCTGTGGGTGCGCAATTCCGGGCGGCCCTTCTATCTGGGATAAGATCCGTTTAGCCTGCCAACTACGCGGAGTGTTTCATGACGACACCCTTGTTCGAAGGCCCGGATACCTAGACACCATGTGCGGCCGGTACAGCCTGACCAGTCCGATCGAGAGCATGCGCGCCTTGTTCGGGTTCGACGAGTTACCGAATTTGCGCCCGCGCTACAACATCGCGCCGACTCAGGACGTGCCCGTGGTGCGCGGTGGTGGGAACGGCGTCCGTGAGCTTTCGATGTTGCGTTGGGGCCTCGTGCCGTCCTGGGCGAAGGCGATCGGCGGCAGCGCTCCCTTGATCAACGCGCGCGGGGAAACCGTCGCCGAGAAACCCTCTTTCCGCAGCGCCTTCGCGAAGCGGCGATGCCTGATCCCCGCCGACGGGTTCTACGAATGGAAGAAGGCTGCGAAAGGGGCGAAACAACCTTATCGCATCGCCATGCCGGACGACGCGCCCTTCGCGTTCGCCGGTATTTGGGAGCGGTGGCAAAATGCGCACGGCGAGCTGCTTGAAAGCTGCGCCATCGTCACGACCGTGGCAAGCGACGCCTTGACGACGATCCATCACCGCATGCCGGTCATCCTCAAGCCGGAGGACCATGACAATTGGCTTGCAGCGCCGTCCTCAGTCCTGATCGCCGCCTATACCGGTGAATTGCGCACCTATCCAATAAGCACAGCGGTGAACAAGGTGGCCAATGACGACAATACGCTGTGGGACCCCGTTGACAGCGCACCTCAGGCCGCTCAGCTCGATTTGCTTTAAGGCGGCGGCGCGTATTTGCCTTCGAGGAGGGCACGCTTTCGGGTGAGCGCGTAGACCAGATCGATGACCGGTGTCGGGACACCGTTAAGACGACCCAGCTCGGCGACGGCGCCGACGATGGGATCGAGCTCGATGGCCTTGCTCGCATCCATGTCCTGTAGCATCGACGTCCGGAAGTCGCCGAGCCCATCCATTTCCTTGACCCTGGCGGCGGGATCGCCCTCAAGCGAAACGCCCATGGCCGACGCGACTTCGAAACCTTCCTGGGCGATATCGATCAGGATCTGGCGGACCGACGGGTCGCTGACCATTTCGCCGATCGTCGCGCCGGTGAGGGCGCTTACCGGATTGGCGTTCAGGTTGCCCCACAGTTTGGCCCAGACCGCGGCGCGGATATCGTCGCTTACGGGCGCGCGAAGACCGCCCGCGACCAGGGCGTCGGATAGCGCAGTCACGCGCTCGCTGCTCGCGCCGTCAGGCTCGCCGAGCACGAATTGAACGCCGTGCGTGTGATCGACCAGCCCGGGCTCGCGCATCGCCGATGCCACGTATACGACGCAGCCCAGCGCCCGCTCCGGTCCAAGCGCATTCCACACCACGCCGGCGGGATCGACGCTGTCGAGATGCGGTCTCAGATAGTCCAGACCGTAAAAGTACCACCAGGGGATGCCGTTTACGGCGGTCGCAACAGCGGTTTTCGGTCCGAGCAACGGCGTGATCGCGTCGAGAGCCTTTGCGATCGTATGGGCTTTGGTCGCAACGATGACGTGGTCTTGCGGACCGAGCGCCGAAGGGTCATCGGTGGTGTTGATCTCGTAGCGGTGTTCGCCCTTGCGGTCGATGAGCTGGAGGCCGCGTCGCTGAATGGCGCGCAGCGTATCGCCGCGGGCGAGCAGCGATAGTTCGCAATCCGTACGCGCCAGCCGCGCGGCCAGCAGACAGCCGACCGCGCCCGCGCCGACGATGCAAATCCTCAATGCGACAGAATTTGACTAAGGAACAGTTTGGTCCGTTCGGACTTCGGATTGTTGAAGAACTCTTCCGGTTCGTTCTGTTCGATGATCTCGCCTTCGTCCATGAAGATGACGCGGTTCGCGACCCTGCGGGCGAAGCCCATCTCGTGCGTGACGCACAGCATGGTCATGCCGGTCTCGGCGAGGCCGACCATCACGTCCAGCACCTCGGAAATCATTTCCGGATCGAGCGCCGAAGTGGGCTCGTCGAACAGCATGATCCTGGGGTTCATGCAAAGCGAACGGGCAATCGCGACGCGTTGTTGCTGGCCGCCGGAAAGCTGGCCCGGAAACTTGTCGGCCTGCTCGGGAATCTTCACCCGCTCCAGGTAATGCCTGGCGGTTTTCTCGGCCTCGTCCTTGGGGGTCTTGCGAACCCAGATCGGCGCCAGGGTGAGGTTTTCCAGGATCGTCAGATGGGGAAACAGATTGAAGTGCTGGAACACCATGCCGACTTCGCGGCGGATCGCATCGATGCCCTTCAGATCGCCGGTCAGCTCGATGTTGTCGACGAAGATCTGACCCTGTTGGTGTTCTTCGAGCCGGTTGATGCAGCGGATCAAGGTCGATTTTCCGGACCCGGACGGGCCGCAGATGACGATGCGTTCGCCACGATAAACGGTAATGTCGATGTCCTTCAGGACATGGAAATCGCCGTACCATTTATGCATATTGACGATTTGTATCGCGACTTCGTCGCTGATACTCATTTCACCTTGCGAGGTTTCGGGGTCTGCCATGATGGGTTCCTCTTAATTTCGGTGGCCGGTATCGAGCCTTCGTTCCAGCGTGATGCTGTACCGGGACATAGTGAAGCAGAATATCCAGAATACCACTGCCGCGAAGACATAGCCTTCGGTCGATGTGCCAAGCCAATTCTTGTGCGTTGTCGCCGCCTGAATGATGCTGAGGAAATCGAACAACCCAATGACCAGCACCAGCGTCGTATCCTTGAACAGGCCGATGAACGTGTTGACGATGCCGGGAATGACGATCTTCAACGCCTGTGGCAGGACGATAAGGCCCATCAATTTCCAGTAATTCATTCCCATCGCTTGGGCGGCTTCGAACTGCCCCTTGGGGATTGCCTGCAGTCCGCCGCGCACGACCTCCGCCATATAGGCGGCTGCGAAGAACGCCATCACGATCAAGGTCCGCAGGATCTTGTCGAAATGCGTTCCCGGCGGCAGGAACAACGGCAGCATCACCGAGCCCATGAACAATACGGTGATCAACGGCACGCCGCGCCATAATTCGATGAAGGCGATGCTGATCATGCGCACGATCGGCATGTTCGATCTTCGGCCCAGGGCGAACACGATACCGAGCGGCAAGGAGACGATGATGGTGACGGAAGCCAAAACCATCGTCAGCATCAATCCGCCCCACTGTGCGGTATCGACGGTGGCGAGGCCGAGGCCGCCGTAGAAAAGCAGAAAGGCGATCGGCGGGAAAAGGATGAAGACGAAGATGGCGAGATACTTCTTGCCGGGAACGCCTTCGATCAAGAGCGGGATCATCGTCCCAAAGAATAGAAGAAACCCTAAATTGACACGCCATCGCTCGGCTTCCGGATAGAAGCCGTACATGAACTGCCCGAAGCGAACCCGGATCATCGCCCAGCAGGCGCCCTCGCTGGTACAGTCTTGATAGGTTTTCCCATTCCAGTCCGCGTTAAAGAACGCCCAGCTGAAAAACGGCGGCATCATCTTGTACAACACGTAGATCGCCGCCAAGGTCAGTAAGGTGTTCAGCCAGGACGAAAACAGGTTCTGCCGCAGCCAGTGGACAATGCCGACCTCGCTGCTCGGCGGCGGCAGGTCGGGGTGGGACTCGGTCCTCACATAAGAGAAATCAGACATGATCTACCTCTCCACCAGCGCGATTCTGCGGTTGTACCAGTTCATGAACATCGAAATCAGCAGGCTGACCGTGAGATAGAACAACATGGTGATAAAGATGATTTCGATTGCCTGACCCGCCTGGTTGAGCGATGTGCCGGCGAATATCGCAACGATTTCCGCGCCGCCAATCGCGACCGCCAACGAGGAGTTCTTGGTCAGGTTCAGGTATTGGCTGGTCAGCGGCGGAACGATGACCCGCAGCGCTTGTGGAATGATGACCAACCGCATCGTGATTGTCGGCTTGACGCCAAGCGCATAGGCCGCTTCGGTCTGACCGTGGCTGATCGCCTGGATGCCCGCGCGGACGATTTCGGCGATAAACGATGCGGTATAGAGGCTCAATCCCAACACCAGCGCGGCGAATTCCGGCAGGATGACCATGCCGCCGCGCAGGCCGAACCGGCCCTTTTGCGGGTGTTCTAATTCCAGCGGAAAGCCCGCAAGGACGGCGGCGATCAGCGGCAATACAATCAACAGGCCGATCGAGACCATGACGAGCGGAAATTGCTGTCCTGTCTCATCC
>JAKZTB010000153.1:0-37726 GCA_047517345.1 Alphaproteobacteria bacterium
CCTCACCTCAACCCTCTCCCCAGGGAGAGGAGGGTTAGGGCCGCGTCGCTTAACCCTCTCCTTGGGGAGAGGGAAGGGTGAGGGGTATTCGGTCGAAGTCGCGAATTCAGATTGCTTTATAAACGCACCACATGACCTGGGCCCTCTTTCTGGAACAGACGCTGAATGGGTTTCAGCTCGGCGTGCTGCTTTTTTTGCTGGCCGCCGGGCTGACTCTCGTTTTTGGCATCATGGATCTGGTCAATTTGGCGCATGGCTCGCTTTACATGGCCGGCGCCTTCTTCTGCGCGACCTTCACCGATTGGACCGATTCCTTCGTTCTCGGCGTGCTGCTGGCATTGCCGGCGACCTTGGTCCTGGGCTTCGTCGTCGAAATCGTCGCGTTGCGGACGCTCTACGCGCGCGACCATCTGGATCAGGTACTGGCGACGTTCGGCATCATTCTGTTCTTCAATGAGCTGACCCGTATCGTCTGGGGCCCGGAAGGGCTGGTCATTCCACTGCCGGGCTGGCTCGACGGAAATTTCGAAATCATGGCCGGTGTGTTCTATCCGACTTTCCGCATTCTGATCATCTCGGTCGGGCTTGCGGTCGCGGCAGGCCTGTATGTGCTGGTCGCCAAGACCCGCATCGGCATGCTGATTCGCGCCGGCGCGTCGGACCGCGCCATGATCGGCGCGCTGGGCGTGAACGTGAAGATGCTGTTCACCTTGATCTTCGGGCTGGGTGCGGCGCTGGCCGGGCTGGCCGGCATGATGGCGGGACCGATCATCGAGGTGAGTATCGGCATGGGTGAGGAAATACTGATCCTCGCCTTCGTCGTGATTGTGATCGGCGGTATAGGCTCGATCCGCGGCGCCTTCATCGCCGCCCTGATCGTCGGATTGATCGACACGATGGGCCGGTCTTTCCTCGACCTGCTGCTCAAGACATTGATCTCGGGCAATGCCGCGGAGACCGCGGCGCCGGCCCTGTCGGCGATGCTGGTCTATATCCTGATGGCGACCGTGCTGTTCTTCCGGCCGCAAGGCCTGTTCGCACCGCGCAGCGGCTGACGGCGATGACATTTTCGAGGCGCACGATATCCATGACGGTGTTCCTGGTCGCCGTCGCGCTGTTGCCGGTGGCGCTCGCCGATCAGCCATTCTATATCGGCCTGATTTCGCGGGCGATGATCCTGTCGATGGCGGCGATTAGCCTCAATCTCCTGCTCGGCTACGGCAACATGATCAGCTTCGGCCATGCGGTCTATATCGGCATCGGCGCCTACACGGTCGGCATCTTCGCCTATTACGAAATCTATGACGGGTTCATTCAGTGGCCCGTCGGGCTGGCGCTGTCGGCGCTGGTGGCGCTGGTCTTCGGTGCGATCTCGCTGCGCACGCGGGGCGTCTATTTCATCATGATCACCTTGGCGCTGACGCAGATGCTGTATTTCCTCGGGGTCAGCGTCGACGAGTACGGCGCCGACGACGGGCTGGTCATCGACGTCCGCAGCGAGTTCGCCGGGCTGATCGACATGGAGGAAGGGATCACGCTGTACTACGTGATCTTCGTTTTCCTCCTGCTGACGATCTTCGCGGTGCATCGGCTGGTCAATTCGCGCTTCGGCGTCGTCATCCGCGGCGCGAAATCGAACGAGGCCCGCCTGCAGGCGCTCGGCTTTCCGGTCACCCGCTACAAACTGACCTGTTTCGTGATCGCCGGGGTGATCTGTGGCATGGCTGGGCTGCTGCTCGGTAATTTCACCAACTTCGTCAACCCGGACATGATGCATTGGACGCGTTCCGGCGAGCTCATCTTCATGGTGGTACTCGGCGGTCTCGGCAGCCTGTTCGGTCCGGTGCTTGGCGCCTTTGTGTTTCTCATGCTGGAGGAGGTGCTGTCGGACCTGACGATACACTGGCAGGTCATTTTCGGGCCGTTCCTCGTCCTGGTCGTGCTGTTCCTGCGCGGCGGCATCGATAGCCTGTTTGGGAAACGGTCCGATGGTTGAACCGCTGCTCGAAGTGGCAGGGTTGCGCAAGGCCTTCGGCGGTTTGGTTGCGACGGACAGCGTCACTCTGGACGTGGCACCTGACGAAGTTCATGCCGTGATCGGCCCGAACGGCGCCGGCAAGACGACCTTCATCGCACAGATTTCCGGCGCTCTGCGGCCCGACGACGGGTCGATCCGGTTCGACGGCGCCGATATTACGCGCTTGTCGACGCCGCACCGGGCACGGCTTGGATTGGCCCGCTCGTTCCAGATCACCAGCATCTTCCGCGACATCACGGCCGAGGACAACGTGGCGATGGCGGTGCAGGCGCATGACGGGCACAGCTTCCGGTTTTGGGGTGCCGCGCGCCAGGACCCGGCGCTGCGCGATCCGGCGCGGACCGTTCTGGAGCGTGTCGGTTTGGCGGATCGCCGCGATGTGGTGGCCGGCGAACTGGCGCATGGCGAGCAGCGCCAATTGGAACTGGCGATGGCGATCGTCACAGACCCCACGATGCTGCTGCTCGACGAACCGATGGCCGGGATGGGGGCGGAGGAATCGGCCCGCATGGTCGCACTGTTGCAGGAGTTGAAGGGTAGTGTGTCGATCCTGCTGATCGAACATGACATGGATGCGGTGTTTGCGCTGGCCGACCGGATCACGGTGCTTGTCCGGGGACGCGCGATCGCGACGGGGACGCCGCAGGCAATTCGCGACGACGAACAGGTGCGGCAGGCCTATCTCGGCGAGGATGCGTGATGTTGAAGGTCGACGCGATAGAGACGTTCTACGGTGTCAGTCAGGCGCTGTTCGGCGTCAGTCTCGACGTGACGAGCGGCCAGGTCGTCGGCCTGCTGGGCCGGAACGGGATGGGCAAGACGACGACGGTCAACTCGATCATGGGCCTGACGCCGCCACGGGCGGGCACGGTGCACTTCAAGGATGCGCCGCTGCACGGGTTGCCGAGCTATGCCATCGCGCGCGCCGGCCTCGCGCTGGTGCCGGAAGGACGGCGGATTTTCCCAAATCTGACGTTGCGCGAAAACCTGATGGCGACCGCGGCGAACCGAAACGACGCGGCTAGGCCCTGGACCGTGGAGCGCGTGTTCTCGATGTTTCCGGCCCTGGCCGAGCGCGCCGGCAATATGGGCAATGCGTTGTCCGGCGGCGAACAGCAGATGCTGGCGATCGGCCGGGCGCTGCTGACCAATCCGGATCTGCTCATACTGGATGAGGCGACGGAAGGATTGGCGCCGATGGTCCGCGCCGAGATCTGGCGCTGCCTGGAGGATCTTAAAGGCGAGGGGCAGGCGATCCTGGTGATCGACAAGAATCTGGACGTGCTGATGCGCCTCGCCGACTGGCACTACATCATGGAGAAGGGCCGGATCGTCTGGTCCGGCGACAGCGCGGCATTGTCCGCCGCGCCGGAGTTGCGCGCGCGTTACCTGGGCGTCTAGATGTGAACGACCTCCTGGGACATCACATCTAGAGCCCGTTTCGACCAACTGCGCTCGATTAGATGGCGTCAGGCGGTTTTTCGGGCAGGCGCGGCGGGCCGCGCGATGCGGGGCATCGGGCAAGCGCCGCAACGCATCCGAAAAACCGCCTGGCGCCACCGAAGGCCGGGTGCTTTTGCGCCGTGACGTCGTTGCACTTCTTCGCCGATGCCCTCGCATCGCCGCGCGAAGCGCGCCTAACCACGACGCAAAATCATCCCGGTCAAACGAACGCAGTTGGTCGAGACAGGCTCTAGAGCGCGCTTGGGTCCTCGCCGCCAAGCGCCTCGCGCTGCAGCAAGCCGACCATCTCGTACCCGACGCCGGCGTCGAGCACGCGATTCAACTGCTCGACGACGTGGCGGTTGCACAGCCGCTTGGTCCAGGCCAGCGTGTAGGCGCCCTTGGCGAGCAATCCCTGAACCAGCTCGTCGACCTTGGCGTCGAGTTCATCTGCGGTAACGGCGTAATTCACCAATCCCATGCGCTCCAATTCGAGCCCGCTATAGGGCTTGGCGAGCATGAGATACTCCTTTGCCTTGGTCGGCGTCATGAACAGCGGGATCAGCGCCGCGCCACCGTCGCCGGGGACGTTGGAAAAGGCGCGGTCGGGGCCGGGAATCGAGGCGCCGATATGGTGGTCCATGAAGACCGCCTCTTCGTCCGCGACAATCAGGTCGCAGGCGAAGGCGAGGCTCTGTCCGAAGCCGAGCGCGGGGCCGTTGACCTTGGCGATGACCGGTTTCTCGATTTCCGCCATCGCCTGATGGCCGCGCACGATCGCGGAGAAGACGCGCCAGGCGGCGGCCGGATCCGTCAGCTTGTGGCCGCCGTCGGGCAGAACGTAGTGGCTGGCGGGGGCCGGCACGTGGAACTCGCCATCGGAGCCGGTCAGGACGACGACCCGGATGTCGTCGTCGCTGCGCAGCCGCACGAGCACATCGGCGATCTCTTCGTGGGAATGCGCGCGCAGCATGGTGATGGTGGCGACCTGTCCGCTTCGGTCGAGGCGCAGCGATTCATAGTCCGTCATTGCATTTTTCCCCCTCAGCGCGCCGTGTAGCCGCCGTCGACGACGACCTCGGACCCTGTCATGAAAGCGGAATCGTTCGAAGCGAGGAACAGGATCGCCTGTGCGATGTCGAGCGGCATGCCGAACCGGCCCAACAGTGTCCGGGTCGCCTTGTGCGTCTCGATCTCCGCCGCGGTCATGTTGCTGGTGGCGAGGATATCGTCCTGCATCGGCGATTCCGTGGCGCCCGGATGCACCGAATTGCAGCGGATGTTGTAGCCCCTCGCGCGCACCTCGATCGCCGTCGATTTCGTGAATAGCCTCACGCCGCCCTTTGTCATGCTGTAGACCGCCGAGGTCGCAGACCCGACCAGTCCCGCGGTCGAGGACAGGTTGACGATCGACGCGCTGTCGGCGTCGGCGGGCCGGGTCTTCATCGCGCCGATGGCGTGCTTGGTGCCCAGGAAGACGCCTTTCAAATTGACGGCGCAGATCCGGTCGAACGCCTCGACCGAGGTTTCCTCGATAACGGTGCGCGCCCAGACTCCGGCATTGTTGACGAGGATATCCAGCCCGCCCAACCGCCTTACGGTTTCGCTGACGGCGCGTTCCCATTCCGCTTCGCTGGTGACGTCGTGCCCGATGAAGATCGTGCCGTCGCCGAGTTCCTCGGCCAGCGCCTCGCCCTCCGCTTTCAGGACATCGGTGATCGCGACTTTCGCGCCCGCCTGTGCCAGCTGCCTGGCCGTCTCGCCGCCGATACCGCGCGCGCCGCCCGTCACGAGCGCGACTTTTCCGTCAACCCGGTTCATGATTCCCTCATCCGATTGCCTAGGTCATAGATTGTATCCATTAGCAGCCGGCGGCGCTGCACGCATAGGAAAACGTCGTAGATTATGGGGTGCGTCAATCCCGTTTAAGGCCGATGACACCGCGCAAATCGGCGTCGCTCAGGTCGGTGCCGCGGAGATCGGCGCCCGTCAGGTTCGCATCGACGAGAATCGCCCGGTGCAGGTCGCAGTCGTTCAGCGCCGCATCGGTCAAATCCGCGGCTTCGAAATTCACCGCCTGGAGGTCAGCGCCTCGCAATTCAGCCGCGTTGAGCCGCGCGTGTTGAAGGTTTGTGGTCCACTCCCGGTTCACCGTGCCCTCCGTGGGAACCGGGCCGAGGCGCGCGCCGGTCAGGTTGGCGCCTGTCAGGTTCGCGCGGTTCAGGCCGGCGCCGCGCAGATCGCAATAACTGAGATCGGCGCCCCGCAGGTCGCAGAAGCTGAGATCGGCCATGATCAGATGCGCGCGCGAGAAGTTCGTGTTGCGGAACGTGCTGTAGGCGAGGTTCGCCATGGAAAGGTTCACCGACTGGAATTCTTGATCGGACAGGATGTACCGCGGCAGTTCGGCGCGCGCGCCCTTGGCCCCCTTGTGGGTCACCCAGACATGGTGTTCCTCGAGGATCGTCGCGAGATCGCCGTCGAGCTCCTCAATGCCCTTGGGGACCGTCGCCCCGCTGATGTCCGTCTGCGAGAAGTCGACCCCGTCGAGCACGGCGCAAACCAAATCGGCGCCAGTCAGGTTGGTATGGTTGAGACGGGCGCCGGTCAGTACAGCGCCGTGCAGGATGACGTCGGTCATGTTGGTGTTGCTCAGATCGCAGCCGACCATGTTCGCGCCAGTCAAGATCGACGCGGTCATATCCGCGCGTTCCAGATTGACGTCCGAGAGATTGGCGTCCGTCAGGTCTGTCTCGACGATGAGGGCGTCGCCCATTTTCGCATGGGTCAAATCGGACCCGGTCATGATCGCCGCGGCCAGATCGGTCAGCGAGCGCTTGTCGCGCACGGAGCGGTATTCCCCGTGACTATCGCGGCTGTACAGCTGGCCGGCACGCAGATCCGCTTCGACCAGACTGGCATGCGACAGATTGGCGCGCCGCAGGCTGGAACCCCGTAGATCCACCCTGTCCATCGTCGCGCGGCTCAGATTCGCTTGCTGCAAATCGACCGCGAACATGATGCGTCGGTCAGGTCGGCGCCGGTCAAACGCGCGTTGCGTAAATCGGCGCCGGTAAAATCGGCGGTCCGCAGGTCGCGGTCCGACAAATCGAGGTAGGACAGATCCATCAATTTGAAACTGGCCCAAACACCATCCTTCTCGTGCGCGAGGAAACGCCGGTGCCGTTTGACGATCTCGTCGAGATCGTGCTGCGTCAGGGATTCGCGGGCCATAGCAGGACTGCTTTCGGCGACGGCATCGTACTGGGACAATTCCAACTCTCAAAATATTGCGGGAGATAAGCAATACTTTCGTTGGTTATGGTTACCATTTGGTAAAGATCGGTAACGTTCGCCGCCTGCCAAAAGCACGCTGTCCGGTTGGCGGCGCAGCCGGAGCATCGCCCAAATCCCGAGCGCCGGGCCGGGCGCCGGCGCCGAGAACCATACCGCCATGGCGGCAACCTCGCAGAATGCGGTCAACGCCAACGAAGCGGCACGGTCCATTCGAAGGCGTTTCTAGTTCTGCTCTTCCAGCAGTTTGTAGACGACCGGGCCGTACAGATCGCCGTAGCCGGCATCGATGGCCTCTTTGAATCGCCTCTCTACGATATGGGCGGTCTCCGCGTTGACGCCGGTCTGTTCCGCCAGTTTCAACGCATAGCTAAGGTCCTTGAGAGAATAGACGATCGAGAACACATCGTCCGGGAAGTCGCCCTTGGCCATGTACTGCATGCCGTGCTTGCGCAGGACGAAACTGTCGGCCGAACCGCGCGACAGGGTTTCGAACAGCAGCGCGCCGTCGACGCCCGCGCGTGTGCCGATCAAAAGCGCTTCGGCAAGCGCGGAGGTGTTGAGGAACACGATGAAATTATTCATCAATTTCATGACCATCCCGGTGCCGACCCCACCGCAATGGGTGATCTCGGTGCCCATGCAGGACATCGCCGGTTTGATATGCTCGAAGACTTCGGCCGAGCCGCCGACCATGATGCTGAGCGTGCCGTCTTCGGCCGAAGAGACGCCGCGCGCAATCGGCGCGTCCGCGTAATCGACTGATTTTTCCGCGAGCTTCTCCGCCGATTCCCGCGCCACGTCGGCGGTCGCGGTGGTCATGTCGACAACGGTCTGCCCGGCTCGAACATGCTCCAACACGCCGCCTTCCCCGAACAAAACGGCGCGCACCTGCGGCTCACCCGGTACGCAGGTGATGATTAGATCAGACACCGCGACGACCGCTTCGATACTCGGCGCCGCCTCGACGCCGGCATTGTCCAGCGCGGCGACCTTGTCCGGATCCAGGTCGAAGGCGATCACGGGTACATCGCCCTTGATCGCCAAATTGCGGCACATCCGCCCGCCCATGACGCCCGTCCCGATGAATCCGATTTTCTTGATGTTCGCCATGCCGGCCTCTCCCTGTATTCTATTTGATACCGAGTGCGCATGCATGCTGGCCGCCTTTCCGCGGTCCCTCAAGCGATTTTTGGAGACAGGACATGCCCGACCCCTATGAAGTCTACGCCGTGCGTTATGCCGAACGTATCGGCTCCCGGAACGAACATCTGCTGCATCCGGACCCGCATGACGGCCCGATGCCGATGGACTATTTCGTTTGGGCTATCGTCGGCAACAGCCGGACTTTCGTGGTCGATCTGGGCTTCGAGGCGGAAGAGGCGCGCAAACGCGGCCGGACCCTGCTGCGTACACCGGCCGAAGGGCTAAAGGTGCTCGGCATCGATGCCGCGGAGGTGGAAGACGTGATCATCTCCCATTTGCATTACGACCATGCCGGGACCGTCGGTGATTTTCCCAACGCGCAGTTCTATTTGCAAGACCGTGAAATGGCCTTCGCAACTGGTCGCAATATGCGGCACGAAACCTTTAACCGCGCCTTCGCCATCGAGTACGTCATCGACGTGCTGCGCAAGGTCTATGAAAACCGGGTCGTCTTCGTGGACGGCATGGCGGAGCTGGCGCCGGGCCTGTCGGTGCACCATGTCGGCGGACACACGGACGGGCTGCAGGTCATTCGCGTCTGGACCAAGCGGGGCTGGGTCGTGCTCGCCGCAGACGCGGCGCACTATTACGAGAACATGGAAGCGCCGAACCCGTTTCCGCTGGTCTACAATGTTGGCGATATGATCGACGGCTACCGGACGATGGCGTTGCTGGCCGATTCGCCGAAGCACATCGTCCCGGGACACGATCCGCTGGTCACCGCGCGCTATCCCGCGCCGTTCCCGGAAGCGGAGGGCATTGTCGTGCGGCTCGACGTCGAACCATCCGATTGACGAGTCATATTTGCGAACGGCCAATTTACTTGAATTGGCCTTTCCGGCAGACTACCTGCTCCGCATCAACCCAATGAAATAAGACGAAAGGTGCGCTCCCCATGGCGGAACGACATCACAGCAAAGTCCTGATTGTCGGTTCCGGCCCGGCAGGCTATACCGCCGCAATTTACGCCGCGCGCGCCAACCTGAAGCCGACCTTGGTGGCGGGACTGCAGCCCGGCGGCCAGATGACGATCACCACGGACGTCGAGAACTATCCGGGTTTCGCCGATGTGATCCAGGGCCCATGGCTTATGGAGCAGATGCAGAAACAGGCCGAGAATGTCGGCACCAACATGGTGTATGACATCATCAATATCGTCGATTTCGGCACGCGGCCGTTCCTTTGTACCGGCGACAGTGGCGACACCTATACGGCCGACGCGGTGATCATCTCGACCGGCGCCCAGGCGCGCTGGCTCGGCCTCGATTCGGAGCAGAAATACGTGGGATTCGGCGTGTCGGCCTGCGCGACCTGCGACGGTTTTTTCTTCCGCGAGCAGGAAGTCGCCATCATCGGCGGCGGCAACACCGCGGTCGAGGAAGCGCTTTACCTGACCAATCATGCCAGCAAAGTCACGGTCATCCACCGGCGCGACGCGTTCCGGGCGGAAAAGATCATGCAAGACCGGCTGTTCAACAATCCCAAGGTCGAGGTGATGTGGGACCATGTGCTCGACGAGGTGCTCGGCGAATCCGATCCGCCCGGCGTTAACGGCGCCCGTATCCGCAACGTAAAAACCGACGATACGACCGATCTCGCCGTTAACGGCGTCTTCATCGCCATCGGCCACGACCCGGCGACCGCGGTCTTCAGGGGGCATGTCGAAATGGATGACGAAGGGTATATCCTGACCGCGCCGGACAGCACCGCGACGAAAATTCCCGGCGTCTTCGCGGCGGGTGATGTGGTCGACAAAATCTATCGGCAGGCGGTGACCGCCGCCGGCATGGGCTGCATGGCGGCGCTCGAGGCGGAGAAATTCATCGCCGAACAGGAAAGCGCGCAGGCCGTCGCGGCGGAGTAGCCGAACGTCTCATGACAGTCGACGACGCCATAAATTTCGACGATCTGCGCAAGCTGGCCAAGAAGCGCCTGCCGAAAATTATTTACGATTTCATCGAAGGCGGGGTCGACGACGAAGACGGTCTGGACCGCAACGAGAATGCCTTCCACCGGCGTCCCCTGATGCCGCGCTACATGGTCGATGTCACAACGCGCGATCAGTCCCAGCCGGTTTTCGGCCGGCAATATTCCAGTCCGTTCGGGATCGCGCCGACCGGCGGTATCAGCAACTATCGCTGGGGCGGCGATCTGATGCTGGCCGCAGCGGCGCGCGAAGCGGATATCCCTTTCATCATGTCCGGCGCGGCAACCGCTTCCATGGAGGATCTCGCGAAAATCGCCCCCGACCATGGCTGGTATCAGCTCTACGTGGCGCGTGACCGGTCGATCTCGGAAGACATGATTCGCCGGGCCGCCGATCTTGGCATATCGACGCTCGTCGTCACGGTCGACGTCCCGATAGGGTCAAACCGCGAACGCAACCGGCGCAACGGTTTTGGACGTCCCTTGAATTTGTCGCTTGCGTCCAAGCTGGATGCGCTGCGCCGGCCATTCTGGTTCAAGGACTATATGCGGCACGGCATCGCCAGGCTTCCCAATTGGGAAGCCTATGCGCCGGAGGGTGTCGACGCCAACGGTCTCGGCGAATTCGTTTCCGGTCAAATTCGAGGTTCATTGAGCTGGGGCGACATCGAAAATTTCCGTAAGATCTGGCCGCGCGAGATGGTGTTGAAGGGCGTCATGCGGACCGACGACGCGATCCGGGCGGCCGAAATTGGCGTCGACGGGCTGATGATATCGAATCATGGCGCACGCCAGCTCGACCGGGCGCCGTCGCCGCTCGACGTGCTGCCGGCGATCGACGCCGCCGTGGGCGACCGCATGACCTTGATGCTGGACGGCGGCGTGCGGCGCGGCTCCGATGTCCTGATCGCGCTGTGCATGGGCGCGAAGTTCGTGTTTCTCGGCCGGCCGACCCTGTACGGCGTCGTCGCCGGTGGCCTCGCGGGCGCCACAAAGGCCGTCGGCATCCTGCGCAACGAGATCGATCTGGTCATGGCCCAGATCGGCTGCACGTCGCTGGACCAGCTCGGACCCGACTTCGTGCATTGGGACGAGGACGAATTGCGCCGCAACATGCTGCGCTAGTGACGTTTCGTGATGTAACGCTTTTCTATTAGACATTCTCCATTACTCGTTTCAAAGTTGTTGGCGAAAGGGCGTCAATCAAAGGTGCGCTCGGGAACAAGGGAGAATGGTAATGTTGCGATTCAAAAATTTGTTGGCGTCATCGGTTGCTTTGGCGATCGGCGGTGCTGTGGGCGCAGCTTCGGCGGCAACTGAAATTCAGTGGTGGCATGCCATGGGCGGCGCGCTCGGAGAGACCGTCAACGACATCGCGGCCGGGTTCAATCGAAGCCAGTCCGACTATGTCATGAAGGCGGTCTACAAGGGCAACTATACGGAGACCATGACGGCGGGTATCGCCGCGTTCCGGTCCGGCAAGGGGCCGCATATCATGCAAGTGTTCGAGGTCGGCACGGCGACCATGATGGCGGCGCGCGGGGCGATCTATCCGGTCCACCAGCTGATGAAGGACGCAAAAGCGCCTTTCGATAATAAGCGATACCTTTCGTCAGTCATCGGGTACTACACGACGTCCGACGGCAAGCTGCTTTCGATGCCGTTCAACAGTTCCACGCCGGTCGTATTCTGGAACAAAGCGGCGTTCAAGAAGGCGGGACTCAGCGCGGCGCCCAAGACCTGGGAAGAGATGGGCGAGGCTTCTAAGAAGATTATCGCCGCCGGCGGTGCGTCCTGCGGGTTCACAATCGGCTGGCAAAGCTGGTCGATGCTGGAAAATTTCAGCGCCTGGCACGACGTGCCCTTTGCGACCAAGGAAAACGGTTTCGCCGGTCTCGACACCGAATTTTCATTTAACAGCCCGCTGCATGTCAAAACCATCAAACAATTGGCCGATTGGCAGAAGGACAAGGTGTTTACCTATGGCGGGCGGCGCGGCGACGGCAACCCCCTCTTTGCCCAGGGCAAATGCGCCATGCTGATCAACTCCTCGGCCTACTACAGCGGTTTGCGGAAAAGCGCCAAGTTCGATTTCGGCACCGCCAAGCTGCCGTACTGGTCGGATGTGAAGGGTGCGCCGCGCAACAGTATCATCGGCGGCGCAACGCTTTGGGTGCTCACGGGCAGGCATAAGGAGGACTATGTCGGAGTCGCCAAGTTCATGACCTATCTGTCGGATACGTTCGTGCAGGCATTCTGGCACCAGAACACCGGCTATGTTCCAATCACCAAAGATGCCTATGAGCTGACCAAACGGATCGGCTATTACAAGCGGAACGAAGGCCGTGACGTCGCCATCGAGCAGATGAGCGGCGCGCCGACGGCGAATTCCAAGGGTCTTCGTCTGGGCAACTTCGTTCAGATTCGCGACATCATCAATCAGGAGTTGGAAGCGATCTGGGCCGGCAAGAAGACGGCGAAGCAGGGACTCGACGCCGCCGCCACTCGCGGCAACAAGCTGCTGCGGAAGTTCGAGAAGGCCAACAAGTAGGCCGGGTCGGCGGGCAAGACGGGGTTCGGCCCGTCTCGCCCGCCACTTGCGCCGGCCTGGCCGGCAATCGATATGCTCAAACGGGTCACGTTTCGGAATAGCTGGCTGCCCTATCTTCTGGTCGGGCCGCAGATTGTCATCACGCTGATATTCTTCATCTGGCCGGCGAGCCAGGCGCTGTTCCAATCGGTTCTGATCGAGGATGCGTTCGGGCTCTCGACCGAGTTCGTCTGGCTCGACAACTTCGCCGAGGTGTTTAGCGATTCGTCCTACCTCGCGTCACTTCATACGACGGCAATATTCAGCATCGCCACGACTCTGCTCAGCCTGTCGACGGCACTGCTCCTGGCGGTCATGGCCGACCGGGTTATCAAGGGGGCGTCGGCGTATAAGATGGCGCTCCTGCTGCCCTACGCAGTCGCGCCGGCGGTGGCCGGCGTATTGTGGCTGTTCATGTTCAACCCGGCCAACGGCATACTCGCAATGACCCTGAAGGGGCTGGGCTACGACTGGAACCATGTGTTGAACGGCGGCGAAGCGCTGCTGCTCGTCATCATGGCGGCGGCGTGGAAACAAATCGCCTACAATTTCCTGTTTTTCCTCGCCGGCCTGCAGGCGATACCGAAGTCCTTGATCGAAGCGGCGGCAATCGACGGCGCAGGGCCGGCCAAGCGATTCTGGACGATTGTCTTCCCGTTGCTGACGCCGACCACGTTCTTCCTGCTCGTGGTCAATATCGTCTACGCTTTTTTTGACACATTCGGCATCATTCACGCGGTGACCGGCGGCGGTCCCTATCAAGCGACGGAAATCCTGGTCTACAAGGTTTACTCGGATGGCTTTGTCGGACTCGACCTTGGCGGTTCGGCGGCGCAATCGGTGGTGTTGATGGCGATCGTCATCACGCTGACCGTCGTTCAGTTCCGCTATATCGAGCGGCGGGTCGAGTACTGATGGTCGAGAACCGGCCGCTTTTGACGATCCTGACCCATCTGGTTTTGGTGGTGGGCCTGATCATTGTCCTGTTCCCGATTTACATCGCCTTCGTTGCGTCGACTCATTTAACAGAGGATGTCATCAGTTCGGTTCAGCCCTGGTTCGGCGATCAATTGATCGAGAACTACCGCACCGTGCTGCAATCCGGTAAGGAAAACGCGGGCGGCGTGCCGGTTTCCATCATGATTTGGAACAGCACGATCATGGCGCTCGGCATCACGGTTGGAAAGATCGCAATCTCGATCATTTCAGCCTACGCCATCGTCTATTTCCAATTCCGGTTTCGGATGTTCTTTTTCTGGATTATCTTCCTGACCTTGATGCTGCCGGTCGAGGTCCGCATTCTGCCGACTTATAAGGTGGTGGCGGACCTCGGAATGCTGGATTCCTATGCTGGCCTCACATTGCCCTTGATTGCATCGGCAACGGCGACGTTTCTATTCCGTCAGTTCTTCCTCACCGTCCCGGATGAGTTGGCCGAGGCGGCGCGGGTCGACGGCGCCGGACCGATCCGATTTTTTATCGATATCCTGCTGCCGTTGTCGCGAACCAACCTTGCGGCGCTGTTCGTCATTCTGTTCATCTATGGCTGGAATCAGTATCTCTGGCCGTTGCTGATCACCACCGACTCGGACATGACGACGATCGTAATGGGAATTCAGCGCATGCTGTTCGTTGCCGACGCAGTGCCGGAATGGAACCTAACCATGGCGACGGCGATCCTGGCCTTGCTGCCGCCTGTTATCGTTGTCGTGGTCATGCAGCGGCAATTCGTCAAAGGCCTGATCGAGACCGAGAAGTAGGAGCGGAACGATGGCGGAGGTAAGCCTTCGCGATATACGTAAATCTTACGGGGACACCGAAGTGATTCACGGCGTGGACTGCACGATCGCCGACGGCGAGTTCCTTGTCATCGTAGGACCGAGCGGTTGCGGCAAGTCGACTTTGCTTAGGATGATCGCTGGCCTTGAGACGATAACCGGCGGCGAGGTTGCGATTGGCGACCGTGTCGTCAATGCGCTCGAACCGGCCGAGCGCGACATCGCAATGGTGTTCCAGAACTACGCGCTTTACCCGCATATGACGGTTTTCGACAACATGGCCTATGGCCTAAAGATTCGGAAACTCCCAAAAGCGGATATCGAGGCGCGGGTGCGCAAGGCGGCGGCAACGCTCGAACTCGACGACGATTTGCTGCGCCGCAAGCCGCGGCAGCTGAGCGGCGGTCAGCGCCAGCGCGTCGCGATGGGGCGCGCCATCGTGCGCGAACCCAGTGTGTTCCTGTTCGACGAACCGCTCTCAAACCTCGACGCCAAGCTGCGCGTGCAAATGCGCATAGAGATCAAACGACTACAGGAAAGGCTTGGCATTACCAGCGTCTACGTGACCCACGACCAGGTCGAAGCCATGACTCTGGGGTACCGTTTGCTTGTTCTCAACGACGGCAATGTCGAACAGCTCGGCACGCCGATCGCGCTTTACGAAACGCCGGCGACGACGTTTGTCGCGGGGTTTATCGGATCGCCGGCAATGAACCTGATGTCGGCTAAAGTCGACGATGACGGCGCGTCCGTCGTGCTACTCGACGGTACCGCGTTTGCAATCGGCAACGCGGCGTTCATCGGCGAACCCGGCCGTCCGGTGACTTTGGGTGTCCGGCCAGAACAGTTCGAAGTAACGGACGGTGGGCCCTGTGCCCTTAGGGTTAGTCTGGTGGAGCAGCTTGGGGCCGATACGATCGTGCATGGAAATCTTGGCGCGGACGGCATCGAAGCGACGGTTCGGTTGCGCGGCGTCGTCACGCTTTCCCCTGGTGAAGAGTTTTCCCTATCGGTTTCGCCGGAGAATTTGCATGTTTTCGATCGAGACACAGGCGTTCGCCTTGGCTAAACGGCTCCTGGCTGTCCTGGCGATCCTGGCGTTCTGCGGCCTCGTCTTTCCCGCTTGGGCGCAATTCGACCTGCAGGGCCATCGCGGTGCGCGGGGGCTTATGCCGGAAAACACGCTGCCGGCCTTCGCGCACGCGTTGAGTCTGGGCGTTACGACGCTTGAGCTGGACGTCGTGGTGAGTGCGGACGGCGCGGTCGTGGTCAGCCATGACCGGGTGCTCAACCCCGCATTGACACGGATGCCGAGCGGCGATTGGCTAAAGGAACGGGGTCCGGCCCTGTCTAGCCTCACCTTTAAGGAACTTGAAACCTACGATGTCGGCAGGCTTAACCCGGATCACCGATACGCGCGCCGCTTCCCGAATCAGACCGCAGTGGACGGCGCCCGCATGCCGACTTTGGCGGCTGTATTCGATTTGACGCTGAAGGCGGGTAACGAGAGTGTGCGGTTCAACATCGAAACCAAAATCAAGCCCTCCGAACCGGACCAGACGCCGGATCCGGAAATCTTCGCACGTACCGTTCTGGACGTGGTGCGGCGGGCGAAAATGGCAGACCGCGTTACGATTCAATCCTTCGACTGGCGCACGCTGCAAGCCGTGCGGCATCAGGCGCCGGAAATCATAACGGTCTATCTCAGCGCGCAGCAGCGCTGGCTCGACAATATCCAGCGCGACCAGCCGGGCGCCTCGCCTTGGACCGCGGGGTTCGATGTCGACGATCACGCGGGGAGCGTCGCTCGGCTGGTGCACGCCGCGGGAGGCAAGGTCTGGTCGCCCTACCACAAGGAAATCGACGCTGCGCGGTTGCGCGAGGCGCACGCGTTGGGCCTAGCGGTCGTGGTCTGGACGGTGAACGATCCAGAACGCATGGATACGCTGATCGACCTTGGTGTCGACGGGATCATTACCGACTATCCCGACCGGCTGCGCGCCGTCATGCAGCGGCGCGGCATGGTACTGCCGCAACCGACACCGGTATCGCCGTAGCGCTTACGCCGAATAGGGCATCGCGTAGGGCCGATCGTCATAGCCGGGTGCGAATGCGTTGTTGGTTTGCGCCGGGTTGCGGTTGATCATGGGACGGCCGAACAGGGGATGGGTCATCGAGCGAATTTCATGCTCGATTTTGTACAGTTTTTTGCCGCTCTCCGGATCGACGAGGTCGACAAACCGATATTGGTGCTGATTGCTTTCCTCAGAGATCAAGCCGCGTTCCGCCATTTTGGCGTGGGGCCGGGAAAAATTGGCGACATAGAGTGCCAAATGATGGCCGTCATATTTGGCTTGTTTCCCCTTTATCTCACGGAAGATGAGCGTTTGATCCTGTCCGACCATGACATGTGCCGCTGGCGCTTTCTCGAAAGGCCTGACCTTGGTGTCCGTTTCCATGATGTCGCGGTAAAACGCCGCGATACCTTTGGCGGTTCCGCCCGGCACATCCAGCATGACGTACGGCATACCGAGTAAGGTGGACCCGAATTTCGCGCTCGGTTGGTGGCAGCGGAATTTGTTCCCCCACGGGCAGGTGACGTTGATATATCCCGGTCCCGCTTTGTAACCGAACTTCGTCCCTTTGAGGTCCGTGCGCACCGATTTCAGACTATCTGAAAGCGCTTTCAGATCCGGTACGACCAGACCTGTGCGGCCGCGGATGACCTGTGGTTTGCCGACCGGGAGATGAAACTGGCTGCGGCCGATATTCACCCACATGTTGACGACGCCCGTGACAAGATAGGGGTCGCGGGTGAAACCCATGCCGACGATGTAGAACAGCGTTGCGATTCTTTGATCGGGCACCGTGACGTTCATGTGCTCGAGGCAGACGACGTTTGCGAGATCCTCTTCGCTTCGTTTGTATGTGTTTTTCATTTGAACCTTCCCGATCCTGTGGCCGGCGATGTGCGGCGCTGTTTGTCTAGACCGGATTCACAGGATTGATGCAGGGCATCAATCCTGTGAATCCGGTCGCCCTTAATAGATAGAGCAAAGCAACAGGACCAATGAAAATCGCCTACGGCGATTCCCATCAATCCTGATTTGCTCTAGCTGCCTAATATTGCGACAGGATGATGCAATGCTGCAAGCCGTCGTTGTCCGGTGAACTAAGCTGCGCTAGCCTCGGCTTTGGTAAAGACAAAAGGACCAACCGGTGAGCAAGGCCTTCACCAAGGAAACCGAAGCGGAAGAACTCGAACCGGATGAGGGGCCGGCACTGCCCGTGGGCGCGAAGAACTACATCACGCCGGAGGGCATGGCACGGTTGCGCGAAGAGCTGAAACAATTGCGCACGGTCGAACGGCCCAAGGTCGTCGACATCGTCGCCTGGGCCGCCGGCAACGGCGACAGGTCGGAGAATGGCGACTACATCTACGGCAAGAAGCGGCTGCGCGAGATCGATCGGCGCATGCGGTTCCTGCTCAAGCGGTTGGAAATCGCCGAAATCGTCGATCCTGTGCAGCAGACCAACCGGGATAAGGTGTTCTTTGGCGCGACCGTCACCTTTGCCGACGAGGACGACCGAGAGCGCACCGTACGTATCGTCGGCATCGACGAAACCCGGCCCGAGGAAGGCGAGATCAGTTGGGTCTCGCCGGTCGCCCGCGCATTGCTGACGGCCGAACTCGGCGATGTTGTCAGCGTCCGTGCGCCCGGTGGCGATGTTGCGCTCGAAATACTCGACATTTCCTACAACCGTTGAAGCCTTCCCGCCTGTGACCTAGTTTCCGCGAACACTATCCGCCGGGGATCCCCGCCATGTTTGAAAAACCACTCGAAACCGCGATCGTGCCCGTGACCCCTTATCAGCAGAACGCGACGGTGTTCTGGTGTACCAAGACGATGAAGGGTGCAGTTATCGATCCCGGCGGGCATCTCGATCGCATCATGAGCGCGGTCGAGCGGGCGGGTATTACGCTGGAAAAGATCCTCATCACCCACGCGCACCGGGACCATGCCGGCATGGCGGCGGATTTTTCGGAGCAACAGGGAATTCCGATCGAAGGACCGCACAAGGACGATCAGTTCTGGATCGACAAGCTGACCGACGCGGAGGCGAAACCGGGATTCGACAATCCGCGCCCCTTTACGCCGGATCGCTGGCTCGAAGGCGGCGACACGGTCACGGTTGGCGACTTGACGCTCGACGTCTTGCATTGCCCGGGCCACACGCCGGGGCATGTCATCTATTTCCACGAAGCCTCACGGCTGGCGGTCGTCGGCGACGTGCTGTTCCGGCGCACGGTCGGACGCACCGACCTGCCGCGCGGCGATCATGACGTGCTGGTCAAATCGATCACCGGGCAGCTCTGGCCGCTCGGCGACGATGTGCTGTTCCTGCCGGGGCACGGCCGCCTGTCGACCTTCGGCCAAGAGCGCGAGGACAACCCATTTGTGTCCGATATGGCGGTCGCGACGGGGGCGCCGCCCCCCGATCCGGAAAAGGCGCTCGGCCCGGCCTTCGACTGAGCGCAGCCGCGCCTAAATCTCGATCACACCATGCATCACGGGTGCGCATTGGCCGGCGGTGGTTATCTCATCGACGGTTCCATTTTTCTTTTTCGGGCAGACGGTAATCGCGCTGGGCCGCCCCATCTCGACGCCTTGAGCGATTTCGATCTCCGCTGTCATGTCGGTGCGTTCGTCGAGCGAGGCGAGAAACGCCCCGAGGGCCGCGGCGGCACTGCCGGTCGCGGGGTCCTCCCAATTGCCGCTCATCGGCGAAAACATGCGGGCGCGTAGCGAATTGATACCTTCGTCCAATCGCGCATAAACGTAGACCGAGACCCGGCCGCTGAGTTCCGCAAGCGCGTAGCGCGCCGCAGCGCTGTGGAACGCGTCCAGATTGGCGTGCGCCGTCGCGAGCGACGCGCTATCCGTTTCGGCAACGAAAAACGGCAAGCCGACCGAAGCAACCGTGGGGATGTGATGCGTTGTATCGATCGCCTCGACAGAGAGCGACGCGCACTTCGCAAAGACATCCGGTTCCATCGTCGCGCCGGTTTCGAGCGACTGCGGCGCCTTGATTCGGGCGCCGGCTACCGTGCCCTCGTTGAATGCAATATCGACCTCGACCAGCCCCGCCTTTTCCTCGAAACGCAAATTCGAGCCGGGTGGTTTCCCAAAGATATCCCGTTGCCGGGCGAGAACGTAACCCGTGCCGACATTGGGATGACCGGCGAAAGGGATTTCCGCGACCCGGGTAAAGACGCGGACTTGCGCGGTGTTCTCCGGGTCCTGCGGCGGCAGAACGAAGGTCGATTCCGCGTAGTTGAACTCCGCCGCGATCTGCTGCATCTGCGCGGTCGTGAGGCCGCGCGCATCGGTTACGACCGCCAGCGGATTGCCGCCAAAACGACGCGCGGTGAACACGTCGACGGTGACGTAGGGAAACTCAACCATGGAAACCTCGGTTGAGCGTCCTCACATCGACGATAATTCAGGCGGGTTTCCCAGCAGGAAGGCGCCGACGGTTTCGTAATGCGCTTTCCGTCCCTGCATTTGCTGGGTCACGGTATGCAGGTCGCGGAAACGGCGCTCGTAGGGGCCGCTTTGGAAAATCGCTGTCGCGCCCGCCGCGTCGTAGACTGTGTCGGCCGCTTCTTTCGCTTCGTGAATGCCGTGTGTCGTCGCCAGCCGGATTCGCATGCGCTGCGCAACGGTGAGCTCTCCGGTGGTGCAAACCGCGGCCCAGATATCGTCCAGTTCGCTGCGCAGGTAAGTGCGCGCGGCATTGAGACGAACCGACGCCCGGGCGAACTCCGACTGGACCACGGCGTTCTGGCTGAGCGGGCTTTTTTGACGGCGTGGCGTTTTCGTTAACGCCAATTCGGTGAACGCATCGAGCATCGATTGGGCAATTCCCATCGCCACGCCGGAGAATCCGCTCGCGTACAAGTTCGTCTGGCGGAACAGGTAAAGCGGCGAATCGGTGCGCCGCTCTTTTGGATCGTCCCGGTGCACCGTGTGTTCGTAGGGCACGTAGTGATCCTTGATTTCGTAGCCGTCGCTCGCCGTGCCACGCAGCCCGACGACGTGCCAGATATCTTCCCAGGCGATTTCCTTCACCGGGATCAGCATGGTCCGGATGGTCTTGCCGCCGTTTTCGTCGAGGATCGGCGTGCCGTTCTCGTCGATGATGGTGGAATGGGTGCCGATCCAAGTCGCGTGCCGGCCGCCACTGGCGAAGGCGCATTTCGCATTGACGCGGAAACCATCCCCTTCGGGAACCGCCTCCGACTTTCCGGGCCCCCAAGCGAGCACGCCCTTCGGGTCGTGGCCCCAGATTTTGTTGGCAACGTCGTCGTCCAAGAAGGAGGCGGTCATGGTGCAACCGTTGGCCTGACCCAGGCACCAGGCCGTGCTGGCGTCGTGTTTCGCCACTTCTTCGATGATGGCGGAGAAATCGGACGGGCAGACTTCGGCGCCGTCGAAGCGTTTCTCCAGCAGCAGCCGGAACAGTCCCGAATCGTATAGGGCGGACAGCAGTTCCGGGGTCAGCCGGCGGTCGCGGTCGATCGCCTCCGCCGAGTCCTCGATCAGCGGCGCCAATTCCCGCACGCGGTCAAGATAGGCGTCCCGGTCGGTCCGTTCGACCGCGACAGGTGATGCGCTTGTTGCCATGTTTAGTATTTCCTCCTCGACCGGCCGGCCGATTTCGTCAGGATTTGCCCGCCGCGCGCCGCATATCGTCCCGATACCGCGCGATCCGATCCTTCAGTCCCGGTAGACTGGCCGATCGAACCAAATCGGCCATGTCTTGCGCTCGGCTATCCGGCGCGGTGACGGTGAACAATGCCGCAGTCGCCTCAACGGTCAACGTTTGAGCCGGCGCCGCGGCAGCGTCGACGATTTCCGGCCAGTCGGATTGATCGGCGATCCGACTGGCGAAATTGTAGCGCTTCGCCTCTGCGGCGTCGAATGTGCGCGTCTCGTTTTGGATATTGCGCGCAGCGTCCTGGCCGATGCGGGCCACCAGACGCCGGGTGCCCAGAACGATCCCGAAGGCCAGCCCCGGCATGCGGAACTTCGTTCCGGGATCGGCGACCCGCTGGCTGCACGCGCTGAACAAGTCCGCGCCGGCGCCGAAGACGCGGCCATGCGCCATCGCCAGGGTCGGGTAAGGCGCGTGATAGACCGCCTGCAGAAGCGTCTCGATGCGCAGCAGGCGCAGGACCAAATCGCCGTCGCTGAGATCGTCGAATCCGGAAAGGTCGAAGCCGGAACAGAACGATTTACCGGTACCGTCGATGACGAGAAGCCGTGTGCCGTCCTGCGCCGCGGTTTGCACGGCGGCGAGCAGGCTTTCGGTCAAAACCGGCCCCAGCGCGTTGGCGATATCCGGCCGGTTCAGGGTCAGCCTCGTAACGGCACCATCGCGCGCGACCTTCAGTTCTTCGCTCATCCGCTCATCCTGAATCGTATACCGCAAACGGTGACGATGTCGCCGTCGACGGGGCAATTGCGGCTTTTGGCGGCATCCAACACGGACGCGCGGTCGGCGACGGCTAGATCGATGCCACAGAGGCCTTCGCCGCGGCCGTCGGTTGCCGGAACGAAGCGCAGCACGGCATTTTCCAACGGCAGGATCGGCGTGCCGCTGCCGTCATCGACTGGTTCGACCGCCAGGATTTCGCCCCAGCGCGCGGCGAGCGCGGCGGGATCGTCGCTTTGCAAATCGGCCGCGGTGATCGCCGATACCCGGTCCGTCTTCACGGCGTCCTGCCAGGTTTGGCCCGCTGGGTGCCAGGGTCCGTCCGGTGCGCCGTTACCTTCGTTCTGACTCGTCTCCAGCATCGACGCGCGGGTGCAGTTGCAGCCCTTCGTAATCGCCATATTGCATATGGTTGATCACACGGACCCCGAGGGACCCGCAGCGCGCCAGCCGGTCCGCGATATCGTCGCATTGCAGGATCACGATATAGCCGCCATCGCCGCCGCGCCGGTCGATGTAGCGTCCCGCCGCGGTCCCTTCGCGAAACGGCGCCACGATTTCGAGGAAGTTGCTGCCGACCGGCAGCAGCGCGTTGACCAGCCCGAACTTTTCGACGCCGGGATCGTGATAACAGGTGGCGATCCCGAACACCGATTCGAGGTCTGCGACGGCCGGTTCGAGCGCGCCCGCGACGACGCAAATCTGACGCAATCGCAGCATGGACTAGAACGCCGCAAGCGATTGAAACGGCGATGCCCCGAACGCCATCGATTCGGCTGAAACGGCCTTGCCGCGCTTGACCACCAAGCGGTGGTTCTGCCGCTTTGCGACGCGGGCGATGTCGCTGGCCGGGTCACCGTCGACCAGCAGAAAATCAGCGTAGGTGCCCTCTGCGATACGCCCCTCGCCCTGCAGTTCGACAAGGTCCGCCGCCGAACTGGTGGCGATGCGCAGCGCGTCGAGCGGCGCGACGCCGATGCCGACCATCAGCGCCAGCTCGTCGGAATTGGCGCCGTGCTTGTTGAAGGGGGTGCCGGCGTCGGTGCCCATCGCGATCTTGCCGCCGGCGTCGTAGAACATCTTAATCGAACGGATGTGCGATTCGGCGATGCGTTCCGCTTTTTCGATCACATAATCCGGGATGCCGTTGCCCTTGTTGGAGACGATATTGTGCAGCGCCGCCAGGGTCGGCACGAGATAGACCTCGCGCTCCAGCATCTCCCGAACGCATTCGTCGGTCATGAAGATGCCGTGCTCGATCGATGTAATCCCGCCGCGCACAGCGTTCAATATCCCTTCCGCGCCCTGCGCGTGGCTCGCGGTGCGCCGGTGGAACCGGTTCGCCTCGCTTATGCCGGCGGCCATCTCCTCGGCGGAATAGTGCGCGTCTTCCGGATTGACGCCGGGTGTCATGACGCCGCCGGTGGCCATGATCTTGACCAGGTCGCTGCCGGCGTGAATCTGTTCGCGCACCGCCTTGACCACCTCGTCGATGCCGTCGGCGATGCGGCCATGTTTGTTGCCATGCCCACCGGTCATGCAGATCATCCGTCCCGACGCGCGGATCGACGGTCCCAGCTGGTCGCCGGCATTGCACGCATCGCGCACCGCGAACTCCAGGTAATTGCGGCCGCCGCAATCGCGGACTCCGGTCACGCCGCCGGCCAACGTTGCCTGCGCCCGCGCCAGGGCCTTCATAACGGTCTGGCCCGGCAACAGTTTCTCCGCCGCGGTACCCGGATCGCCCTCGGCGCCCAAGCATAGATGGACGTGGCAATCGATCAGCCCCGGCATCAAGGTGCCGTCCGTGGTATCGACAACCGAACCGGCGAAGCCGTCGAATGCCGCGACGGGTGCGACCTGGGCGACCTTGTCGCCGTCGACCATCACGCCGTGACCGGGAACTGGAGCGTTCTCGCCATCGAAGACCGCGCCGCCCTTGTACAGTACCTGCATGTCGAACCCTCGCGCTTGAATAACCGTCAGGTCAGGTTGCGTTTGCACATGTCGAAAAAGATATCCCAAACCTTCTCCGCCGCCACCTCGTTGTAGACCTCGCGTTCCGCGAAGCAGAAACCGTGATTGGTGCCGGGGTGGATTTCCAGCGTGTAGTTGACCCCGTGCGTGTCGAGTTCGTGGGTCAGAGTCGGGATGACGAAGTCCGGTACGGTACCGTCTGTCTCCGCAAAGCCGTAATACATCTCGCCCGTGATGTCCTTGACCAGGAAATGCGACGAATCCTCTTTGTCGGTGACGATGGCGACACCGTACAGCGACGCGTTGGCGCGGAACCGGTCGGGAAAGGTGCCCGCCGCGGCGGTGACGAAGCGGCCGCTCATGCAGTAGCCGATGCACCCCACCGCTTCGATCTTGGCCGCGTCTTGATCGTCCATGTATTCCAGCATCGCACGCGTATCGTCCATGACCTGCGCATTGGACAGGTTCGCCATCGCGGTCTGCCAGATCTTGCGGGTATTGTCGTCCCGGAACGGGAAACGGATCGTGCCGAAGCGGTAGAACAAGTCCGGCAGGATCACGTAATAGCCTTCGCCCGTGATGCGCCGCGCCATGCCGTACAGCTCCTCGCGGATGCCCGGGGCATCCATGTAGAAGACGACGGCCGGGAAGGGGCCTTCGCCATCGGGATGGGTCGTGAAGGTCTGCATCGGGCCGTCCTTGGTTTCGAGGACGAATTGGTTTTCGATCATCCGTTCGTTCCTTGCCGCACCGTTGTGAGCGCGTACCATTGCCGCTTGCGCTGTTGTTGGCAAGCGCGCGGCGAATTTGGCGGCTGGCCAGGCGCGTGCTACCAATTTCGAGCGCAAATAGGAAAAGAGAGTGCCATGGATTTGCAAATCCGAAACCTGACGGGACATTTCGGCGCCGAGGTGCAGGGCATCGATCTTGCCCAGCCCCCGTCCGGTGACGCTTTCGCCGCAATCGACGACGCCTTCAACCGCCACTCGCTGCTGTTGTTCCGCGGTCAAACTCTGACGCCCGAGCAGCAAGTCGCGTTTAGCCAGCGCTGGGGCGAGCTAGAACATCACCTGCTGCAGGAATACGCCTTGCCGGGCCATCCGGAAGTCTTCGTCCTGACCAACAAGAAAAAGGACAGCAGGCCATTGGGCGCGCACAAGACCGGATGGCATTGGCACATCGACAACACCTACATGCCGCGCCCCAGCCTCGGCTCGATGCTGTACGCGTGCGAAGTGCCGCCGGAAGGCGGCGATACGCTGTTCACCAGCTTGCCCACGGCCTACGACCGGCTGCCCGACGATCTGAAGGCGCGTATCGCCGATCTCAAGGCGGTGCACAGCTATGCCCATGTCTATGCACTGAAATATCCCGACCGGGAGCCGCTCAGCGAGGAACGCAAGGCACAGGTGCCCGATCTCGTACACCCTGTTGTGCGCACCCATCCGGCGACCGGCCGCAAGGTGCTCTATGTCAGCGAATACATCATCAAGCAGTTCGTCGGCATGACGGCCGAGGAAAGCCAGGATCTGCTGGACGAGCTGAACGCGCGGGCGACCGGCGACGATTTGATCTACCGGCACCGCTGGCAGGTCGGCGATCTGATTTTCTGGGACAACCGGGCGACGATGCATTTCGCGCAGCCCTATGACGACGTCAATCACACCCGTCTGATGCATGCGACACGGGTCGTGACAGATGCCTTCGTCGGCGAGATAGCGGCCTAGATGCTCGACCCGGCGCATTTCGCCAACGTCCTGAAACCGCCGCTGGAAGCGGAGAGCCTGCCGGCCTGGTGTTACACCGATCCCGAATTTCACAAGCTCGAAATCGAACGCCTGTTCATGAAGGTCTGGAACTTCGTCGGACGCGCCGACCTGATGCCGAACGTGGGCGACTATCTCGCGACCGACGTGGCCGGCATCCCGATCATTCTCGTCCGCGACCGCGATGGCACGACCCGTGCGTTCGCCAACACCTGCCGGCACCGCGGCACGCAGCTGCTGTCGGGCGAGGGAAACTGCCAGGCCATCGTCTGTCCCTATCACGGTTGGTCCTTCAATCTGGACGGCGCGCTGATCAGTGCGGCAGGCATGGAGGAGACGGTCGGCTTCGACAAGCGGGATCACGCGCTGATCCCGCTGCGCCTGGAAAGCTGGGCCGATTTCCTGTTCGTGAATTTCGACCGGGACGCGGAAAGCCTATCCGATTATCTCGGTAATCTGCCGGCGCATATCGGGTCGTACGGTTTTCCCGACCTGGTAACGACGCGGCGCAAGGTCTGGGACGTGGCGTGCAACTGGAAGGTCTTTCTGGAGAACCAGCGCGAGTCCTATCACGTGCCCATCGTGCACCGGGAATCGTTGGGCGACCAGATCGCGACGCCGCTGCAGCCGACCGGCGCCTGGTCCGGCTCCCTGATTCCCGTAGAGCAGACAGCGGCTATCCTGAAAGGCGAAACGTCGCCCTTCCCCGCGATATCGACACTCGCCGGCGACGCGCTCGAAGGCAGTCATTTTCTCGCGTTTTATCCGAGCACTTATTTCGTCGCGACGACCGACTGTTTCTGGTGGATGGAGATCAAGCCGCGCGGTCCAGCCCGAATCGAGCTGATCGTCGGTTCCGGCTTTCCACGAGAAACGGTCGCGCGCGACGATTTCGAAACGGTGGTCGAACGCTACTACCAGCGATGGGACACCAGCCACGACGAGGACAACCGCATCTGCGAGCAGCAGCAGGCGGGTCTCGACTCGCCTCTGGCCCGGCCCGGCCGCCTCGCGCGTCGTGAACGCGGCGTCAACGAGGTCGACCGCTGGATCGTGGAACGGCTGCTGGCGGGGTAGAAACGGAAAAAGCAGCGTGCGACGCGCCGTCCGATGGCGCGCCACCACCCATACCGTTATGCTGCCGCCCCTTCGTGCGACCAAGCGGTATTCAAACCATGTCCGATCAACGATTGCCCGATGCGGCGGAACGGCTCGCCGCGCTGGAGGCCCGCGTGGTGCGGGCGCTGGACTATCTCGGCGACCGGCCGGCCGATTGGATGCCGCGGCGTGAGGCTATCGACAAGGACGTCGTCATCGTCGGCGCCGGGCAAGCGGGGCTGGCCATCGGCTTCGGCCTGAAGCGGGAAGGGCTTACGAATTTCTTGTTGCTGGATGCCGCGCCGAAGGGGCTGGAAGGGCCGTGGCGGACCTATGCGCGGATGGAAACCTTGCGCTCGCCGAAGGACATTCCCGGGCCGGAACTGGGCATCGCCGACCTGACCTTTCGCGCCTGGCACGAGGCGGCCTATGGCGAGGCGGCCTACCGGGCGATCGGCAAGATCCCGACAGGGTCGTGGATGGACTATCTGCTCTGGTACCGCGAACAGGCCGCTCTGCCGATCGAGAACGGCGTCCGAATAATGCGCGTTACGCCTTGCGACGGCGGCTTTCAATTGCAGTTCGACCGGGACGGGGCGGCAAGCAGTCTGACGACGCGAAAGCTGGTGCTGGCGACCGGCATGGACGGGTTCGGGCAGGCTAATATTCCCGGTTTCATCCGCGACGGGCTGCCGCCGGAACGCTATGCGCATTGCGCGGCGCCGATCGATTTCGACGCGCTGGCGGGCAAGCGAATTGCGGTGCTGGGGGCGGCGTCCTCGGCATTCGACTATGCGGGGGCGGCCCTGGAAGCGGGGGCGGGAAGCGTCGATCTGTACTGCCGCCACGCGGCGCTTTACCAGTACAATCGGTTCAAGCAGATCAACTATCCGGGCGTGCTGCACCACTATGTCGACCTCGACGACGCCGACAAGTGGCGCATCATGGCGGCGCTGATGGAACGCTCGGTCGCGATCATCCGCGAGACGCTGCAACGCTGCACAAAGCACGAAAATTTCGCCATCCACCTGAATGCGGGATGGCGGTCGGTGTCGCTGGTCGATGGCGAGATCCGGATAGAAACCGATTCAGGCTCTCACAGTGCGGATTATGCGGTCATCGGTGCGGGTTTCGAGATGACGCCGGCGGCGCGCCCGGAACTCGCCGCTTTCGCCGAGCACATCGCGCTTTGGCGCGACCGCTACGACCCGCCGCCGGGACTGGAAAGTCCTGCGGCCGGGGCGTTTCCCTATCTCGGCGGCGATTTTCAACTGACGGAGAAGCAGCCCGGCGCGGCGCCGTTTCTGGCCGACATACACCTCTACATTTGGGCCGGATCGGTCAGCAACGGCCGCGGATCGTCGGAGACAACCAGTATCCGCCATGGCGTCCCCAGGCTGGTGCGGGCCTTGTGCCGCGACCTGGTGCGCGCGGATGCGGAGACGCATGTCGCGCGCATCCTGGCGCTGCCGGTCAAGGAATTCGAGCGCGAGGAATACGACGCGTTTTAATTGCCCGGGCTAATTCCCCGTGCCGTAGCGGTACCAGCCGTAGCGGTCGCGCGAGCGCAGGGTCAGGGTTTCCAGTTTGCCGGTTTGCCGCAGCACGGTCAGGGGCACCTCGACGCCGGGCGCGCCCAGCGCCCAGAGCTTGCGGTAGAAGTCGTTTATCCCCGTGACGGCTTTGCCGCCGACCGCGACGACGATATCGCCGATCGCGATGCCCGCAACGGCGCCGGGTCCTTCCGTGGCGAGCCGCGTGACGAAGATGCGCTGGCGGAGCTCTTCGCTGTAGATCCCGACCCAGGGGCGCGATGGCTTGCCGGACCGGCCGCTCTCGATCATCGCGCCGAGGATCGGTTTCAACGCGTCGATCGGGACAAACATATTGCCGGGGTTGACGCCCTCTCCTTGCTTGGCGTCGCCGACGACGAGGGAGCCGATACCGACGAGCAGGCCTTCCTGATCGATCAGCGCCGCGCCGCTGAAGACGTGGAAGGGCGGTTGCGTGAAGATCGCCTTCGGCAGCAAATATTCCCAATATCCGGCGAATTCGTGCCGGGCGACGACGGTCGCGCGGATTGTGTTGCCGCGGCCGCCGAACCCGGCGACGATGACGCCCGCGCCTTCGGCCAATCGATCGGATACGCCGAACCGCATCGGCTTCGCTTTCAACGGTTTCTGCGTCCGCACCAGACCGAACCCGGTCTCGCTGTCATAGGCGACGAAGCGCGCCGGGAGGGCGATACCATAGGACCCGGTCACCGTGACGCTCTGCGATTCGAGGATCAGATAGCCGATGGTCAGGACGAGGCCGCTCGAATCGATGACCACGCCGTGCCCGTCCCGCTCGGTACCGAGCACCGGCGCCGTGCGGGCTGTGGGGTTGATTTCAGTCTGCACCCGGACCACGGCGCTGAGGATTTCGTCGACAGCGTCTTGTGCCTGCGCGGTGCTGAGAAAGGCGAGCCCGAAGACAGCGAATGCAATGATTTCCTGGACGAGTCGAGCCGGCTTCGAGCGCATCGTCATGCACTCCCCTGGATAAGTTGAGCCTCAAACCCCCGAGGCAAACCCTACCACGGTCTGGAGCCGATCCCCAATGATTGGCGCGTATTCGTTTCCTGTAACACGGTTCCGCCCTGTATATTGAAGGGCCGCTCCGACGTTACGACTAAATCATGACAGATCCATTCGCCGGCGATCCGCTGGACTACGAAGAACCCGCACCGCAGGCCGCACGCCCGGCACCCTGGCTCGACGCCTTGAACGAGGCGCAGCGCGAGGCCGTGGATGCGCTCGACGGTCCTGTACTGGTTCTGGCAGGCGCGGGGACCGGCAAGACGCGGGTGCTGACGACCCGCCTGGCGCAGCTGCTCTACACCGGGCGTGCCCGGCCCTATCAGATTCTGGCGGTGACCTTCACCAACCGGGCGGCGCACGAGATGCGCGACCGCGTCGCGTCCTTCGTCGGCGCCGCGACCGAAGGGCTTTGGCTCGGCACGTTCCATTCGCTGGGGGTCCGCATTCTGCGCCGTTACGCGGAACTGGTCGGGTTGAAATCCAACTTCACGATCCTCGATACGGACGACCAGGTTCGGCTGCTGAGGCAGTTGCTCGAAGCGGAGCATATCGACGAGAAGCGATGGCCCGCGCGGGTGCTGTCGGGCATCATCCAGCGCTGGAAGGATCGCGGCCTGACGCCGGATAAGGTGCCGGCGGCCGACGGCGGCGAGTTCGCAAACGGCCGCGCGGTCGATTTGTACCGGCAGTATCAGGAACGGCTGAAGGCGCTGAACGCGACCGATTTCGGCGACTTGCTGCTGCACTGCCTGACGCTTTTTACCGAAAACGCCGACGTGCTCGCCGATTTCCAGCGGCTGTTCCGCTATATCCTGGTCGACGAGTATCAGGACGCCAACGTGGCGCAGTATCTCTGGCTCCGCCTGCTCGCCCAGCAGCACCGCAATATCTGCTGCGTCGGGGACGACGACCAGTCGATCTACGGCTGGCGCGGGGCGGAAGTCGGCAACATCCTGCGCTTCGAGAAGGACTTCCCGGGCGCCAAGGTGATACGCCTGGAACGCAACTACCGCTCGACGCCGCATATCCTCGCCGCCGCGTCCGGGCTGATCGCACACAATGAGGGGCGCTTCGGCAAGACCCTTTGGACGGAGACCAACGAGGGCGACAAGGTCGTCGTGCGCGGCGTGTGGGACGGCGAGGAGGAAGCGCGATTCATCGGCGAGGAGATCGAGGCGCTGCACCGCAAACAGCACAGTCTGGACGAGATCGCGATCCTGGTGCGCGCCGGCTTCCAAACCCGCGAGTTCGAGGAACGGTTCATCACGTTGGGCGTACCGTACCGTGTGATCGGCGGACCCCGGTTCTACGAACGGGAGGAGATCCGCGACGCGCTGGCCTATTTCCGCCTGATCCACCAGCCGGAGGACGATCTCGCCTTCGAGCGCATCATCAACAAGCCGGCGCGCGGGATCGGCAAGACGACGATGCAGGCACTGCACGGTTACGCGCGGATCGAGGGTTGTTCGCTGTTCGCCGCCGGACTGCGCTTGGTCGAAACCGACGAGTTGCGGCCCCAGGCGCGGCGCAAACTGAGCGCGATACTGGCCGATTTCCAGCGCTGGCAGCAAATCTCGGTCGGACTGCCGCACACCGAGTTGGCGGAAACCGTTCTCGACGAGTCCGGTTACACAGAGTTGTGGATGCTGAGCAAGAAGCCGGAAGCGCCGGGCAAGCTGGAGAACCTGAAAGAGCTGATTCCGGCATTGGCCGAGTTCGAGAACCTCGCCGGGTTCCTGGAGCATGTCAGCCTGGTCATGGAGAACACCGAAGCGGCCGGGCAAGAGATGGTCAATTTGATGACCTTGCACAGCGCCAAGGGGCTCGAATTCGACAACGTGTTCCTGCCGGGATGGGAGGAAGAGCTGTTTCCCCACCAGCGCGCGATCGACCAGAGCGGTGCTGCGGGGTTGGAGGAAGAGCGGCGATTGGCCTATGTCGGTATTACGCGGGCGCGCCAGCGCGTGACGATCTCGCATGCCGCCAGCCGCCGCATCTATAACCAATGGGTCAGCGCGATACCCTCCCGCTTTATCGGCGAATTGCCAGACGACACGATCGAGGTGAAGACCGATCCGGGCCTGTTCGGCGGCGGACTCAGCGAAGAACGGTCAGCCTTCGCGTTCGGCAACGATGCGCGCACCACACAAGGCGGACCCGGCTGGCGCCGCTTCCAGGAACGCGGACGCGGCGTTAAATTTATCGAAGCGACGGCTGAACCGGTCGCGGCAGCGGCGGCGAGCTTCGCCCCTGGCGATCGTTGCTTTCATCAGAAATTCGGCATGGGACGGGTTCGGACCGTCGACGGCGACAAACTGACCATCGAATTCGACAGGGCGGGCGAAAAACGGGTCGTATCCGCCTTCGTTTCGAAACCCTGACCGGCATGGCGGGCTGGAAGTTCGAAATCGTCGTGCCGGCGACAGCGGTGGAGGCGTTTGCCAACGCCGTCGAATCCTTTTGTCCTACCGTCGCCTTCTTTGAAATTCCGGGAAAACCGTTTTGGCGCATCGAAGGCTACGCGCCGAACATGCCGTCTCGCGTGGATACCGCAGCAGCTATGGCGATCGCGGCGGCCCGGGCCGGCGTCGCGGAACCGGTATTTAACTGCTCCCCGTTGCCGGAAACAGACTGGGTCGCGGACAATCAGGCGTCTTTTCAACCGCTGACCGCCGGACGTTACTTCATTCGTCCCTCGCACCATGCGGGCGCGCCGCCGTATGGCGCGATCGCCATTACGCTCGATGCCGGCGCCGCCTTCGGGACCGGCGGGCACGCGACAACGAAAAGTTGCCTGTTTGCACTCGATTGGCTGGCAAAACGACGCCGTTTCACCCGGCCGCTCGATCTCGGCAGCGGTTCGGGCATCCTGGCGCTGGCCATGGCGGCGACGTGGCGGCGGCCTGTAACCGCGACGGATATCGATCCGCAGTCGGTTATGGTCGCTCGTGAAAATGCTGCGATTAATGGTCTGGCGGCATGGACGCGGATGCATTGCGGCGACGGCCTGTCGGGCCGGCAGATACGGGTTGCCGGTCCCTACGACCTGGTCGCGGCGAATATCCTTGCCAAACCGCTAATCAAGATGTCGCGCCCCTTATGCCGCCGGCTGGCGCCGGGCGGCATGATTGTTCTGTCCGGGTTGCTCGCGCATCAGGAAATCGCGGTGCGCAACGCCTATCGCCGGCAGGGACTGGCGCTGCACCGCCGCTTCGTCCTGGAGGGGTGGCACACGCTCATCGTCGGGCGTCGCCAGCCCGGCTAATCAGCCGATCCGGTGCCGCGGAAAAAAGAAATCTTTACGCTCGGCGCCACCGGCCGATGCCGTCAATGCCGCGCGTTCGATGCCGATATCCTGAAGCAGATGATCGTCCAGCGAGGACAGCTCATGCAGCGTCTGGCGGTGGCGATAATAAGTAACCGCCCCGCGGATCACGCGCATAACCTTGTAAAGGATTCCGTGGCCTGTCGCGCCTGAACTTAAGGTGGTTTCCGACATGGTATTGCTCCATTTTCATTTTTGTTTTCAATCTTTTGCAGGCGCTTTGCCTGCCGCTTGAACTGGATATGGGGTGCCGGCCGGCCGAGGTCATTTGTAATTATTGCACCGCAGCAATGACGTTTTCGCATGGGCGGCGTAGTACTGGGTCCGTAAATCCGCTGCTCTGTTGGTTAACTTGGTATAAGAGCGTGATCGCGAATTCGACAGATACAGGAGAAGTTTCCAATGGTGGCCGACATCTCTTCCTATGACGGCGACGCGGCTCTTTCGGACCGGCTGTCCGCGGCGGGCCTTACGCTGGGAACCGATGCGGTGCGTTCGCTGGTCGCCGGTGTGATCGGCGCGCCGGAAGGATCGAGACCGGACGCCTGGATCGACCTGATCGCACCGGAAGCGGATGAAACGCTGTGCGCCCAGCTACTGGCGCTCAAAGGGGCGATGGAAGCTGAAACCGCCGCGGGCCCGCCGCCTGCCGAACGGCTGTCGCTGTTACGCGGGGAGCTAAAGCGACGGGGGTTGGACGGTTTCGTTGTCCCGCGCACCGACGAACATCAGGGCGAATACGTGCCGCCGCGCGCCGACCGGTTGCGCTGGCTCACGGGGTTTTCGGGATCGGCCGGCGCGGCTGTTGTTCTTGCGGAGCGGGCGGCGATCTTCGTCGATGGCCGTTACACGCTGCAGGTTCGCACACAGGTCGATACGGAGGCGCTGGAAACGCATCATTTGATCGACATGCCGCCCGCAAAATGGATCGCCGAAAACCTCCCCGCCGGCGGGAAGCTCGGCTATGATCCGTGGCTGCACCCGGAACGTGCCGTGGCGTCGCTGCGCAAGGCGGCGGAAAAAGCGGGCGGTACTTTAGTTGCGCAAACGGACAATCCGATCGATTCGGTCTGGCAGGGGCAGCCGGCGGCGCCGATATCGCCGATCGTGCCGCATCCGCTTGAATTCGCGGGAAAACCAGCGGCCGAGAAACGGGACGAGATCGGTGCTTTGCTCGCTGCGGACGGCTGCGATGCAGCCGTGTTGACCGCACCGGATTCGATTGCCTGGCTGCTCAATGTGCGCGGCGGTGACGTCCCTCGGGCGCCGATGCCGCTCTCCTTCGCCATTGTGCACAAATCCGGCGCCGTCGATTGGTTCGTGGATCCGCGCAAGCTCTCGCCCGGTCTGGGCGAACATATCGGAAATGGGGTTTCCATCGAACCGGTCGAGGCGTTCCCGTCCGCGCTGGAGGCGCTCGAAGGCAAGGCGGTGCGGGCCGACCCAGCGACCACGGCGGCGCTGATATTCGAACGGCTGCGGGCCGGCGGCGCGGACGTCGCGACCGGAAACGATCCCTGCGCCCTGCCCAAGGCTTGCAAGAATTCCGTCGAAATTGCCGGTGCCCGCGCGGCGCACAAGCGTGACGGCATCGCCGTATCGAAATTTCTCGCCTGGTTCGCGGCGGCCGCACCGTCAGGCGATCTGACGGAAATCGCTGCCGCCGATAAACTGGCCGCGCTCCGCGAGGAAGGCGACCGCCTTCGCGACTTAAGTTTCGACACGATTTCCGGTTCCGGTCCGAATGGCGCGATCGTCCATTACAAGGTCGGCCCGGAAACCGACCGGCGGATGGCCCCCGGCGAGCTCTATCTGGTCGATTCCGGCGCGCAGTATCTCGACGGGACGACGGATGTGACGCGGACCGTCGCCATCGGCACGCCGAGCGCGGAAATGCGGGACCGGTTCACGCGCGTGCTGAAGGGCCATATCGCGATCGCGACGGCGCGCTTTCCCGAAGGAACCTCGGGGGCGCAGCTCGACGTGCTGGCGCGCCGTGCGCTCTGGGACGCGGGATTGGATTTCGATCACGGGACGGGGCATGGGGTCGGCAGCTATCTCAGCGTGCATGAAGGCCCGCATCGCATTTCGAAAGCGCCGAATACCGTCGCGTTGCGCGAAGGCATGATCGTCTCGAACGAGCCCGGCTATTATAAGACCGACGGTTACGGCATCCGGATTGAAAATTTGGTGACGGTCGTGCCCTGCGCGGCGCTGGAAGGCGCGGAGCGTAAGATGTTCGAATTCGAAACCCTGACCTTTGCACCCATAGATCGTGCGCTGGTTGAACCGCGGCTATTGAGCGAGTCGGAGATCGCCTGGTTTGACGGTTATCATGCGCGGGTATTCGACGAGATAGCGGGTGGGATGGATGAATCGGGCCGGCATTGGCTCGAAGCGGCGACGAGGCCGCTTCGGTCCGAGAGATGATCTAGCGCAATACGTGTTATGCGTGCGGAGATTACTCGCGTGTTAATAACATCTTAACGCTCGCCCCCCATCATCTAGCCACTACATAGACCAGTAGATTGGAGCGTTCGATGGCCGGCGGCGTCGGGTTCTGCCGCATTCTTGGTTTCTTGTGGCTGGTTTTGGCCGCAATAGTCTTCCTTGCCGCGCCAACCCACGCCATTGCACCGAACAAGACGCAAAATGCCAAGCGCGAGATCGTTGCGGCCTTTGTCCGGAACTGGCCCCCTCAATACAAACTCAACGAGAAGGGAAAACCGGTCGGGTTCGCGCGCGATATTCTGGTCGATATCGCTGCGCTTGCGGGCGTTCGCGTTAGATTCCGCATCGTTGATACCTTTCCGCAAGCATTACGGGAGCTCAAACAGGGTAATGTCGACCTCATACCGAATTTGGACATCTCGGTGGCGCACGCGTCGGTCGGCAGGTTTACGGCGCCAGTAGAAACCTCTGCCGTTTCCGTTTTCGTCCGGCAAGACGCGGCGCATATTGAGTCGTTCGACGATTTGCGCGGACAACGCGTTGGATTCGTTCGATCGAGCGCCGGAATCGATATGATATCGAACATCGCCGGCGCCATTCCGATGCTCCGACGGGATTTAAGGTCGGCATTGATCGATCTGGTTGCCGGCCAGCTCGATGCCGTTAGTTTTCCAAACCGGTGTTCTTGAAAGTTGCCCGGCAACTCAAACTGGAAGACAGGGTTCGTATCCTCGGCGCACCGTTGCAGGAGATTAAACGCGCCATTCTTGTCGCAAAGACCGACCGGTTGCTTTGGTCCGAATTGGATAAAGCCGTGCGCCGGTATGTGGGAACGCGCGACTACGAACGAATTTATTCGAAATGGTACGGCGCGCCCGTCAGTTTTTGGACGGCGCCGCGGGTCGCCTGGGTCATGGGCGGCCTCGCTGCGATCGGTCTGCTGGCGAGTTTCGGTTGGCGCTTCTTATCGGTTGCCCGGCTTAACCGCCGGCTTACAGAGCAGACCGCGATTTTGCGTGCCGTCCTTGAGAATGTCGACCAAGGTATCAGCCTCTTCGATGCGGAAATGAATTCGGTCGCGTTCAACGACCGGTTTACCGAACTCTGGAACCTACCGCGCGAGGTCACGCAAATCGGTGTGCCGTTCGACAGTTTCGTCCGCGTCGCAGCGGAACGCGGCGATTACGGCCCCGGTGACGCCGAGGCACAAGTCCGGGAGCGGGTCGAAATTGCAAAACGGTTCGAGCCGCGAAACTTTGTAAGGCAGGGGCAGAACGGGTTGACCATCGACGTGCGAAGCAACCCTATACCCGGCGGCGGTTTCGTGACGACCTATACCGACATCACGGACCAAATGCGCGTCGAAGACGCGCTTCGGATCAGCGAGCGGCAATTGTCGGAGGCACAACGCATCGGACATATTGGGCATTGGCGGTACCTTACCGAGACCCGTCGATTCGAGTCGTCAAAAGCCTTTAATCAAATCTACGGATGGGATCCCGAACGGTTTACAGCGACTTTCACCGCCATTTCGGACGCTGTGCACCCAGACGACCGTGCACGGATCGACGCAATACGGAAGGATGCCGGAAAGCGAAAAGAGTCCTACCGGTGCGAATTCAGAATTGTCCGGCCGGACGGAGATATTCGGTTCGTTCGCGGCGAAGGCCAGCCCGAATTCGATGGATCAGGACGCCTGGTCTCGTTTTTCGGAGTCAATCAGGACATTACGGAACAGAAGCAGATCGCGGAGGAATTGCTTCGCGAACGCACGCGCGCCGAATTGGCAAATAGCGCGAAATCGGAATTTCTCGCGAACATGAGCCACGAAATCAGAACGCCGTTGAACGCCATAATCGGTTTCGCCGATATCATCGAGAAGGAGATTTTCGGACCGATTGGCAACGAAAAATACGCCGAATACATTTCCGATGTTCACGCCAGCGCCGAACATTTGTTGGATCTCGTAAACGATATTCTCGATATATCGACTATCGAGGCCGGCGAAATGGCGCTAACCCCTGAGATGTTGGATCTCGCGACAATGTTCGATGAATGCGCACGGGTCGTGCGCGAGCAGGCGCATAAAGCCGAACTTACATTGTCGATCGCGCTGCCGGATCGCGATGCTTCCGTGTATGCCGACCATCGCGCGGTGCGGCAAATCTTGCTCAATCTTCTTTCCAATGCGATCAAGTTCACACCACCTGGCGGCGAAGTCACTTTGGGTGCCGTTGCGTCGGAAGAGAACTTCACGATTTTCGTTTCCGACACCGGGGTCGGGATTCCGGCCCAATATATTTCCACGATTACGCAACCCTTTGAAACGGGAAGCGACGATCCGCATACCAGCACGAAGGGGAACCCCTATATCCGGTCGAAAGGCACCGGACTCGGCCTCGCGATCGTGCGGTCGCTCGCCAACCTTCACGGCGGCGATGTGGCGATCGAAAGCGAAGAAGGCAAGGGCACGACCGTTCGAGTGTGGGTCCCACACCGTACGCGCGAGGCGGCCTGAGTTTTAATTATGCCGTTGAATTGGTCTCCAAGGCCTGTTTCTTAACACGCAATAGAACCCGTCTCCGGTCGAATGGAAAATGATCAGGCGAATATTTGTGAGTCGGACCCGATTTCCTTGGACACAGAATTGGCTTAATCGAAGTGTCCAAGGAGGACCGGAACATGACCGATAATTTTGAGAAGAAAGTTGCTGTTGATGGGCCTGTGGTAAATGCGGGCGAGCTTGGCTCGT
>JAKZTB010000154.1:0-4023 GCA_047517345.1 Alphaproteobacteria bacterium
TATTGCGCCAGCTGGAGCCGTTCTGGTCGCTCAGATGGTCCTCATCGTCTCGGAGGATGGCGAAACCGCCTTCGTCGCGTTATGTTTCGCCGTCGAGTGAAACCCGGTCAATAGCGCCTTTTTCAACGGGCTGCTAGACGGTATCCGGGTTATGGATATCGGCATGCTGATTGCCGGGCCCTTCGGCGCCACGATGCTGGGCGATTTCGGCGCCGAGGTCATCAAGGTCGAGCAGCCCGGCGTCGGCGATGCGCTGCGCGGCACGCCGGTCGACGGCAAGGCGCAGCGGTCGCCGAACTGGCTGGTCGAAAGCTGCAACAAGAAATCGGTGACGCTAAATCTGCGGGTCGAAGCCGGGCAGGAAACACTGTACGAGCTGGTCAAGCGGACCGACGTGCTGTTCGAGAATTTCACGCCGGGTACCTTGGAACGGTGGAACCTCGGCTGGGACGATCTGCGTACGATCAACCCGCGCCTGATCATGGTGCGGGTTTCCGGCTACGGACAGGAAGGACCCTATTCGAAGCGTTCCGGCTACGACCGCATCGCGCTCGGGTTTTCCGGTTACATGTACCCGACGGGTTTTCCGGACCGTTTCCCGGTCCGCCCGGCCTTTCCGACGGCGGACTACAACACGGGTACGTTCGGCGCCTTGGCGGCGATGTTCGCGCTTTATCAGCGCGACATGCAGGGCGGACCGGACGCCGAAGGGCAGCTGATCGACCTGGCGCTGTACGAAGCGCCGTTCCGGATCACTGCCGACATGATGCACAAGCATAACCTGACCGGGGCCAATCGCGAGCGCATCGGCAACCGCAATCCGACCTTCGCGCCGGCCGGTACGTTTGAGACGAAGGATGGCCGGTATGTGCAGATCGCCGCCGGCGGCGACCGCGTGTTCCGTCGTCTGGTCGAGGCGATGGACATGCCCGAACTGGCCGAAGATCCGCGCTACGCCAGGAGCAAGGACCGCATCACACGGCCCGACGAGTTGGAAAAGCTGCTGTCGGACTGGATCGCGGCGCGCGATTTCCACGATGTCGAAGAGCGGCTGGTCGGCAACAACGTGCCGTTCGGCGGCATCTACACCGCCAGCGACATCGCGGAAGACCCGCACTACGCCGCGCGCGAGAACATCGTCGATATTCCCGACGCGGAAGTGGGTTCGGTCCGGATGCCGGCGCCGCTGCCCAAACTGAAACGCACGCCGGGCCGCATCGCCCACGCAGGCCCGGCGTTGGGGCAGCACAATGCCGAGATCTATGGTGGCTTGCTCGATCTTTCGGAAGCCGAGCTGGAGACACTCGCCGCGGACGGGGTCATTTAGTCTCCGTTGCCGTACGAGCCGCGAGCGCTATCCGTAGCTGGAAACCGCCACGACCCAAGCCAGGACGAACAGCATTGTCGCGCCGAGGCCGAGATATCGGCGATGCCGCGCTGCGATTCTCACGTGCCGCTCCAGCGCCCCGAACCCGAAACCGAGCAGGCACCCCGCCGTAAAACCGGTGACATGGGCGAAGATGTCAGTACGTTCGCCGCCCATCCCGATGAAGGCGAGGAGGGCGATGCCGCCGCCTATGGGCACCCAACGGTTCCGGCGCGACTGCCGCCGGCTCCAGGAAACCGCGGCGAGGATGCCGACAGCCGCGAAAATCGCCGTAGACGCGCCGATTGAGGCGTGATGCGCCGGTTGCGCCAGGGCGTTCAGCGCGTTGCCGAGCGATCCGGCAACGATCATGCCGCTCCAGGCGATGCCCCAGCCAATCATCTCGCCCGCGAGAAAGGCGAATAAGATTCCAAAAATCAGATTGCTGACAAGATGCGCCGTATCGACGTGCAGCCCCAGGGCCGTCACCGCACGCCACCATTCGCCGTCCCGTATCAGCCCCGTATGGCTCATGCCCAGCTGTGCCCAATCCAGAGAGAACATCTGGTCGCGCTGCAGGATGTACACGGACAATATCGTAATCGCGTACAGCCATGCGCAGGTCAGTCCGTCTTGAAATCCAAAATGCGCAACGGTCCGGCGGTTCGGCCTCTCGTTCTCCTGTACGTAGAGCCGGATTTGTTCGCGGGCTTGCCGCGCGTCGTGCGCTTGAACCTGCAAATCATAGTTATCGTCGCTAAACACAAGATTGCAGGGAATGCCCATCGCTAGGAGCACGAGCGCAAACTCCAAGCAGCGCTTGCGCGACCGCGACCGTAAAAGCGAAACGATCTCAGGCGATGAATCCGTCATTAGAATTGGATTATATGGCCAGCGAAGGTGCCACATGCAATTGTTTGCCGCATGATGTGAGAGATTTGATGCGTCGCGTGACACGCTGTGACATTGACGGGGCTGTACGTTGGCAGGTTTGTCGCTGCGCTCGACTCGGCCTCGGCAAAATGGGTTATTGTGTTTTCTAGGGCCGAAAAATTGGATGGGAGGAAGGTCGATGGGCGCAGCAGTTTACGCCGGGGCGGCGTTTTGGGACAAGGCGGCAAGCGGCACCCGGACACAGGGGCTGTTTAGCCTCGACGCGGACTCGGGCGACTGGCAGGCGGTGACCGAAGGCCTCCCGGACCCGGTCGAAGTGCGCTGCATCGCGATGCGCGGGACCGACACGATCTATGTCGGCACGCAGGTCGGGCCGTATCGCAGCACCGACGGCGGACGGTCTTGGACTTTGCTCGAGCTCCCCGGATCGCCGGGGCCGGATACGGTCGTCTGGTCGATCCTGCCGCTCGACGATGGCGGGTTGCTGGTCGGCACGCAGGGCACCTTGATCTATCGCAGCGACGATGACGGGGCGAGTTGGCGGCTGCTTTCGGTGCCGATGCCGTCCGGTGCCGTGCAGATGGGTTTCCCCCTGCGCGTGATCCGAATGATCGCGGATCCGAGCAATCCGCAGGAAATCTACGCCGGGCTCGAGGTCGGCGGCGTCGTAAGCAGCCTCGACGGCGGCGAGACCTGGACCGATATCAGCGCCGGGCTGATGGCCTTCGTCGAACAGGACGCGTTCAAGAGCCGCATCGGGACCGACCAAGATCGAGAAGGCATGATGGACAGCCATTCGCTGGCGATCAGTCCCGCCAAGCCCGGCACGGTTTTCCTCGCCAACCGGATGGGGCTGTTCCGCAGCCCGGACAAGGGCGATAGCTGGGAGTTCATGGATGTCGGCCGTTTTTCGCCGCTGACCTACGCCCGCGACATCGTCGTCAGCCCGCACGATCCGAACACGCTGTACGCCGCGCTGAGCCTCGCCGCATTGAGCGACGAGGGATCGCTCTTCCGCAGCACCGATCTGGGCGAGACATGGAGCCGCTTCGATAGTGGGGTTTCCATGAAAAGTACCCTGATGAATATCGGCCCGAGCGCGGCAAGTCCGGATCGTGTTTATTGCGGCGCGCGGCACGGCCAGATTTTCGGCACGGAAGACGGCGGCACGACCTGGCAAACCTTGCCGTTGCCGGCGGGCGTGTCGGGCGTCTACGCCGTGGCTTGCGCGTAATCCCTCTAGAGCAGATCGAGGTTAGTTGGAATCGCTTTTGGCGATCCAACAACCGCGTGAATCTGCTCTATATTATTTAAATAGATCGGATTCACAGTCTTATCCGAACCCATATAATGGGTTCGACTAAACCTTATCCGATCTAGCGGAAATGTATCTCACTTCAAATCGTCGTTTATCATTGCGAGCAGGCAATCCTCGCCCAAGGGCTCCAGTGGTGTGAAGTCGCGCGTGGCACGCCAAGCGGGCCGTTGGAAGGTCTCGCCGCGATTATCAATTGCGCTCAAAATGAGATAAAGCAGAACTCGGCGCAGCGGTGTGATATTGACCGATGATCCGTGCACCATGTTGATCTGCATAAACGACACCGTACCTGCAGGTCCCATCACAGCTTCGACACCGTGCGATTCGACCATTTCGGCGACTGTTTCCGGCGTAACTTTGAAGACGCAGGGGCCTTGCGGGTCGTCCTGTTGTTCGACCTCTTTCACCGCGCCGTAATTGTGCGAGCCCGGGATGACCAGGAGCG
>JAKZTB010000155.1:0-7622 GCA_047517345.1 Alphaproteobacteria bacterium
TCTACCCGTTCAACGCCTTCCGCTCATTGCTCGGCATCGCGGGCGACACCTCTGCTCCAACCTATGCCGAGCTTTACTCGGGAGAGTGGCGGCACCCTACATGTAGCGGTCATGGGCGTTAACCGGATAGGCAAGGTTCAAGGATGTGCGGCTGTGCCTGGAGGAAGCCGAAGCGCTCGGCGTGACCATGTTCGTCGGCAGCGGCACCCGGCAGGCTTGGGCGCACGCGCTCGGCAAGGGCGAACCGGCGGACGACTCGACCGTCATAATGCAGCACTACGAGCGCCTGGCTGCCATCGAGTGGCCCGAGAATCGGTCCCGGATCAGGAGCTCTCGCCCGTCTCTAACGGTCTGCCCGGGCGACGACGGCGTCGAACAGCACGTTGACCGCCTCGATGGTCGGCTCGAAGCGGATGTCCTCGGCCTCGTTGTGGGTGATACCGTCGACGCAGGGGCTGAAGACCAGCGCGGTCGGTGCGATGCGCGAGATGTAGTAGGCGTCGTGTCCGGCGATGCTGCGGATATCCATGCAGGAGATGCCGCGCGCGGCGGCCGCCTGCCGCACCAAATCGCTGCAATCCGGGTCGAACACCTCGTCGCCGAAGGTCCACTCCGCGGTGATCTCGGCCTCGACTCGAGCTTTTCTCGCCGCTTCCGCCAGCGCCGCGCGGGTCTTCTCGACCATCTCGTTCGTAACCGCCCGCTCCTTATGGCGCATGTCGACGGTGACCTCGGTGAATTCCGGCAGTATCCCGAACTTGTTCGGCCAGATCTGCATGCGCGACGCCGAAGTGCGGCCGACCGGCTCGTAGTCCCAGCCGATATCGTTGACGGCGGATAGGAAATAGGCGGCACCGATCATCGCGTTCTTGCGCTTCTTCATCTCGGTCGGCCCGGTGTGGGCGCACTCGCCGTGGAAGACGCAGGTCAACGCGTGGCTGAAATAGCCACCGGTCACGACGCCGACCGAGACCTCCTGCTCCTCCATCAGCGAATCCTGCTCGATATGCAGCTCGAAATAAGAATCGAGATCGCGGCCGCCGACCGGCGCATCGCCCAGATAGCCGATCCGCTTCAGCTCGTCGCCGTAGCGTATCCCGTCATCGTCAGTCAGGTCGTGCAGCCATTCCGTGGTCTGCAGTCCGGCGAAGACGCAGGACGCCGCCATCGGCGGCGCGAAACGCGCGCCTTCCTCGTTGGTCCAGTTGACCACCTCGATCGGCCGCTTCGTGGTGATGCCGTTGTCGTGCAAGGTGCGCAGGATTTCCAATCCGGACAGCACGCCGAGAATCCCGTCGAAACGACCGCCCGCCGCCTGACTGTCGAGATGGCTGCCGACGACGACCGGCGGCAGGTCGTCCTCCTGGCCCGCGCGCCGCGCGAAAACACTGCCGGCGGCGTCCACCGTGACCGCGCACCCGATCGCCTCGCACCACGAGACGAACTGATCGCGCATTTCCTTGTCGCTGTCGGACAAGGCCAACCGCCGCAAGCCGCCCTTCGGGCCGGCCCCGATTTCGGACGACCGGTCGAGCGTGGCCCAGAGGCGGTTGGCGTCGATGGAGAGGTTTGGGAGGGTTTGGGACATTGTGCGATCCTGCTGCCTAGTGAACACTAACGCGATTTTAGCGGTTCCGACGTCGAGGTCATGCCGAAATAACGATATCCTTATGACTATGGATCCCAGTGTGCGAAATGATGATCGGCAATTGGCCCTTACCGTAACCGCGGTATCGACAACCGGTGCTGCGGAAATCGGCGGTATCGATCTGTCTCGATCACTTGATCCGGATCAGATCGAGACAATCCGAGCGACCGTTGTCGAGAGCCCCGTTCTGATATTCCGCGATCAATCCCTGACCAAGGATCAGCAGGCGCGGTTTAGCACTTGTTTCGGCGAGTTGGAAGGCCATATCGGCAAACTATCCGACGGTTCCACGTTCCCCCTCGTCCACACGCTGACGAACCTCGACGCCGAGGGGAACCTGATCAACATGGACGTGGCCAAGCTCAATTACTTCTGGCACACGGACAAATCCTATCACGTGATCCCGTCTTTCGTGACGATCCTGCACGCGTTGGAAGTTCCACCGGCGGGCGGCGACACACAATACTCGAACGCAAGGTTGGCCTATGAGGCACTATCGACTCAGATGAAGGCGCGGATCGAAAAGCTACGTGTCGTGCACGATTGGACCGCAAGTCGTATCAATTCCGGCACCTCCCCCGCAACCGAAGAACAGAAACGCACGCGCCCACCGGTGACGCACCCCCTCGTCCGAACCCACCCCGAGACGGGCCGGAAGTCGCTCTATCTCGGCGTGCATGCCTCCCACATCGAAGGCATGCCGAACGCGGATAGCGCCGCGCTAATCGCGGAATTGACCGATCATATCGGGCAAGACCAATTCGTATATACACACCGTTGGCGGAAAGGCGACGTCGTCATGTGGGACAACCGCTGCCTGCTGCACCGGGCGCTGCCAAACTACGATATTGCCCGGCATCCCCGCATCCTGAACCGGACCGTGATCGCCGGCAAGGCACCGTACTAGCCCCTATCGCGGCATCCCCGCCATATCCGCCGGCGGGTAGTAGCGTTTCTCGCCGAGGGCGTGGACCCGCTCCCAGAAGGCGGGCGCGGCGGCGAGACCGTTGTCCAGATTCTCGGCGTTCTGCCGCCACATGTTCCAAGACTCCGGATGCAGGCGGACCGCTTCCTCGATGAAACTCTGTCCTTCCGCTTCGTTGCCCGCCGCAAACAGGTACTGGCCGATGCGGAAGTTGGCGTGGGCCAGCGCGATATCCTCGCTGACCTCGGTCGTGTGCGCCCGCGCCGCGTGCGTGTCGAGGACATGGCGACTTTCCGGCCCATTTTCGACCCAGTCGCGGATCGCCGCGAGGTAGACCTCGCGAGCGCGCCCGGCCTTGGCAACTTCTTCCGCCGGCATGGCGCCGGTCTTCATATCCCGCGATCGGAACGCCTCGTAACTGCCGGCCGTCTCGGTCGGCCGCACGATACGCCCAGCCTCGTCGATCCACACCGCCTGGGGCACGTTGACCATGTTGTAGAGATCGGCGAGCCGGTGTTCGCGGTCGATCAGGGAGACGTAAGTGGGGCCCGCCGCTTCGATCCACGGGCGCGCCGCCTCGGGATCGCTGTCCATCGCCACCGCGATCACCATGAAGCCCTGGTCCTTGAGGTCTTCGTAAAGCGCCTGCCACACGGGCAGGTCCGCACGGCAGCCTCACCAGCTGGCCCAGGTGGAGAGGAAGACCTTTTTTCCGCGCTGGTCGAAGAGCCGGTGCATGCGTCCGCCGAGATCGGGCAGTGCGAAGTCCGGCGCCTCCAGGCTCATCAACCGGGCCGAACGGTCCGCCGCACCCTCGCCGAGAAGCCAAACGGCACCAGCCCTGTCGTTCAGCACGGGCTTCCCGATGTACTTCCAGAAGGCCGCGAGTTCTACCGCACCGTCACGCACGAATTCATCCTCGCGCCCGGCAGGCACCGGTACGCAAACATCGCCCCGGCACAGCCCCTCGGGCTTCAACGTCCAGCCGGTCGCCGCCTCGGCGAACTCATTGCCGATCCAAAGTGCACCGGGCGCACCCTCGCCCCTTTCGACTTCGGTCGCGCCATCGTCTGTCAAGATCGTCGCCATCGATCATCCCTCCCTAAGCCAGCGGTTCCATGTCCAACATGTACTGAATTTTGCCCGAGCGGATCGTCCGGCAGCGGAGGCGAAGCGTCAACCGATTTCACGAACCGCCGCCAGGTGGCCAAACAATCCCGACTTGAACCGAATTCACTTTCCCCGCAGGCTGGCGCGATGGCCGATCGGAAACTCACCCTGCCGCCCTTCGCGGCGCTACGCGCGTTTCACGCCGCCGCGACGCATGAACGGTTCCGCGACGCGGCGGAGAGCCTCGGCGTTACGGAATCGGCGATCAGCCACCAAGTGAAACGGCTCGAGGCGTTTCTGCGCGTGGCGCTGATCGACCGCTCCGGCGCGCGGGCGCGGTTGACCGACACCGGCCGGCGCTATCTGGAGCAGATCGAACCCGGCTTGCTGCAGATCCAGGCCGCGACCGAGGCGATCCTGCCGGCGACCGGGCGCAGCGTCGTGCGGCTCACCTTGCCGCCGTCCCTCGCCGCCACCTGGCTGATCCCGAAGCTCGGCGCCTTCGAGCGGGCGCAGCCGGATATCGACCTGCAATTGAACACGTCGACCCGGGTCGTCGATCTGCGCCGCGACCAGGTAGACCTGGCAATCCGCCACGGGAAAGGCGCCTGGCCGGGCCTCGACGCGATTTTCCTGCTCGAGGAAACCGCGATGCCGGTCTGCGCGCCGGGCTATGTCGATCCGCCATCCGGGAACCCCGCGCCGGACCTGTTTCGCGATATCCGATTGATCGTCAGCGCCAACTTTCCCGACGAGTGGGAGGAATGGGCCCGCGCGCGCGGCATCGACACGCCGCCGCTCGGCGACTCGATCACCCTGGACGCCATGGAGCAGGCGCTGCAGCTGGCGGCAAATGGCCACGGGCTTGCCATGGGCCGGCGGCCCGTCGTCGACGACTGGCTCGATAAAGGCCGTCTGGTAGCGCCGTTCGGCAAGGCGGACCCGACCGGCGCCGCCTATTATCTCTGCAAGCCGTCCGGCCTGCCCCTGACGGCCGCCGCGCGGCACGCGGAGCGATGGCTTACCGAAACCGCAGCGCGTTGGCGCGAAGATACTTGAATTAAATTCATGTTGTCTTGAAGCGAACTGGTTAGCATTCCGCATTCGACCGGGCATCTTTCGGATAACGAACGGGCATGGCCGATGGGCCGCCAGTCTGACAAGGGAACGCGAAAATGAACCAGATACTCTCCACGGCTCCGGAAACGGCCGAAGCGCCGCAGTCCGGGGCTATCGTACACGGCGAACTCTCCTTCATCACGCCGCAGGACGAGAAGCCAGTCTTCCATAGCTCGCGCCTAACCGGTGGCGTGCCGAAAATATTCTTCGAGAACGAAGAGCATGTGATGCCGATCTACGACATGCGCGAGATCGCGGACGATTTGGACATCGATCGCGAAGGCTTCGAGCTGCAGCGCCATACCACTCACGTCGAAGACCTGTACGACGACGACGCGATCGAAACCGAATACAACCCAGAGATCGAAGCGCTGCTGAAAGAGCGGTTCGGCGCCAGCCAAGTCGTGGTATTCGACGTCACCCGCCGTTCGGACGCCGGCAAGGGCGCCGCCAACCCGGATGGGATGCGCGGTCCGGCGCGGCGCGTGCACGCCGACTACACCGTCAAGAGCGGCCCGCAACGGACCAAGGATATTTTCGGCGAGGCCGAGGCGGAGCGGTTGCTCGAATCCGGCGCCCGGATTATCCAGGTCAATGTCTGGCGGCCGATCACCGGACCTGTCAAGCGCGCGCCGCTGGCCGTGGTCGATTCCTCAAGCCTGCAGCCCGGCGATCTGGTCGCCACCGACCAGGTCTTTCCCGACCGCGTCGGCGAGATCTATCACCTGGCCCATTCGCCCGCGCAGCGCTGGTACTACGCGCCTGAGATGACGCCGGACGAAGTGCTGCTGCTGAAGGGCTGGGACAGTCGCGACGATGGCCGGACCCGGTTCAACGCGCATGGCGCCTTCGAGCTGGCGGACACGGACGAGAACACGCCGCCCCGCGAAAGCATCGAACTCCGCACCCTCGTCATTATCGAATAGACCGCGTTCTCCCTGCGCGGTTGTTCGGGGCGGATCGGCTTAGTTCGGTTCGCCCTATTTCTTTGCGCTTTGCAGAACCGCGTCGGCCATTGTGCCCATCGTCGGAAACAGGAATTCCACGTCGGGCCGGTTCTCGACGCGCGCCGTCGCGCCCCAATCGCCACCCGCCGACAGACCCTGCCGGTCGATCCAGGCGCACGCAAGCCCGGCATTCTTGGCCGGAACATGATCGTGGAAGAGGCTCTGCGCCGTGTGCAGGATACTGTCTGCGGTTACGCCGTGGTCGCGCGCCAACGCTTCCAGCATATGATCGAAATTGGCCGGATTGGGCTTGTAGGAGCCGATGTCCTGCGCGGTGTAGATCGCATCGAAGGCGACGCCCAGCTTGGCGTTCGACGCGGTGAAGCCGTCGCGGTGCACATTTGACAGGATCACGAGTTTGTAGTGCTTTTTCAGGACGCGCAACGCATCCGCGGTATCGGGGAAGGCCGGCCAATGCGCGACCGAAGCGCCGAAATCGCGGTCCATCGCGGCGTCTGTCGCCAGCGCGAACCGCTTCGCCAGCGTCCCATGCACATGGGTAAGTATTTCGGAATACACCATATCCGGCGTATTCGCCTCCTGAGCGCTTTCGGTTTCGGCGAACGCCTCAAGCGCGACGACGCGCGTCACATCCGTGCAGTCATTGCGGTGCAGGAGCGGCTGCAGCGCATCCCAAATGCCGCTCTCCCAATCGATCAAGGTGCCGTAGCAATCGAAAGTAAGGGCCGAATAGTCCGTCAATGCACGTGTCATATCTGCCGCCTCTTCTCGTTAAGCGCAACCATTCTGCCCGATAGCGGCGCATCGCGTCTTGATCCGTTCTTTCGTACTTTATGCCGTTCCTGTTTTCTTTCGCGTGCGCCGGTATGCGGCCGGTGTCTCACTCCAAAAACGGCGAAACGCACGTGAGAACGCGCTTTGATCGCCATAGCCGACCCAATGGGCAATCTCGGCAATCGGCCGCTGGGATTCCGACAACAGCAATCCCGCCATTTCCATCCGCCGCCGCACGACGAACCGTTGCGGAGAGATGTGGAAATGGTCTTCGAACAGGGCGTACAGGCGGCTTTCGCTCACGCCCGCTTCGCGTGAAATAGCCTGAACCGTGAGCAGGTCGGCAAAACGCGATTCGATAAACGCTACAGCCTTCGCCAAGGGGCCACTCTCTCCCTGCGGCGAAACCCCGAGGGAACGCTCCAGCGATTCGACGATGATCGAACCCGCCACCTCCGCGCGGACACCCGATCCGTGCACTATCCGGCTGTCCCGAATTACGGTCTCGCAGAATCCTCGAAGCGATTCTTCGAACCGGACAAAGGGCATATCGCCGGTCGCGGACCACAACGATGTTTGGTTCTCAAATCCGGGCCAACGTCGCGCGGGTACATCGACGATGAAAAATTCATTTTCCGAAGAACCCGAAAACCCATGCTCCTGTCCGGCAGGGATCGCTGCCCCGGACAAGCCGCTCACATCGCCTTTACGGTCATCGACAATCATCGACAGCGTGCCCTGGATCGGCAGCACGATTTGATGATGCTCGTGGGTATGGAACACGGCCGAAGTTTCGTATCGCCGAACGTCAAAGCGTGTAGTCTGTAGGCTCATCATGACATCTCGACTTGGTTATTCCAGCAACCCGAATACCCGTTTCTATCCCCGCATGTCCAACACCCATTTTGGAATGTTCCCGCCGGGTACAACGGGCGAACATTCCTTGCTTATCCGGTTTACACCCACACCCACTAGGGCTAGAATGGGCGCAAACCGGATATAGGGGAGCGCGCCATGGATGTTCTCGACCGCGCCGATCTCCCATTCCCGCATTCGCTACCCGAGTTCCAGCGACTTT
>JAKZTB010000156.1:0-5727 GCA_047517345.1 Alphaproteobacteria bacterium
TTCTCCTGCTCGACCCTGCCGTCGTGACAAAATCCTGCCTTGGAGCGGCCCATTGTCACGAATAGCCGTTTTCGGCCGTTCGTCTCGACACAAAAAACGCACTAAATCAATGACTTATATTTTCTATACCAGACCCACACCTCGTCGTTTGCCCGCGCGGGCGTGGAGGGCCTCGATAAACGGGCGCGGTTCCTGGATGTCAGCGAAGCCATGGAAAAAACGTCGATCGATTACTACGCATCGATCCGAAGCGTTTTCTCGCAAAACCGGCGGTTCGAAATCCGTAACGGCGTCCCTGAACCGATTACCGATATCTATGGCGACAGCCCTTCGAAGTAGCGCCGGACAGCGCTTTCAAAAGGCATCGAGACGCGATTACTCTTTCTGCATACCCGCAATTTTCGCCTCGATCGTCGTAAGCAGTTTGTCGAAGCCTTGCCGCTTGATGACCGACGTATAGTCGGCGCGCAGCCGCGCCAGCTCGCTGAACCGCGCATCGAGAAAGACATCGATGATGCGCCATTCGCCATCGCGAGGCCGCGTCAGGTAATTGAGCGCGACCGGCGAGCCATCCGACTTTATCAGATTCGTCTTCACCAGCATGGTGTCCCGCACCGACTTCTTGGCCGATACGATTTCGAACCGTTCGCCGGAATAGCCGTCGAAACGCGCGGCGTAGGTCGCAATGCTCATGCGTGAAAACGCACCGATCAGCTGCTGCCTTTTATCTTCCGCGAGACCCTTCCAATAAGCCCCCGCGGCGACCCGCGCCATGAGCGCAAAATCGTAAAGGCTTTCCATTACCGGCTGAAGTTTCTCGTACCGCCCGGTGTAACCAAGCGTGTCGGCATTCTGCATGATGTGGAGAAGCGTGGCGTTGAGCGTTTCGATACGCTCACGCGGGCTGGCGGCGTACAGCGCCGTCGCACCTGCAAACATGATACATCCCGTAAGCACGGCCAACCGCAGATAATTTAACATATCGAATTTAATCCTCCGCTCACCGCGTTCGCGCTGTAACAATCGCGCGATACCTTTATAAACCGCCTTCGAAGAACCCACATGAACATGATCATAGCAATTCGACCTGACGCGGTTGTAACGAAGATGCGGGTACGGCGCTCGAACATCAATGGTGGATAACGGGTCTTTGACGGCGACGGGCCGCCACGCGCTCGCGGCCTGGACGGGCGCGGTATACCGGTTCGCGGCTGCGGTCGTCGCGCTGCTTTTCGTCCTGACTGTTCTGGCGGCCGGCTATACCGCAACGAACCTCGCGATCAATACCAGCACCACGGACATGATCTCTGCGGAGACGCCGTTCCGCCGCAACGCGATCGAATTCGACAAGGCGTTCCCACAGTTCAAGGACCTAATCGTCATCGTCATCGATGCACGGACAGCGGAAGACGCGGAAATTGCGGCGGAGCGCATGGCCGCCGCCCTTCGCGAAAAACCAGCCTTGTTCGCCCGCGTCGACCGTCCCGGCAGCGAGCCGTACTTTGCGCGCAACGGATTGTTGTTTCAGGAGCCTGAAGAACTGTCGGCGCTGGCCGACCAGCTTGCGAAAGCCGAGCCGCTGCTCGCTTCCCTTGTCCAGCAGCCAAATCTCACGGGCTTATTCGGCATCTTGACGCAGGCGCTGCAGGAAAATCACGCGGATAAAGCGCTGGGCGATTTGATCGATCGGATAGGAGCCGCCGCCTTTGTGACGAGACCCGACGGCCTGTCATGGCGCGACCTTATCGACCCGGGCGGCGGGCGCCGCCAAATCGTCGTGGCCAAGGCCGCGATCGACAACAGCTCGCTATCGCCCGGCGCGAAGGCGCTATCGGAGATCCGGAGAGTTGCCGAAGAAATGGCACCGAACCCGTCTGGCCCGATCGTCGCGGACACGAATATACGCAAACCGATCCTGCCCGATGTCTTGATCCGCGTAACCGGCTCGGTTGCTTTGGATTACGAAGAACTGCAAAGCGCGGCATTGGGCGGGATGACAGCCGGATCGATTTCGCTGGTGTTGGTCACGGTGCTGTTGATTGCCGGTTTGCGCTCGCTATCGCTCATCCTGCCGGCAATGATCACGCTGATCGCCGGGTTGATTTGGACGGCGGCCTTCGCGGCGATCGCTGTCGGGCATTTGAACCTGATTTCGGTTGCGTTCGCCGTACTCTTCGTCGGGCTCGGTATCGATTTCAGCATCCATTATTGTTTGCGCTACCGGGAAGTTCTGGGCCAGACAGATCATTCCGTGAACCCTTTGGAATCCGCCGCGTCCGGAGTCGGCGGATCGCTTACTTTCAGTGCGATCTGCGCGGCATTGGGATTTCTCGCCTTCCTGCCGACGGATTACAAAGGTCTTGCGGAGCTGGGGGTCATCTCCGCCGGTGGTATGCTGATCGCACTCTTTCTCAACCTGACTCTGCTGCCTGCCCTGTTGACGATTTTCCCCACCCCCTCCGTGGTGCGGGCCAAACCTAAGTTAAACTGGGGCACGGAACCTATCCACAAGCCGGTTATCGTTCTGGCTATCTTATTCGGCATGATCGGCGGCGGTATCGCGCTACAGGCCCGGTTCGATTTCAACCCGATAAACCTGAAGGATCCGCGTAGCGAGTCCGTCGAGATGTTTCACGACCTCGCCCAAGACCATCGCAACGGCATTTACGCCATCGAACTCTCAGCGCCCAATCGGGTTGCTGCCCGAGCCGAAGCGGCGCGTTTGCTGGCCCTTCCGGAAGTTGGCGGCGCGATCACGATCGACAGCCTGGTACCCGAGAACCAGGAGGAAAAATTGGCGATCATCGAAGAAATGACGTTCTTCCTGGCGCCGGCGCTCGATCCGCCAAACGCCCAACCAACGCAAAGCCCAGAACAGCGGCGTGCCGCATTTGCTGCGTTTCAAAAATTTTTGGCGAACAACGCGACGGGCGACGGTCGTATTCCCCGGGCCGAACGCGCAATACGGTTACTGGAGATGGCGTCGAAAAAGACCGACACCGACCCCGCGGCCGAATTGGAGCGCCGTCTCACCAAACATCTGCCAAGGATGTTTCAGGATTTGAGGGTGGCGCTGAGCGCGGAGCGTGTGACCATCGACGACCTGCCGAAACACGTCCGCGAGGCCTGGATCGCGGCGGACGGACGGGCGCGGATCCAGCTCCTGCCGGCGACACCGATGCGGGGGAACGACGATATTCGACGCTTCGCGCGCGCTGTACTGGCCACCGCGCCCACGGCCGTCGGCACGCCCGTCACCATCACCGAGGCCGGCAACGAGGTCGTGGAAGCCTTCCAACAAGCGACGGTGTTCGCGTTCATCGCCGTTTGCGTCGTCTTGCTGGTTGTCCTGCGGCGCGTCCGCGACACCTTGCTCGTGATATTTCCGCTTGTTCTCGCCGCGATCTACACCGGCGCGGCATCGGTCCTGCTGGACCTGCCGTTCAATTTCGCCAACGTCATCGTACTGCCCCTATTGTTCGGCCTGGGGGTCGCCAGCGGCATCCATCTCGTCATCCGGGCCCGCCGCGCGACCGACACGGCGTCGCTGATGCGGACCAGCACACCGCGCGCCGTCCTGTTCAGCGCGCTTACGACAATCGCCTCGTTCGGCAGTCTCGCGCTGTCCGGCCATCGCGGGATGACCAGCATGGGACAGCTTCTGACCATTGCGATCGCCTTTACTCTCGTCTGCGCTTTGATCGTCCTGCCGGCGCTGATGATTTGGGTCGAGCGGCGCGCCGCCCGGTAAGGTCCTGAACTATCGCTCATTAGAGCAAATCAGGATTGATGGGAATCGCCGTAGGCGATTTTCATTGGTCCTGTTGCTTTGCTCTATCTATTAAGGGCGACCGGATTCACAGGATTGATGCCCTGCATCAATCCTGATCCGGTCTAGTGTGTGGACGCGATTGTCGCCGTTTCGTAATAATCCCCCCGCTGCCGCGACCGGTAGCGGATGTTCAACCGAGATCTCTACGCCTCATGCCCAATCCGTTGGCTTTTCATTCCTATGTTGTCAATTCTTCGCCGGTCCGCCCGCGATGAAGGCAATCATGCTGGCAGCCGGATTTGGTGATCGGCTTGAGCCGAGCCCTGATTCGCCACCGAAAATTTTGCTCCGGTTCGGTGGGAAATCGCTGCTGCAGCGCCATATGGAAATCCTGAAGTTTCTCGGCTTCGACGAACTGGTTGTCGGAGTCGGCAACAAAGCCGACCAAATAAGAAGCGAAATTGTCCGTCTGGCGGCCGGCGAATTCGTTCGCACCGTGGACTGTCCGCAATTCGCAACAGGCGCGCCTTATACGCTTTGGGGTTTGCGCGCCGAATTCGACGGCCCGGCGGTCTTCATGGACGGCGACGTCCTGTACGACCACCGGCTCATGGCCCGCCTCTGCGACTCAACTCATGAAACCTGTTTCGCCATGGACCGGAACATCAGGCCCAGCGACGATTCGGTAAAGATCTGCTTCCGAAACGGCGAAATCGTCGACTTCCACAAACAGCCGACCGCACCGCATGACGAATTCGCCGAATGGATCGGATTTTTGAAAATGTCGGCCGGAATCGCCGGCCGGTTGGAAGCCACCTTGCAGCCCTACATCGCGGCCGAGCGTACCGACTTCATCTATGAGGAAGTATTTGGTGATATCATGCGGGCGAGCCCGCCCGGCGCCTTCGGTGTTGCGGATGTGACCGGCATGCCCTGGACCGAGATCGATTTTCCCAGCGATCTCGAATACGCGCACAATGAAATTTTCCCGAGGCTGGAACCGTTGCCTGGATGAAAAAATGGATCACCATCTCCCCGCCTTGGGACCAGCGGATTGCGCGGCGCTTGGTAAGACCCCTGGCCTCGACCGCGATCACGCCCAATCAAGTTACGACCGCAAGTTTGCTGTTCGGTGTCGCTGGTGCGATCCTGCTCGGCTTCGGCGAAACCGCGGCCTATTGGGGCGCGTTTCTCTATATGTTGGCGCAGTTCGTCGACCATATGGATGGCGAGTTGGCCCGCCTGACCGGGCAGACCAGCGAGTTCGGCCACAAATACGACCACATCGCGGGCGGCATCTTCGAAACCGCCCTGTTCTGCGGATTCGGGATCGGTCTTGGTTCGGAAGCCCTGAACGGCTGGGCGACGACATTGGGATTCATGACCGCTGGCGCTGTCGTCGTCACGATCGCCGTGCGCCTCGAAATCTCGCGGCGGTTCGGCAACGACGCGATCGATCAGCCATCCTTGTTCGGATTTGAGATCGAGGACATCATGTACCTGGTCGGACCGGTCGCCTGGTACGACGGCTTGGCGGTCTTCCTCCTGCTCGCCAGCATCGGCCTTCCGATCTTCATGCTTATCACGATCTGGGACTTCATCCGCCGCAACAGGGCGTTCCGCCGGCAAGCGGATGAGCGGGCGTGACCTGCCTGGTGACCGGCGCGACCGGGTTCGTCGGTGCGGCCGTGGTCCGGCGCCTTCTGGCGCGCGACGAAACGGTTCGGGTATTGGTCCGGCCATCGAGCGACCGGCGCAACATCGACACGCTGCCGTTGGAAATCGCCGAGGGGGATTTGCGCGAGCCCACTACGCTGCGCGCGGCATTGCAAGGGTGCCGGTCGCTTTACCATGTCGCGGCCGACTACCGCCTGTGGGCGCCGCAGCCGGACGCGATGTACGAGGCCAATGTCGACGGCACATGCAACTTGATCCGCGCGGCGACCGCCGCCGGC
>JAKZTB010000157.1:0-4125 GCA_047517345.1 Alphaproteobacteria bacterium
CCGCGTCCTCGACGACACCGAGGCCATCATCGACGCCTGTTGCCAAGCATGGATCGACCTCATCGCAGAACCGGATCGTATGCGAACCCTCTGCGCCTATCCATGGATCATGAAGGTGATTTCATAGGCTCACTGGTATTACACTAAATGTCAAGGGCACAAGCTTGCGATCGCGCCTGTCAAGCAAGGCGACGCCGTCGTCAAATACACTGAGATTATCGGCATCGTCACCTCAGCGAACTGATCGGTGTCGGCGATACCGAAGTCGTCCGCTGGCAGACTTGGGCGCAATTGTAGCTTAAGCGAATTCAGTCAGCGGTGTTCGCCGCATCCAATGGTGCGTTTGCGGCCGTTTCCAATTCATCGCGCAACCGATCGGCAGTTGTTCGGTCGGTTCCAATATTTCCATAACAGGCATCGTTGAAACATTCGGTGATCGGGCCGACCGGCGCACCCGGTATGGCGTGTTCCAAATCGGGCCTGCGCTCCCTCGGCGTCATGGAACTCACGACCTCGTAGCCGCGATCGCACGCGACAGACAACATATCGAAATACAATGCGAAGACCTCGGTTATCCCCGGCCTGTCCTTCGGGTATCGAGGTCCCGGATCCGCTGCCCCGCGAAACATCCAGTCCGGCAGTAATCCCAAGGCCAGATTGGCAAGATCGGCGGCGGCGTTGGCTTCGCCGCGGATGGATTCACGATCCGCGGCTGCCGCCGTAACGATGTGGGCGATATGGGCGCGGTACGCCCAGAGCAACAAGCGATACAGCAGATATATGGCGGCCAATAGGGCCGGATATTTAAGGAGCTGGATCACGAGTTCAACGAAAGGCGGCACGCTGTCGGGTTCCAAATGTTGCCACCAGTCCCGCTCCTGAGGACTGATCACCCGATCCGCCCTGTTCGGCGGTACGTTGTCGCCGATTAGCCAGAGTACGAAGCTGAAAATAGCTTCGAGCACAGGGGCGAGGAGCACCGTAAGCACCCAAGACAGTCCCGCGAGAAAGTAGTTCCATCCGGCGACAAGGAGTTTCAAGCCGCTACCGCCGAAAGCCGCGCCGATCAGCCCAATCAGCAAACCGCCGCCGATCACCGTCGACACGGCCAAGCCGATCGTACGCGGCCAGGCGGCAGCTGATGCCATGCGCGCGAAGGCCAACGCGGCGAGACTGATCGCGAAAAACGGAACGATCATGACCGTGGCATAAAAATAGGCATCGAACGTCTGTTCCGCCAATATCGCGATGGCGAGCCCGATGATGCCGGCGCGAAACGTATGCACCAGGCGCGCCTGCGGCCGCGTCTCGACGGCGATACGAACACCGCGAAACCATAGGACACCTGCCATTGCGGAGGCGATGATCAGGCCGGCGACCGTTCTACCAGGCAATCCGCCGCCGACCATGCGCGGCCCCCAGAGAAGGTCGAATCCATCTTCGACGGCGAGGAACGACATCGCAACATATATCACCGACAAGCCCAGCAAGGCTTGCGCCACCGCTTCGCCGCCGGAATTCGCCGCCCCATTCCGTATGGCGCGCGTAACGACAATCGCTGCGACGATCAACCCGAATACCATAGCGGCCGGCAAAGGCGAGCCGCCCTGCTCCAGAATGTAACCGCACATGCCGAGGACCGGAAAAATCCATAGCGTGTCGGTGACAACGGTCAATATGGTAATCAGAGTATCCCGGACGCTACCCATCGGGTTCCTCCGGGAACTCGAACACGCCGCGATAATCCTCGATCGGTAGATCTAAGATTTCAGGCGGTTCCTCGTCCCCAACATACAGCCCGACCGTCCGGTGGCCCTTGCGCGCCAGTTCGGCGACATAGTCGGTAACGCTCGGCCGAAAGACTCCCGCGATATACACGACGGTCGCGCCGAACGGCATGGCCTCGGCGCCGTGTTGCGCGATGACCTCTTCGAGCGGTTTCGTCGTCATCGACGTCGCACCGGCGAGCGTTGTCATCACCGCGACCATTTGACCCGGCCCCGCGCCGGGGGCGACGACAGGCGGTGCAATACCGCCGGCGATATTGCAGTTTACCACGACACCCACGGCACAGCCGAGTTCAGTGGCGCGGACAGCCACCGACGCGGCGCCGGTTACGGCGGCTTCCAAAAATTCCGTACGGTTGTTCCATCGGTCGATGCTGCTTGTGTTGCACTCGACCAAAATCACGACCCGCTGCGAGACGCTCGGATCGAACGTCCTGACATAGACGGCGCCGCGCCGTGCCGTCGCCTTCCAATCGATCTTTCGCGCGGGATCCCCGGGCCGGTATTCGCGCAAGCCGCTCGGCCGCGTGGGGTCGTCGACGCGCTGGCTGCGGCTTAAGGAATCGCCGATCGGCCGCGACGAAAGAAGGTTGAAATCGGGCAACGGCACCGTCTGGGGATAGACCACCAAGCTGGTCGGCCGCCGATGAGTTTCGAGCCTTGCTTCGTAGAAACCGAATATGTCGCCGCTGACGATGCGCGAGGGTCCGAACGCGAAATGCCCGCGCCGCCGGGCGATCAGACGATGGTGAAAGGTCACGCGCTCGTACTGGCCAAGGCTCGTCGTCTCCTTGATTTCCAACAGACCGAACTGACTGCGGATCGCCGCATCCTTGCGGTCGAGAACCAGCCCGGTCGGGACGAACTCGGTAATACCGACCCAAGGCAACGGGAGCGGCTTCCGGTTCTCGATCGTGAGGGCAAGGTCAAAACTGTCCCCGACCAGCAATCGGTCGTTTGACGGCACACAAAGATAATCGACCTCGACCAACGCAAGCCGCGACCAGAGGCGGGAGACGAAGACGAGCACAATGACCAAGCCGCACAGCGCGGCGATAAAGAGCTTGCCCGCAACGGCGCCGACGATGGCGACGACGAACAGCACCGCAACGATCGCGTCCGAGACCACCGAGCCGGACCGTGTCAGGCGGCCGTTCCCGGTATCGAAGGCCTGCGCCTCGCCGAACATCATCAGCTAGGAGCCTCTCCAGTCGATGCAGTTCATGAGCATCACTCGGACAGGCTCCTATGCCCGTCCGTTCCCTCTATCGGTACTTTCGTCTTGTCGAGAATGTTCGATATCACAGATTTTGCCGTCACGCTGCGCAACCGCGCGCCGGATTCGACGATCAAACGATGCGCCAGCACCGGTACTGCAAGCGCCTTCACATCGTCGGGCATGACGTAACTGCGGCCTTCGATGACAGCATAAGCCTGACAGGCGCGTTGCAACGCGAGTGCCGCCCGCGGACTGGCGCCGAGGCGCACGCGGTCGTCCGCTCTCGTCGCACCGACGATGGACAGCAGATAGTCCCGGACTTTAGTGTCAACGGATACGCCATCCACGGCGTCCTGAGCCTGCGCGATACCCTTGGGACTGGCAACCAGCGCGACCACGTTCAAGCTTGGATCACCCTGGAACCGCTCCAGCATCGCGGTCTCTTCGGAGGTCGTCGGATAGCCGAGTTCGAGTCGCAGCAGGAATCGGTCGAGTTGCGCCTCCGGCAGCGGGAACGTGCCCTCCAGCTCCACCGGATTGAGAGTCGCGATGACGAAGAACGGCGATGGCAGTTCGCGGGTCACGCCGTCGATCGAAACCTGCCGTTCCTGCATTGCCTCCAGCAACGCGGATTGGGTGCGCGGAGTCGCCCGGTTTATCTCATCCGCCAACAGGATCTGCGTGAAGACCGGGCCGGGACGAAATTCGAACGCCCGCTCGTTCATATCGAAAATGTTCACACCCAGCACATCGGCCGGCACGAGATCGGGTGTAAACTGGATGCGGCCAAAATCGCAGCGCATCGTCGCCGCCAGCGCTTTCGCCAACGTCGTCTTACCGGTTCCGGGAACGTCCTCGATAAGCACATGGCCGCGTGCGAAAAGAGCCGCGACGGCCAGATCGATCGCCGCCGATTTGCCGACGATTACCTGCTGGACACCGTCGCGGATAGCGGCTGCAAGGTTTTGAGCCGCGGTGACATTTCCTTCGCCCCGCATGCTGTCGATTGTCTGTTCTGACACTGTCCTTAGCCCATCAAACCGGCGATGTCCCTATCTCTGTTGAAATTCGTGGGGCAGGCGTCGCTGGTTGATGATGCTATGCTGCCTTCATGATGGT
>JAKZTB010000158.1:0-10884 GCA_047517345.1 Alphaproteobacteria bacterium
GCGGTAATCTCATCCATGGTGAGCCGGGTTTCCCTGTTGCCGTATGGTCTTGGCCAGACACCAGAATCATACGGAATCTCAACAGTTTAATCCACGCTCACCACCTCTTTCACGCCGTGCCGTGAATAATCCGGGCTAGGACCTGCGAACATGACCGACCGACTGACCATTGCGTTGGCGCAGATCAATCCGACCGTCGGCGATATCGAGGGCAATGCCGATCGAATTCTGGCGGCGCGCGATAAGGCGGTCGGTGCGGACCTCGTTGTTTATACCGAACTTGTGCTTTGCGGGTATCCGCCGGAAGATCTGGTTCTCAAACCGTTTTTCCAAGATAAAATCGAGCAGGCCGTCAACCGTTTGGCCGAGGCGACGGCGGACGGCGGGGCGGCGCTGTTGATCGGTACGCCCTGGCGTTCGGGAGAATACCTGCATAATGCGGTGCTGTTGCTCGATAAGGGCTCGGTCGCATCCGTCCGGTTCAAATACGATCTCCCGAACTATGGCGTGTTCGACGAAAAACGCGTTTTCCAACCGGGACCGATGCCGGGACCGGTAAATTTCCGCGACGTACGCGTCGGCGTGCCGATATGCGAAGACATCTGGTCGCCGGAAGTGCCGGAATGCCTTGAAGAAAGCGGCGCGGAGATTCTGGTCGTCGTAAACGGGTCGCCCTTCGATTCGGATAAGGGCGATGTACGATTGCAGCACGCCGTCGAGCGCGTGATCGAGACACGCCTACCGCTAATCTATGTGAACCAGGTCGGCGGACAGGATGAACTCGTTTTCGACGGTGGATCGTTCGTTCTCAACGCCGACAACAGCTTGGCTGTGCGCCTGCCGGCGTACGAAGAAAGCGTGTTGCTGACGGAGTGGACCCGGGAGAACGAAGGTTGGCGCTGCGCTGTCGCGGCGCGTGCGCCGCATCCGGAAGGCCTTGCGGCGGTGTACCAGGCCATGGTGCTGGGGCTCGCTGACTATGTGAATAAGAATGGATTTCCCGGCGTAGTTCTGGGCCTTTCAGGCGGTATCGATTCGGCATTGTCCGCGGTCGTGGCGGTCGATGCGTTGGGACCGGACCGGGTGCGCTGCGTGATGATGCCGTCGCCCTATACCAGTCAGGAAAGCCTTGACGATGCGGCGGAAGTGGCGCGCCTGCTCGACGTGAGACTGGACGATATCAACATCGAACCGGCGATCGAGGCGTATCAGAAAATGCTGCAGCCGATATTCGAAGATCGCCCGCCGGACACCACGGAGGAAAACATCCAGGCGCGGAGCCGCGGCCTGACCTTGATGGCGATATCCAACAAACTGGGTCATATGGTGCTGACGACCGGCAATAAGTCGGAAATGTCGGTCGGCTACGCCACATTGTACGGCGATATGTGCGGCGGTTTTTCCGTCCTGAAGGACGTCTACAAGATGGACGTCTTCGCGCTTTGCAATTGGCGCAACCAGAATTATCCGGCCGGTATGCTGGGGCCCGACGGGCGCGTCATGCCGGAACGGGTCATCACGAAGCCGCCATCGGCGGAACTGCGCCCGGACCAGAAGGATCAGGATTCCCTGCCGGAATACGAAGTCCTGGACGACATCCTGCAATGCCTCATCGAAAAGGAGATGAGCATCGCCGAGATCCAGGCGCATGGCCACGATCCCGAGACCATCCAGAGGGTTTGGCGTATGCTCGATCTGGCGGAGTACAAGCGCCGGCAGGCGCCGCCGGGGGTCAAGCTGACCAGCCGCGCGTTCGGCAAGGATCGGCGCTACCCGATTACCAACTCCTTCCGCCGCATCATCTGACGGATCGTGTCCGCCGGCGAACATCTCGAACAGGCGCGGGCACTTTTGGCGGCGGGCGATTCCGAACAGGCCCTGGCGGCGGTACAGCGCGCCCTGGCGGCGGAACCCGAAAATCTGGACGCGATGCTCTTCATCGCACGCCTCGTTCGGCGGGGCGGAAACCCCAGGGGGCCGAAGCGCTCTATCGCAAAATTCTCGAGCACAGCCCGGAATCGGCGGAGGCGCATGCCGGAATAGGGGCGTGCTGCGGATTAGCGGGCCGATATGAGGACGCGGTGAAATATTTAAGGGCTGCCGTTTCGCTGTCCCCGGATTATTTCGAAGCGTGGTCCTTCCTTGGCGAAGCGTTGGTCGAACAGGGCAAGACGGAAGAAGCGATGGATTGTTTCGAACGCTCGGTCACGATCCGTCCGAACAATCCGGCTGCGATCTCGAAACTGCTTTTCTATGCTGAGTTCGATCCTCGTTACGACGCGCCACATATAGCGGCCCTAAATCGGGTTTGGGGCGCCGGAGTGTCGGCAAGCATCGAACCGCTGCCGCCGCGGGCGGGCAATTGCACGGGCGATCGCATCCGGATCGGATACCTTTCCGATGAATTCTACGAGCGGGTGACGTCGCGATTCATGACGCCGGTTCTGTCGCACCATGACAGGTCCCGCTTTCATGTGACCTGCTTTGCGCGCAATGCCGCTCAAGACGCGACATCGGAAGACCTGAAAGGCCGGGTCGATGACTGGCGTGACCTATCGGGAATGGAGGACCGGTCGGCTGCCGAAGCCATCCGCGCCGACGCTATCGATATTCTCGTCATCTGTACGTCTTACCGCGCGCAGTCGCGTACGGTGATGGTGTACAAACCGGCGCCGGTTCAGGTTTGCTATTCGAACCTCGTTTCGACGACCGGTTTGCCCGCCATGGACTACCTGATCACGGAAGAGTCGACGGATCCGGCCGGGAGCGAGGCGCACTACGTCGAGAGCTTGGTGCGAATTTCCAATCGCAATATCTATCGGCCGCCCGACGCGACTCCGGATCCCGGGCCATTGCCCAGCCTGGAAACGGGTTCGGTTAGTTTCGCCAGTTTCAACAATTTGGGGAAAGTGACGCCGGACGTCGTGGCGGTGTGGAGCCGCATCTTGAAGGCGGCTCCCGGCTCGCGTCTGGTGATGAAAAGCGTCAACCGGTTGGCGGATCGCGGCGCTCGCGGCAATTTAACGGACTTGTTCGCGTCGCATGGGATCGGTGCCGAACGTCTGGAATTGAGCACGGGGGACGCCGACTTGCAATCGCACCTGTCGCGGTACGGTGCCGTCGATATCGCGCTCGATCCGTTTCCCTGTAACGGTGGCACGACCAGTTGCGAAGCGCTTTGGATGGGCGTACCGGTCGTCACCATGGCCGGCGAGACTTTCATGGGACGGCAGGGCTTGAACTATCTCGGCAAACTCGGTCTGACCGATCTGATCACGGCGAATGCCGAGGACTACGTCGACGCGGCCGTAAATCTGGCGAACGATCCCGCACGGTTGCAAAAATTGCGCTCAACGTTGCGCGACGACGTGGCCGCGAAATTATTCGATCCGGTGCGCCATGTCGCGGAGTTGGAAACCGTCTATGCGGAGATGTGGCGGCGCTATCAGGAAGGCGCGGCGCCTGCAGCGTTTCGTGTGAAAGGCGACCGGGTTCTCGCATGATCGGGTGCCGGCCGCTACCATGACGCACATTTTTTAAGCCAGGAGCAGTAAGTTCATGAGCGAGGGTATCTTAAGCGGCCTCAAGGTTATCGATGCCGCCAGTTTCATCGCCGGTCCGGCGGCGACGACAATCATGGCCGACTTCGGGGCCGAAGTGATCAAGGTCGAACCGCCGACCGGCGATCCTTTCCGCAGCGCGCTCGGCGGTACGCGCTATCCCGTCGGCGGGCTCGCGCATTCCTGGATACTCGACAATCGCAACAAGAAGGGCGTGGTCCTCAATCTGAAAACCGACGCGGCCCGCGAGGTGCTGTACAAGCTTGTGGCGGATGCCGACGTATTCGTGACGAACGCCCCGCAAAATCCCCGCGAACGGCTGCGTATCCGCTACGAAGACCTGCAGCCCTTGAACGAGAGGCTGATATACGCCTCGCTTACGGCCTATGGTGAAACCGGGCCGGAGGCGCACCGCACCGGCTTCGACAGTACCGCGCTGTGGGCCCGTTCCGGTCTCATGGACTTGGTCAAGCCTTCGCCCGACTCAGCACCGGCGCGTTCGCTGCCGGGCATGGGCGATCATCCGACGGCGGCAACCCTGTTCGGCGCGATCATGATGGGACTCTACAAGCGCGAGCAGACCGGCAAGGGAGCGATGGTCTCGACCTCCCTGATGGCGAACGGCGTTTGGTCCAACGGCTGCTGGCTGCAGGCGGAACTGTGCGGCAATCCGGTTCGGCCGCGTCCGGCGCGCGAAGACGCCGAAGACCCGTTGATCAATCTCTACAAAACCGCCGACGATTGCTGGCTGATCGTCACTTTCATGAACAGCCCGGCCGCCTGGCCGGCCTTCGCCGAACGCGCGGGGGCGCCCGAACTCAGCCAAGACCCCCGTTTCGCGACACCCGAAGCTCGCGCGGAGAATTCAAAGGCCATGATCGAAGCGCTCGACTTAGTCTTTGCCAGCCGCAATCGGCAGGAATGGCGCGACCTGTTGAACGAACTGGGCGTCACCTTCGGCGAGGTGCAGAGCATCGCGGACGTGTCGAAAGACCGGCAGATGCTCGAAAGCGGCGCACTGCGCCGGATCGAGGATCCGAGAGTTGGGGTCGATTTGACGATCGACAGCCCGGTCTGGATGGTAGGCGCGGAAAAGGTTCCGGTGGGGCCCGCGCCGAAACTCGGCGAACACACGGTTGAGGTCCTGCGCGCGGCGGGCTATGACGACGGCGATATCGACCGGTTGAGAGAGGCGGACGCGATCCCGTAAGCGAAGTATGGTCCTGAAAGTCCACAACACCATCGCCCGCGAGAAGCAGGACTTCACGCCGATCGATCCGGCGCATGTCCGCATGTATGTCTGCGGCCCGACGGTCTACGACAATATTCATATCGGCAACGCGCGGCCGCTGGTCGTCTTCGACGTGCTGTACCGGTTGCTGACGCGGCTTTATCCGAAGGTTACTTACGCGCGCAACATCACCGATGTCGAAGACAAGATCAACGACCGGGCCAAGGAGCTGGGAATCGACATCCGGACGCTGACCGAACAGACGGCCGAACGATTCCACGCGGATGCGGCGGCCCTCGGCGTGCTGGAGCCCGACGTGGAACCGCGCGCGACGGATCATATCCCGGAAATGATCGCGCTGATGGAGCGGCTGATCGCCGCCGGCCACGCCTATGAAGCTGATGCCCACGTGCTGTTCGACGTGACCTCCATGCCCGACTATGGCGGGCTGTCGCGACACAGCCGGGACGCGTTGATCGCGGGCGCGCGGGTCGAAGTCGCGCCCTACAAGCAGGATCCGGCCGACTTCGTGCTCTGGAAACCGAGCGACAGCGATACGCCGGGCTGGGACAGCCCGTGGGGCAGGGGACGGCCCGGCTGGCATATAGAATGCTCGGCCATGAGCCAGAAGCATCTCGGTGTGGATTTCGATATCCATGGCGGTGGCCAGGATCTGATCTTCCCGCACCATGAGAACGAGATCGCGCAAAGCCGCTGCGGCAATCCCGGCTCAAGCTTTGCGAAATACTGGATGCACAACGGCTATTTGCAGAGCGAAGGCGAGAAGATGTCGAAATCGTTCGGCAACTTCTACACGGTGAGCGAGTTGCTCGACGAATTCCCCGGCGAGGCGTTGCGGCTCGTCCAACTGCAGACCCACTACCGCGCACCGCTCGATTTCACCAAGGACGGCGTACGGCAGGCGAAGGCGACGCTCGATCGGATGTACGCGGCGCTGCGCAATACGCCGGATGTTTCCGCTTCGAAAGACGTACCGGTCCGTGTTCAGGAGGCGCTGGAAGACGATTTGAACACGCCTTTGGCGCTTGCCGGCCTGCATGAAGCCATCTCGGTGCTGAATGCGGCGTCGGGCGCCGGTGAAAAATCGAAGGCGAAACAATCGGTTCTGGCGGTCGGACAGTTGCTGGGCCTGTTGCAGCAAGATCCGGAAGCTTGGTTCCGTTGGCAGGCGGCCGGCGAGGGCGGTCTCGATGACACCTCGATCGGCGATCTGATCGCGCGGCGTAGCGAAGCGCGCAAGGCCAAGGACTTCGCGGAGAGCGACCGTATCCGCGACGAACTCGCCCAAGCCGGGATCGTCCTGGAGGACAAACCCGAGGGTACGATATGGCGGCGCGCTTAACCGTAGACGATCATCTAGGGGCCTTCTGCAAGGACAGCGACGCCTATCTCGAAGGCGTGGCCACCGGGCCGTTGGCCGGGCTGACCTTCGCGGCGAAGGACATCTTCGACGTGGCGGGCCACGTCACCGGCGGCGGCAATCCGGACTGGAAGGCGGCGCAATCGCCCGCGGCGAAAACCGCGCCGCATGTCCGGGGGCTGGTCGACGCCGGCGCCACCATGGTCGGCAAGACGATCACCGACGAGATCACCCGCGGCATACTCGGCGAGAACGCGCATTACGGCACGCCGGTCAATCCGCGCGCGCCGGGCCGGGTGCCGGGCGGGTCGTCCAGCGGGTCGGCCTCGGCCGTGGCCGGTGGGCTGGTCGATTTCGCGCTCGGCTCCGACACCGGCGGTTCGGTGCGCATCCCGGCCAGTTTCTGCGGCCTCTACGGCATGCGCACAACGCACGGCCGGCTCTCGCTCGACGGCATGCTGCCGCAGGCGAAGTCGTACGATACCGTCGGTTGGTTCGCCCGCGACGTCGAGATGTTCGCCCGCGTCGCCGCCGTGATGTTCGGGACTGATTTTCCGGACACGCGGCCGACTCGCATGATCGTCGCCGAAGACGCCTTCGAAGTCGCGGACGAAGCGGTCCGCGATGCGCTGCAGGGCCCTCTCGCGGCGGTCGGCGACTTGATCGGCGACGTAACGACGATGCGATTGTCCGACAACGGATTGGACGAATGGCGCCGCATTCAGCAGCCGCTGCAAAGCCGCGAGGCCTGGGAAACCATCCATGAGTGGGTCGACCGTTGCAATCCACGCTTCGGTTACGACGTCGCCCGCCGTCTCGTCGAAGCGGCTGAAATCACGGACGAGACGGTCGCGGAAGCGCAAGTCGGGCGCGAGTCTGTGCAGGCCCGTATGGCGGACCTGCTGGAACTGGGCACTGTGATCTGCCTCCCCACCGCGCCGTTCCCGGCGCCCGAAGCCGGCTTGCCGCAGAGCCAGATGTGGAGCCGCCGCATGCGGATCATCACGCTGACCTGCCTTGGAGGCCTGCTCGGCGCTCCGCAGATCAACTTACCCCTGGCGGAAGTGGATGGCATACCGGTGGGACTCTCGCTGCTCGCGGCTCCGGGCGAAGACGAAGCGCTGACGGGCTTCGCCAGATCACTATCCTGATTGAAATATAAGAGACGCTATCGGGTCAGCGGGTTCATCGCTGCCGCGGTCGGGGCGGTTTCGGCGATGACCGGAAGCGCTTCGTAAACCTCGTACCAGACCGATACGGCCGGATAGGTCGCGCGCCAATCGGGGGCAGGTCGTAGAACGTCAGAATGCTGAGCGCCGCGACGAGGCAGAGCGTCGCGAACGTCAGGGGCGGGTCACTTTCCGGCGCCCGGAGCGTCGCGTCGAGATGGGCCAGTTCACGGCGCATTTGCTGGTCGGCGACTTCCAGAAGAAAGTCCGACTGGTCTTCCTGCTCGCGCCGGACTTCGCGGGACCAGACGATGACGGCATCAAGGAAGGCGAGGGTTTCCGCCTCCTTAGCAACCGCCTGCCAGTCGCCATAGGGCGCGACGGTGCGCGTTTTGCCGCCTTTCTGGTCCAGATAGGCGCAGATATGGCGAGCTTCGCTCAGCACCAGATCGCCGTCGACGAGGATTGGAATGCGCCCCATCGGGGACAGCGGTATGACGGGACTGTCGTGTGAACGCAGCTTAACGGCTTCCAACTCAAGTTTGTCGGCTAACCTCGCGAGTTCTGCCGTAATCCGGCAGATGCGGGCAAAGGGCGAGTTCGGGGTGTAGTACAGTTTCATGAAATTTCCATTCGGCCACGGGCGGTGTGTCGATTTAGAGCCGCACCCGAAAATCGTTCTTCCCCGATCGGTCCTCGCCGCGCATCAGGAACAGCGTGCGCACCGAATGATCGACGAGGCCGATACTCTCATGCTGCTCCCGCGCAATTTTGCGGTCGAAGACAGATGTCGTCGGCATGAGCCGCAGTGTCATGCCGCGGCGGGGTTTGCCGGAGGTGTTGGCGGCGGAACCGTGGGCGAGGAACACGTCGTGCAACGAGATCTGACCGGCCTTTAGAACGATGTCGGTGACGCGGCTTTCGTCGTCCGCGGTCAGCGGCAATTCCTGATTGAGCGTGAGGTTCGGATCCGGGTTGGTGGTGTGCGCGCGCAGGTTCTTGTCCTTATGCGAGCCGCGTATTACCCGCAGGCAGCCGTTCTCCGTCGTCGAATCGTCGATGGCGATCCAAACGGTACAGGTGGCGAGCGGGCGGATCGGCCAGTATTCGCCGTCCTGATGCCACGGTGTCGCGCGGCCTTTTTGTGCCGGCTTGGCGAAGAAGCTGGCGTTCCACAGCGCGATGTCCGGGCCGATCAGCTGTTCGACCATGTCGAGGATCTCCAGCGTGCGCGCGTAGTTGAGAAAAGACAGGTCGTAGGCAAGCAGAGACGGGCAGTAGTCGACGAACTCCGGATGCCGGGAGAGTAGCCGACCGTGATCGTCTCGGATCGACGCCAGCGTCTCGTCGGTGAGGCGGAAATCCGGGACGACGTATCCGTCTTTATGGTACTGGGCGATTTCGGCGCCGTTTAGGCGCTTGGCGGCAGACGGCATGATGACACTCGTTCGGTTGATACGGGCCGGTTATCGGGATTGCGCCTTCGCGATGGCCGTTGTGTCAAGACTTGTAACTTCTCTTGCGTGACGCCGCGGCGGCTATTCGAGTATCGTGACCCGGTTTCCTCGTATCGATCCCACGCGAAAGGCTTTCGATGAGCGTTTTCTTGATGCTGACCGCGTTCAGCGTATTCGTGGGCGCCTTGATCGGCGCGGCCGGAATTGGTGGCGTGCTGCTGGTATCGTTCATGGCCTATGGGCTTGGGTTCGACGTTCATGGCGCGGTTGCCGGTGCGATGTTCGGCTATATATTTGCCGGCGCGGTAGGCGCGGTGCTTTACGCGCGCCACGGCTCGATAAAGTGGCGCTTGGCCGGCTGGATTATCCTCGGCGCGATGCCGGCGGCGTTTCTGGGCGCGGTGACCGCTTCGGCGGCGTCGGCGCGTGTTCTCGAGGCGGTAATCGCCCTGCTGCTCCTGTTCGCTGGTTACTACGCGCTTCGCCCAACCGCACTGACCGACGACCGCGAGAATAAATTGGGACCGGTCGCTCTTCTCGCGATAGGGGCCGTGACCGGTTTCGGGTCCGCGATGACGGGAACCGGAGGGCCGTTGATTCTCGTGCCCTTGCTCCTGTGGTTGCGGTTTCCCGTATTGACGGCGGTCGGTCTCAGTCAAGCGGCCCAGTTTCCGTTGGCGAGTGTGGCGACGGCAGGGAATGTCATGCTGGGCGCCGTCGACTTTACAATTGGGGCCGCCATTGGAGCAGGGCTTGTCTGCGGTGTCGCGATCGGCGCGAAAGCCGCACACGCCGTCGCGCCCGATCTGATGAAGCGTGTCGTCGCCTGGGTGATCATCGCGGTGGGGGTATTCATCGCTGCACGTCTCGCGAATGCCCTGTTCGTGAATTAGGCGTAAGGACGGCAATGCGGCATAGCGGCAGAATTTAATAGAAAATTGATTTTCTTCGCCGTTTATGATGCGGTTAGAGTGAAGTTGCGTATTCGATTGGAGTGGGACCATGGCCAATCATGAACGGCGCAGGCAAACACGTTACAAAGTCGACAAACCGGTTACGTTCCGGGACGGCGCGGACGAACATCACGGTCGTATGACGGACATTTCCACCGGCGGCGCGGCCGTGAACGTGGAGGACGTGGAAACGCTGTTCGACGAAGATCAGGCGCTGGAGTTGGAAGTGGACGATATTGGCCATTTGCACGGCAATGTGGTCCGTACGCTGGACGACGGGTTCGCGATGTCCTTCGACCACGACGAAGAAGGCGAAGAACAATTGATCTCGGAGATTACAGGTATTCGGTCCGGCGCGGACTACGAGTAACGCCGTCGACCGGACGGCCATACAGCGCAAACCTGTACGCGGATCAATCGTCTGATAGTACCAACGGTCCTTGCGTTTTTTGTCGTTCGCGACGAATGCGCGCCGTGCGGCGCGTAGAATTCTCAACAGCGGCGTGCGCGAGGCCGCCATCAGTATCGAGATTTTCCCGATAGATAATCTGTCCGAAATCGCATTCCACTTTAACACACAAAAACAAGAAGTACTTTCACTTTATCATTGTAATTTTTGATTTATGGTTAAAAACCGTTAAGCGAATAAATGTGCTGGATCGCGATAAATTTCTGAAAATTGTTAAGATTAACGCAATACATTCCCTCCATCATTCTCGCACATGGCGGCTCAGTAGGGTTGAACCGTTCTGATCGTTTTATTGCGACACCGGCTTCGGCTTTGAAACCAGCCGAGCTTAGATGAGGGAAGAAACAATGACGCAAGATGCGAGTACCGATAAGCAGGAAACAGTCGCTGTGTCCGACGATTCACAGGCGCTGAAAGAGCGGCTTCGGAAGGTCGAGGCCGAGCGCGATGCCTACAAGCAGATGGTCGATGATATGCCGGTCAACGTGATGACCTGCAATTTGGACGATCTGAGTCGGACCCAATTTCCTTGGACACAGAATTGGCTTAATCGAAGTGTCCAAGGAGGACCGGAACATGACCGATAATTTTGAGAAGAAAGTTGCTGTTGATGGGCCTGTGGTAAATGCGGGCGAGCTTGGCTCGTCCACGTTTTCCCCAGGCC
>JAKZTB010000159.1:0-6990 GCA_047517345.1 Alphaproteobacteria bacterium
TCGCCAGTTTCGCCTGGCGCTACAACCGGCGCTATCAACTCGAAACCATGATCCCGCGTTTCGTCCATAGCGCCGCACGCACCGAGCCCATGCCCTATCGCCTCCTCATCGCTGGATGACTTTCAAGGATAAGCAGGAAACTTTATGGCTCACTTTGTATTTTGACAGACCACACGGTGAAGGGACTCGACAATCCAAAGAATTTACGGTGCGCGAACTCGATCGCGTGATCGTTCGCGGGCGTGTTGAACCCGTAGCAGTTTACGAACTTCTTGATGCCGAGTCCCCTGAACTGCGTCAGTCAAAGATATCTAGCGCTGAGAATTTCGCTGAAGCATTAGCGCTATATCGCCAAGGTGAGTTCGCGACCGCCATCGGTGCCTTTGCTCAATGTGTTGGCGCATGCGCCGATGACGGGGCGGCGAAGCTATACGTTCAGCGCTGTGCTGAGCTGGTGCAGACCGCGCCGGGACCGGATTGGACGGGTGTAACTAACTTGGATGGCGCGTAGGATCGAAGCGTCAAATTCAGTGTTAACGGACCAAATGTTAAATTTCGAAAGCCCGCTAGGTCACTTCCGTTCCGGGTCAAAAGTTACCAAAACGCGGTATCGCTCGGCACGTCTGAACCTGGGAAAAAGCAGAAGTAAATCAGAGGAAAGCCGACATCGCCGGGCTGGTCTTGCCCCGTTACAGTGGACAGTTCAAAAAGATCCGGTTGCATGCTGTTCGAAGTCATCCGGACTGATATTGCCAAGGTAACCCGCCCTTATTTTCCGTATGTCGCAAGAGGGGTCTTACTCAACGCTTTAGCGATTAGCGTCTTTCATCCTGGGATCTAACTGGCGGCGCTTGTCGCGACCCTGTGCTTCACTGATACCTTCGTCGACGTAGAGATCTACTTTCAACCTAACAGGCGGGCCGGGCCACATATTGCTCCCTTATTACCACGCCCAGCTCAAGCGCTTTCAGGCGTTTGATTCGGCGTGCGATGCGGGCTTCAACGACTTCCTTGCCTTGCAATTCGGCGAGTTCGTCGAAATGGGCTTCTTCTTCGGCACGCATTTTATTGATGGTAGCGATATACGCTTCGGTCAGGTCTATGCGTTCCTCCATGTCCCATCCGGCCATGGCCAACATGGCGCGGTAGCCGCCTTCCACTTCCACGTCGGTCGGGCCGTAATCGAGACCGAGTTTATAATCATCTGCCGACAGGCCTTCCTGCAGTGCGATAACCGAGAAGACATAAACGCCATTATCCTTGATGACCCGTCGGCATTCTTGCGACACGGCAAGTTTCGCCGGGGTTCAACAGAAGACGTCGGAGTGGAATACCGCATCGAAGCCGACTTGGCTGAAAGGAAGGGCGGCTCCATTGCCGCGCACAGTCATGATTTGCTCGGAGACGCCATCCTGTTCGGCGCGCATGCGAAGCACTTGTAGGCCTTCTTGGGGGAGGTCCACGCAGACCGCTTGGCAAGCGGTTTTGGTGGCCCAATAAATGCTAGGCCAACCGGTGCCTGCGCCGACATCGAGGAGCCGCGTATCCGGCCCAAGGCCGAGCCTTTTTGCGACCGCATCGGCTTCGTCCCGTGTCGTCCAACTGGTCGCCCCGTAAACGCAACCAAATACAGTGCGTTCGATCTCCTGGCAAAGCGCGGTCTGGCCGTAGCGGTATTTATCGGAGAAACGGCCGATTAGTTCTGCTTGGTTATCGGTGTCGGTGTCCGATGTCATGAAGTCCCTCGGTATTCGAGCCGCGAATAACCGGCGATATCTACTGCGATGATTGCCGCCAGCCTACGTGTGACTTCCGCTGCCGCCATGCCCTTCTACCTTCAAAGCGGTATTCCCATGAAAGTTTAACGGAGTGGTGGACGATACTCTACTGGTCTGCTTGGAGTCCGGTGTGGGTCAACAATTACCAAAACGCGGAATCGTCAACGATGTCCGGGATCGAAGGGGAAGCGGTCGTAAATCGATGCAGAACGGACATCGGAAATTTAAGGACACCCAAGCGGGAGATCGGTCGCACCCGCGCATCGGCGTGCCGGAGCGTTGCACGGCGCGGCTTCACCTCTTCTTCGTTGAAAACAGCGCTGCCGTCAGCTGCCGCCCTGCGGCAGGTCGTTGAACGCGACGTCCTTGTCGACGCGGATGTCGGGCGGCAGGCCGAGCACGCGCTCAGCGATGATGTTGCGCAGAATCTCGTCGGTACCGCCGGCGATGCGGCCGCTCGGCGACGCCAGCAGCGCTTCCTGGAACAGGGCGCGCATCGGCATCGTCTCGTCGTCCAGCATCACGCCGGCCATGTCCATCAGCTCCATGCCGAAATTGGCGATTTCCTGATGTTTCCTGCCGCCGACTACCTTGGTGATCGAGGCCTCCGGTCCGGGTTCCGCGCCGCGCGACAGCGCCGTAATCGTGCGGTAGCGGGTCAGTTTCAGGCCCTGCTGCTCGATATACCAGCGGGCCAGTTTCTCGCGTACCGTCGTATTGGCGATGGCGGGCCCGTCCTCGAGCTCGAGGTCGCGGGCGAGCGCGAAGATTTCATCGAAATCCGGCGCCGGCCGCTCGCCGACCGCCAGCCGCTCGTTCATCAGGGTGGTGATCGAGACGCGCCAGCCATTGCCGATATCGCTAAGCCGTTGGGAATCGGGTATCCGCACGTCGGTGAAGAAGACCTCGTTGAAGTTGGAGACGCCGGACACCTGTTTGATGCGCCGCACCTCGATGCCCGGCGAGTTCATGTCGAGGAAGAAGTAGGTCAGGCCCTTGTGCTTGGGCGCGGTCGGGTCGCTGCGCACGACGATGACGCCGTAGTCGGAGAAATGCGCGCCGGAGGTCCAGATTTTCTGTCCGTTGATGACCCAGTCGTCGCCGTCCCGCACGCACCGCGTCCGCAGGCCCGCCAAATCCGATCCGGCGGACGGTTCGGAGAACAACTGGCACCAAATTTCCTTGCCCTCCAGCGCCGGGACCGCGTAGCGGATTTTCTGCTCCTCCGTCGCGTAGGTCAGCATGGTCGGGATACACATGCCGAGACCGATCTCGTAGACCCCGCGCGGGGCGACGAAGTCGGCTTCCTCCTGGTTGTAAATGACCTGTTGCAGCGGGGTGCCGCCCTGGCCGCCATATTCCTCGGGCAATGTGATGCCGGCATAGCCCGCGTCGTACTTCTTGGCCTGCCAGTCCTTGGCCGGCGGCACCAGATCGTCCGCGCCCTGCTTCACCCTGAAGGTGCTGCCCGGTCGTTTCCGTTCCGCGTTCTCGTTCAGCCAGGCGCGTATGCCGGCGCGGTATTCGGCTTCTTCTTTCGTGTCGGAAAAATCCATCGTCTGATCTCTCGCGTCGCGGACCGTCGCCGTGTGCCGGGCGACATTATGAGATCAAGACTGCATCGAACGACCCACAATGCAAGGCATAATCACGGGTTTACGGTGTTACGCGATGTCGCAGACGGTCACGCGTTTCGCTTGGAAATCGACGTTGTTGGCAATCGGGCTCTTGGGCTCCCTACGCGCCGTCGGGCGGCTGGTCGGCTATTGGGATGACGTTCATGTCGTCGCGCAACACGGCGTGGGAAAGCGTTTCGGTTTCCGCGACACGCGCGCCGATCCAGCCGCGGAACGCCTCGATCTTCCAGTCGGAACGGCGCGAGTCGAGGCAGACGAGGCAATAGCTTTGTTGCGAGCGAACGCTGATCGGGAACGGCACGGCCAACCGTCCGGCGGCGATGTCCTCGGCGACGAACAGGCGTTGTCCGAGGGCGATGCCGAGCCCGTCGCGCGCGGCGCGGTAGGCGTTGGAGGAATTCTCGAAGCGCATTTCCCGGGTGATGTCGAGATCGCCGACTCCCGCCGCAGCCAGCCAGTTGGGCCAGTTCGGAATGCGCTGGGTCGAGTAGAGCAACGTGTGGTGGCGCAGGTCGCTCGGCACCCGCAGGGGCGGGCCGCCTTCCAGCAACGAGGGGCTGCACACGGGAAAATGGTCGCCGTTGAACAGCACGTCGAAATGGATGCCGCGCCAATCCTCCGGACCGATCCACAGCCCGACATCGACCTGTCCGTCGTACAGGCCGACCGGTTCGCTGGAAGCGACCAGCTTGAGGTCGATGCCGGGATGCAGCTCGCGGAAGGAATCGAGTTTCGGCAGCAGCCATTCCATGGCCAGGGTCGTGAACGAAAAAACCGAGAGGCTTGCGGGGACGCCGCCGCTGCGCAATTCGCCGGTCGCCTCGTCGATGCGGTCGAAGGCGTCGGTCAACGCGTTGGCGTAGGTTTCCCCTTTGGCGGTCAAGACGACGCCGCGCGGATTGCGTGTGAACAACGGACAATCCAGGTAGGATTCGAGTCGCGAAATCTGCCGGCTGACCGCCCCCGTCGTGACCGAAAGTTCTCCCGCAGCACCCGACAGGCTGCCGTGCCGGCTGGCCGCTTCGAAGGCGCGCAGGGCGTTCAGGAGAGGGAACCGTTTTCGCATATCACCGGCAGACTTGAAATTTTCTCAAGTCTAGCTTGATATTATTGAGATTGAAATGGGGCGGGCGATTTTGAAAGATGCCGTAACCCCGTAATATGCGTAATTTTCCGCATTGACAGATGGGCCCGTGCACGTTGAGTTTTTTTGAAACCGGCGTCGGCCGTGGCGTAAATTCGCAACCATAATTAGCGCCGCGGCAGTCCGTTCATCGTGTCCGGACGGATCGACGGGAGGGACGATATGGCGGAACAGAGGATCGATGTGCAGCCCGTCGCCGGATCGCTCGGCGCGGAAATCTTCGGCGCGGATCTGGCGGGCGACCTGACAAATCAGGTCCATGACGAAATCCATCGGGCGTTTCTCGACTATCAGGTACTTTTTATACGCGACCAAAACCTGACACCGCCGCAACAGGCGGACTTCGCCCGGCGCTTCGGACCGCTAAACGAATATCCCTTCGTAAAAGGCCTCGACAACGCGCCGGAAATCATCGAGATCGTCAAGGAACCGCATGAAAAGAAGAATTTTGGCGGTATCTGGCACTCAGACACGACCTATCTGGAAACCCCGCCTTTGGGGACGATCCTCTACGCGTTGGAGGTGCCGTCGGCCGGCGGCGATACGATGTTCGCCAACATGTACGACGCGTATGACGCCCTGTCGGATGGCATGAAGCAACTCCTCGACCCGTTGGTCGGCGTAAGCAGCGCCGCGCTGCGCCGATCGGGCGGCCGCGCCGCGGGAATAAGCGCCAAAAGCAGCATGACGGCCACCAACGTGGACAAGGTCGAAGAAATCATGGCCGAGCACCCCGTCGTCCGGACGCATCCGGAAACCGGCCGCAAGGCGCTGTACGTCAATGGCGCACACACGATCCGCTTCGCCGGCATGACCGAAGCGGAAAGCAGGCCGTTGATCGAGTTCCTGATCGCCCATGCGGTACGACCCGAATTCACTTGCCGTTTCCGCTGGGAGACGGGCACGCTCGCGATCTGGGACAATCGCTGCGTTCAGCATTTCGCGATCAACGACTATCACGGCGAGCGCCGGCGGATGCACCGCGCGACCATCGTCGGCGACAGGCCGCAATAGGAGAAAGCTGTTCTATGAGTGACGACAACATCATTATCGACGCGACGACGCGGATCTTCCAGGATCTGTGCGACCCGCAGACGATCACGAACGCCGCAGACGATAACTGGAAGGCGCCGCTCTGGTCGGCGCTGGAGGAGTCGGGGCTGACCCAGGCCTGGACGCCGGACGATTTGGGCGGCGCGGGTGCGACCATTGTCGACGGGTTCGACGTGTTGCGGGTATCGGGCGAATTCGCCGTGCCCGTACCGTTGGCGGAGACGTTGCTGGCGGGGTGGCTATTGTCCCGCGCCGGTATCATCGTCCCCCTGGGGGCCATGACCGTCGCGCCGGCACGACCTGGCGAAAGCATTATGCTCGGCGAAGATGGCACGTTGTCTGGGACAGCCCGTGATATTCCCTTCGCCGACGAAGCGGAGAACATTGCGGTGATCGCGCGCCGCGGCGACGGGCATGTCGTGGCGCTGGTCGACCGGGCGGCCTGCGCCGTCGGCGCGGGCAGCAGCCTCGCCAGTGAGGCGCGCAGCCGGATCACTTTCGACGGCGTGGTGCCAAATGAGGTTTCGGCGCCTGTCGACGGGCTGGACGAAGACGCCCTGCTGCAGATGGGCGCTGCGGTGCGGTCGGCGCAAATGGCGGGCGCCTTGCAGGCGATCCTCGATATTTCGGTCGAATACGCCAAGGAGCGCGTCGCCTTCGAACGGCCGATTGGAAAGTTCCAGGCGGTGCAGCACAATCTGGCGCGGCTCGCTGGCGAGGCGGCGGCGGCGATTGCCGCGGCGGGATCGGTGGCGGATACGCTTAGCCGGGCGGAGGCGTTCGACGATCTGGTTTTCCTCGAAGTGGCATGGGCCAAAATCCGCGTCGGCGAGGCCGTGGGCGAAGGGGCCGGTATCGCGCATCAGGCGCATGGCGCGATCGGCTTTACCGCCGAGCATATCCTGCACCGCTACACCACGCGGCTTTGGTCCTGGCGGGACGATTTCGGTAGCGAGAGCGTGTGGGCCGTACGGCTCGGCGAGATGGTTGCGGCGCGCGGCGCCGAAGAATTGTGGCCCATGGTCGCGACACAGTAGCGGGAGTACGTAATGTCCAGTGCGATACAGTTCGACCCCATCCGCTTGCCGCCGGAAGCCGAGACGATTCGCGGCGAGGTGCGCGCCTTTCTGCGCGAGGAAATCGACGCGGGCACGTTCGATCCCATGACCGCGCCCTATAGGAGCGGGTTCAATCCGGAATTCAGCCGTAGAGTCGGCCAAAAGGGTTGGATTGGCCTGAGATCGTGTCCCGGCGCGTGGTGTAAGAGCGTTGCGCTCTACGCGGCTCCCGGCGGGTAGGGCCGGGACGTTCAGGCTGCCACGGTGGGCAGCGTGATGGGGACACCATCGCTCAGCGGAGCGATTGATTCCAGCGTCAT